>DASZNG010000171.1:0-92315 GCA_035551535.1 Acidimicrobiales bacterium | reverse complement strand
TGACGGAGGTTGGGCTTCAAAATGGATCCCCGCGATGAAGTGCGTGAAGTCAGCTCAAGGAGTGACAGTTATGCCAGTAGGTGCAGTCAAGTGGTTCAACGCCGAGAAGGGCTTTGGTTTCATTACGCCCGACGGCGGCGGGGATGATCTCTTCGTCCACCAATCCGAAATCCAGATGGAAGGCTTCCGCGATCTCGCCGAAGGCCAGCGTGTGGAGTTCGAGACGAAGCAGGGCCAAAAGGGCCTGCAAGCAAGCCAGGTCCGCAAGATCTGAATTGACGATCACGGGTGTCGACCCGACGGCCTCACCGGTTTCCGGGAGGTAGTCGGGTCGGCACTTTGTGTCGTTTGAGGCCGCTGGAGTTCAGCTCCCGGCGGCATTTTCGTTTTGGGGCCCCCGGTTCGACAAAGAAGCCGGGCTGCCCCGAGCTTTGTCGTGTCCACGGACCCGAACCGGCCGACCTCGACCGAGAGTCCGGACCCGCCATCGTGCCGATCTCGATTGCCGCGCCCCGAGTATGAAACGACCCGGCCGGCTGAGTGCCGACCGGGTCGTTTCCGACGCCGATCCGTTACCGGCCGCCGCCGTACCGGGTGCCCCAGGCGGTTGCCGAACCGGTTACCAGGACCCACAACCGTTCTGGTCGGGGACGTAACTCGTGCCCTCGATCCGCTGGGCCACGGCGATCTGCGCCGCGGGGGAAACATCGGAACCGCCGCCGTTGGCATACCAATTGGCGGCATTGATCCCGAGTGAGTCGGGGTAGTCGGCGCTGGCGGCACCGATCCATCCGCCCTCCTCACAGTCGGCGACCCGGCTCCATTCGGCATACGCCGAGTCGGCGCTGGCGGTGGTGGTCGTCGCCGGCACTGGGGCCACCGGTGCGGGGGCCGGTGCTGGCACCGGGGCGGCAACCGGCGCGGGGGTTGGGACCGCCACCGGAGCCGGTGGTGTCACCGGTGCCGGTGTTGCCGGCGCCGTCGCCACCGGGATGGCGGTGCTGGTCGCCGCCACCGCCCCCGTGCCCAGGGAGAGCAACGCTCCCAGGCTGGAGATGGTGGTGGCATGGCTTCCTGACGAATTCGGCGAGTCGAACGCGACGAGCGCGCTCGGTATCGACGATGGCGTCGAGGCGTGATGGGTCGCCGTCGAGGCGGCCTGTGAGCTGACAGGCCGGATCAGGACGGCGGAACTGACGGCAATGATTGTTGCGACGGCAAAAACCGCCACGAGTGCAATGCGGGTCCGCATGGCACCTCCCTTCGTCGGGCGCGCGGTGGCGCCTTCCTCTGCTCGGTGTTGGCGGGCTCCGGCCCATTGCATTCGGTCCCCGGACGACGAGCGGGAAGGCTTCGTTCGTCCTGGCTTTACGCCGTAGGGTGTGCGGCCGGTTGGTCTACGCCCAAGATTGCGTCGTGGGTAAGTCCTCGTTCATCGTCGTCATCGTCTTCTCACGTAAGGCGCGCGGCGTTCCGCCACACGTTCCCCCACGTGGTCGCGCTCATCCGTCAGGGTTCTGACGGCGTTGGCCTTTTCACCCGGTGTCGGTAAATCCCAACCCCAGGTGCCGCTCTCCGAGGAATCCCGGACAACCCAGCCAAAATTGCGCTTGCAGAAGTATACATGTTGTCCGGCCGAGGTATTGTCATGGCCAGTGACCAGGGTATTTGCTTCTTCGGCGTCCCGAGGGCCGGTCGGTCCGGTCCCTCTCCCCAGGCACCCAGCGTGCCGGTGTCGTCCCGGAAAGCGACAATTTGATGCTCGCCAGTCGTCCGTTCGAGCCGGACCCCCGGCACGAGAGGTTCGGACGAGGTCGGGCACCGCGTTAAGAGTCGACGACCGGGTCGGCGTCTGCCCCACGCCGCTGCAGGCTGGGGAGGAGGGGCGACAGCGTCCGGGCCTGGATGCAGCCGGACCAGACCCCGAGGCCATAGGCCATGTCATCGACGACGGAGGCCACTGCCCATCGGAACGGGTCGAGCTCGGGACGCCGTTGCCACCACTCGACCAACGGGGGGACCGCCGCCAGGGCCATCGCCGCCGGTCGGATCCGCCTCCCACGTCTCCCTCGTCCGAGCACCGCGACGGCCAGGGCGGGGCCCGCCACCACCGTGGCCGCCCGGCCCAGCCCGAACAGGGTCCAGCCGGCTCCCTGCACGCTCCACCGGAGGGCGAGGTTCGCCGGGACATCGAAGGCCCGAACCTGCCGGGCCAAATTCAGGCCGTAGAGCGTGGTGACCAGGGCAGACGTCCGCGGGCGGCCGGCCAGGAGGGCAACCGCGGCCACCGTCGGCCACGGCCGGAGCCGCACCGGGGCCAGGCGTCCGGGGTGCCGCCGGGCCAGCGGGCCCGCCGATGTCCCGTAGCGGAACCGGCGCCGGAGCAGCCCGCTCCACGACCCGGGGGCATGGTGTTCGACCTCCACCGACGGCAGGTATCGCACCTGCCAGCCGGCATCGACCACCGACCACACCAGGTCCACGTCCTCGCCGAACCGGAGGTCGGGATCGAACCCCTCGGCGAGAGCCAGACGGCGCGCCACCAGCGCCGCGGTCGGGACGTACCTGACCGGTCGGTCCGGTCCCACCCCACTTGGCTGGGGTCCCATGTCGAGGGGGGAGCGGGCCCGGTTGAAGCGGTCACGGGCCGCCCCCGGGGTCCCGGCCGGCCGGATCCGGGGCGCCACCGCCCCGACCGCCGGGTCGTCGAACATCTGCACCAGCGGGGCGAGCCAACCGGGGGCAACCACGCAGTCGCTGTCCAGGAAGGCCACCAACTCGGAGTCGAGGTGGGCCAGGCCATCGTTGCGGGCCGCTGCCGGCCCCCCGTTCACCGCCCGGACCTGGAGCCGGGCACCGTGCCGGCGGCAGACCTCGGCCACCGCGGCCGGGTCCCGCGACCCGTCGTCGACCACCACCACCGGCGGGTCGGGGCCTACCGAAGCCAAGCACCGGTCGAGCAACTCGGTCCGATCCCGGACCGGGATCACCACGGTGATGTCGGCGACCACCCCGGCGCCTCCGGGCGGGGGGACGGGATGGGCCATTCCCGTCTCGACCAGCCGGCGGCCGAGCCGGCGTTGGGCCCCGGTCAGCGGTCCATCGCCGATCAGCGCGGCCAAGGCCGCCGGCCCGTTGGCGGATAGCCTCAGAATTCGTCCCGGATGGCCGCCGACCAGAAGGGTGCCGCCACCCAGGGTTTTCACCGACGGATCGAGGACCACGTGGAACCCGGGCGGTAGCTCGGGCCGGGGGGCCGGCGGACTCAAAGCGACAGTCCACCGTCCACCGGGACGACGGCGCCGGTGATGCCCCCGGTGTCGGAACCGGCCAACCAGACAACCGCCCGGGCCACCTCCTCGGGGGCCAGGAGGCGCTCGACCGGCACCTGGGCGGCGAACGACTGGGCGTCGGGCAGACCGTAGAGCCGGGCGCTCTCGTCGAGGAGCGGGGTGGCGGTCGAACCCGGGCTCACCCCGACCGCGGTGACCCCGGTCCCCCGCAGATCCACCGCCAGCCCTCTGACCAGCCCGGCCACTCCGGCCTTGGCCGCGCCGTAGGCGGCCAGCCCCGGCAGCCCCCGGGTGGCCGCCGTCGAGGCGACGGCGATGAACCGACCCTGGCGGGGGGCGGGACGGCGGAGCAGCGCGGGGACTCCGACCCGGGCGGCGGTCAGCGGGCCCCACAGGTCGGTCTCGATCACCGCTGCCAGCTCGGTTTCCGGCATCTCCCACAGGGGGACGCCACCGGCGATAACGCCGGCGGCGGCGATGACTGCGTCGAGACCACCAAAACTCTCCTCGGCCCGCGCCACCGCCGCCCTCATCTCTTCGGGGTCGATGGTGTCCGCCTGATGGGCGAGCACCTGGGCACTCCCGGTGGCGTCCACCACCGCCCGGAGGTCCGCCTCGGTGCCGAGCCGGTAGGGGAGCCGGGGGTCGTCCGAGGCCCGGTCGACGGCCACCACCGACCATCCGGAGGCGGCCAGGGCGACCACGGTGGCGGCTCCGATGCCGCGGGCGGCCCCGGTGACCAGCGCCACCCGGGTCATCGGAGTGCCTCGCCGCCGCCGGATCCGTCCACGAACCTGATGAGGTCGTCGACCGCCGCGGCCAGGAGTCGGTCCCCCTCGGCCTTGGTTGCCGCGGTCGGGTCGCCGAGCACCCCGTTGGGGCTCACCGAGCTGACCCCGCCGGCGCGGAGTGCGGGGAGGATCTCGGCGAGCGGCCGGGTGTCTCCCGGCTCGGCCACCGCCAGGTCGACCCGGTCGGGGGCGACGGCCAGCATCAGCGAGGTCTCGGTCCGGCCGGCATGGGCGTCACCTTGCCATCGCGGGCTCCACCCCCGCACATTGCGGCCCTCGGCCCGCAGCCGGGACACCGCCTGGTCCACCGGGGCGGCGTTCCCCCCGTGGGTGGAGACCACCACCACCGCCGAGAAGGAGGCGCTGGCCGACCGGACCAGCTCCATCACCACCAGTTCGGTGGCCTTCCGGCCGATCGAGAGGGTGCCGGAGAACCCGTCGTGCTCTCCGGAGGATCCGTAGGGAAGGGGAGGGGCCACCACGGCGTGCGGAAGCCGGAGCCCGATGGCGGGATGGGAGACGATGGCGCCGGCGATGTCGGTGTCGGTGGTGACCGGCAGGTGGGGCCCGTGTTGTTCGGTGGATCCCATCGGGACCAGCAGGACCGCTCCCTGACCGGCCAGGGTCCGGACCTCCGGCCACGCCAGGTCGGCCAGCCGGGTCATCGCCCCGCCTCGTTCGCGGTCGGCTCACCGAGATACCCGTGGCGGTTCAGGAAGTCCAACAGGGCATCGGCCGCCCCCGACGCGTCGATCGGCCCGACCACGGTGGGCGGGTCATGGGCGACCAACGCCCCGGTCAGGGCGAGCAGCCGCACTCGTGGATCGTCGCCCTCCGGGGGCGGGACCACCCGGGTCCGGGGCCGGAAGGGTCGCACCGGACCGAGCCCTATCGGACCCGTTCCGATTTGCGCGCCGCCGCCGCCCACGATTTCGGGGATCTCCGTGGCCCGGGCGGCCAGGGCGGCGGTCAGGGACGCCCGCCGCAACCGGACGCCGGCTCCCTCCACCGAGCACACCGCCGGGCAGGGCACCCGGAGCCGCTCCCGCCACCCCCCGTCCAGCCGGCGCTCGGCCACCAGCGTCAGCGGCTCGTCGCTGGTGGCCACCGCCACCAGGCCCAGCGCCTGGGCCGCCCCCAGCTCATGGGCCAGAAACGCCGGGAGCGCCCCGGTGCCGCGGTCCGCCGACCTATCGCCGCACATCACGATGGCCGGCTGCCCGTACCCGGCGAGGGCGGTGGCGATCGCCATGGCCTCGGCCCGCTCGTCCGCCCCCAGATCCTCCGCGTATCCCAGATCCGACGACGGGTCGGGGACCGCCACCCGGAGCACGGCGGCGCCGAGGGCGAGGGCATCCCGGAGCAACGGATCGGCCGCCGCCGGGCCGGCGGTGACCACCACCACGTGACCGGACCACGCCTCGGCGATTCGGAAGGCGTACTCGAGGGCGGCGGCGTCGGCCGGGGCCATCCCGACCCCCAGTTGGTCGCGGACGACGGCACCGGACAGCGGATCGACCCGGGGGCGGAGATCGCCGATCCGAATGCAGGCCGCCACCATCGGTCCGGCGCCGCGATCAGCCATGGTGGAAGACGACGCCCTGGCCGCCGTCGGGGTAGGTCCAGGCGATGGCGCCCGCGTGGTTGCAGACCATGTAGCAGGTCCCGCACTCGAAGCACTCCTCGTAGTTGAACAGGATGCCCCCCTCCGAGGTGGGCGCGAACAGGTTGGCCGGGCAGGCGGTGACGCAGGCCTTGGTGGTGCACGACCGGCAGACGGCGGAGTCGACCACGATGTGGGCCCGGGCGCCGACCCGGAATTCGACGGTGGCCATCCGGTCCTCGAAGGCGATGCCCCGCCACCGACCCCCGGGCAGCTCGTTGCCCGACCCCGGGACCGCGTCCGCCAGGCTCATCCGAAGATCCTCGCCGCCCGAGCGGTGTCGGCCACCAGTTGCCGGAGCTTGACCCCGTGCTTGGCCGCCGCCGACCGGGTGACCCGGAGGGCGCCTCGCTTGGGTATCGGGTTGGTCACGGTGAACATCCCCTCCACCAGGTCGCAGACCAGGCCCGGGTAGCGCTGCTGGAGGCGCTCGGACAGCACCAGCCCGGGGGCCTTGCGCAGCCGCTTGTGGTCGGCCAGCACAAACTGGCCCTCCAGGTCGGCGCGGTAGGAGGCGAGCCCCCGGGCCGAGCAGTCACCGCCGGCGATGGCCCGGTCGATGGCCCGGCCGGCGGCGAGCCCCGAGCCGATGGCGAAGTTCACGCCCTCCAGCCACAGCCCGGCGGCCAGCGTCATGCCGGCGGCATCTCCCGCCACCAGCATCCCGTCGGTCACCAAGACCGGCATGGCGTCATAGCCCCCCTCGGGGATGAGGTGGGCCGAGTACTCGCGCAGGGTGGCGTCCCGGAGGTAGGGGGCGATGGACGGATGACCCCTGAGGTCGGCGATCAGCTCCTCGGGTCGTAGCCTGGCCTCGGCCAGGTGGGTCAGGGACAGGACGACCCCCAGGCTCACCGTGTCGGCATTGGTATAGAGGAACCCGCCCCCCGGGATGCCCCGGGTGCACCCGAGCATCTCGATGTCGATGCCCTCGTTGCCGCGGAGCCCGAACCGCTCGTCGATGACCGGGCGGGGCAGCTCGAGGACCTCTTTGACCCCGAGGGTGTGGTGGGAGGCCTCGGCCACCGGCATCAGCCCGGCTTCCTTGGCCAGGAACGAGTTGACCCCGTCACAGGCCACCACCACCTTGGCCCAGAGCTCCCCCTGCTCCCGGTCGGTCCGGACCCCGACGATCCGCCCGCCGGCGTCCCGCAGCAGGTGGGTGGCGACGGTGGAGGTGACCAGGACGGCGCCGGCCTCCACGGCTTTGCCGGCCAGCCAGCTGTCGAAGCGCGACCGGAGGGTGGTCATCCCGTTGTAGGGGGCTTCCCCCCAGGCCGCCGACCGGTAGTCCACCGACACCGACTGGGTGCCGGTCATCATCATGGTGGACCGCCGCACCACCCAGCGCTCGACCGGGACCTGGGTCCACCACTCGGGCACCACCTCGTCGAGGACCCGGCCGTAGACCACCCCGCCGTAGACGTTCTTGGAGCCGGGAAACGGCCCGCGTTCGACCAGGACGACCGACCGGCCGGCACGGGCCAGCGTCAGGGCGGCCGACGAGCCGGCCGGGCCGGCCCCGACCACCACCGCATCGAAGACCGGGGACCCCGGTGCGCCGCCGGGCTCAGGCATGGCCGACCTCCGCCGGTTCGGGGCCGACGCCGGCCGGGACCGTGATGCCGAACCGCCGGGCCAACTCCACCAGGAGCGCCGGGCCGTCGGTGACCAGGCCGAGATCGGCCATGGCCGTCATCGGCGACGAGGGATCGGTGTTGACGCTGACGACATGGCGTGGGGTTCCGAGCCCGCCCACGTGCTGGGTGGCGCCCGACACCCCGAAGGCGATGTAGAGGTCCGGATCGATGGCCACCCCGGTGGTCCCGATCTGGCGGGGGTAGCCGATCCACCCGGCATCGGTGGCCACCCGGGTCGCCCCGGCCGATGCCCCCATCGCGGCCGCCACCTGGGCCAGGAGCTCGAAGGTGGCCCGCGCCCGTTGGTCGGAACCGTGCGCGGCCAGGCCCGCCCCGCCGGCCAGTACCCGGGGGGCGTCGGCCAGGTCCATGGTGGAGGGGTCGGGTTTGAGGACGTCGATGACCTCGGGATCCGCCGGAAGGCCGGGCGCCGCCGCCGGTGCGGTGACCGCCGGGACGATGACCTCCGGCTCCCAGGACGGCGGGCGGTCGGCCGGGACCACCGTGCGGCTCCCGGGGACCAGGGTGGCCACCGCCGGGCCGTCGACCGTCACCGGAACCAGGATCCGGTCGTCCAGCCGGGACACCTCGGCACTGATGCGGACGTGTCCCACCGGCCCGAGCTGGGCGCTCACCGAGACGGCGTGGGCGAGGAAGGGCACGCCGAGCCGGGCCGCCACCCGGGGGCCGAGGTCGCGACCGTCGGGTGACGAGGGCATCACCACCAACGGCACGCCGGCCAGCCGCGGGACCAGGACCCCGGTCAACGCGGCGGGACGCAGCCCGGCGCCCGACTCCACGCAGACCGCCCGTTCGGCGGCCAGCAACGCGTGGGCCGCGTCCGAGGTGCCGGAGCCGACCACCACCACCTGCCCCCCGGCTTCGGCCACCGCCTCGTCGGCACCGACCGGCAACCGGCCGTCGCGGGCCACCACCACCGCCACCGGGCGCCCGGGATCGACCCCGTTCATAGCGCCGCCGCCACCCGATGGCCCTCGATCACCGCGGCATGGGCCCGTCGCGGGGCGAGGCAGTCACCCACCCGGTAGACGGCGAACGCCGACTCGCGCAGCTCCGACCACAGGCGGTCCTCGGGCTCCGGCTGGACGGCGCAGACCACCCAGTCGCACCGGCGTAGCTGGTCGGTGCCGGTGGGGTGGTGCTGCAGCGAGAGCTCGACCCCGCCGGGATGGGGGCCGCCCGCCAGGGGAGCCGCCCCCATCGGGACCAGGTCCACGCTCTGGGCGATCCCCTTGGCGTGGGCCTTCACGTTCCAGGTCTCCATGTCCAAGGTGACGCCCAGGTCTTGCCCGACGACCATGCCGTTGGTGACGATCTCCACCCGGCAGCCCCGGTCGGCCAGCAGCTCGGCGGTGGAGGTGGCCGGATGGAACCCGAGCTCGTCGACCACCACCACCTCCCCGTCGGGGGAGACCCGCCCCTCGAGCACGTCGCGGATGTCGACCACCCGGGGATGGTCGGCGGCCCACCAGGGCCGGGACGGCCGGGCCCCGGTGGCCACCACCACCGCGGCGGGTTGTTCGGCCCGGATCGAGTCGGGATCGGCCTCGATGCCGGTCCGCAGCTCGACCCCGGCCCGCCGGGCGTTGACGATGAGGTTGCGGGCGATGTCGAGGAACTCGGCCCGGCTGGGGACGGTGGCGGCCACCTGCACCTGCCCGCCGAGCCGGTCGTGCCGCTCGTAGAGGACGACCCGGTGCCCGCGTTCGGCCGCGGTGACCGCCGCCTGCAACCCGCCGGGGCCCCCGCCCACCACCACCACTTTCTTTGGTCGGGACCGGAGGGGAAGCGGGATCGCCTCCCGGCCGGTGCGGGGGCTCTCGATGCAGCCGAGCCACCGGTTGAGCCCCATCCGGCCGACGCACTCCTGGTTGCACGACAGGCAGGTCCGGATGTCGGTGGCGTGGCCGGACCGGGCCTTGGCGGCGAAGTCGGCATCGGCGATCTGGCCCCGGACCACCCCGACCAGGTCGCACTGGCCCTCGTCGAGGGCCCGGTCCGCCTGCAACGGGTCCTTGAACCGACCGACTCCGACCACCGGGAGGCCCACCGCCTGACGGATGGCGCTCGGGATGAACATGGCGTATCCCGGTGGGACCTGCATGCTCGCCTCGATCATGAACAAGGTGGCGGTGGCGACCCCGATCGAGGTGTTGATGTAGTCGACCCGGCCGCCGGCGTCCACCATCTTGGCCACCGCCACCGCGTCGTCGATGCCGGTTCCCCCCTCGATGAGCTCGTCCCCACAGAGGCGGACACCGAGGGCCTTGTCGGCGCCGATCGCCTCGCGCACCGCGTCGACGATCTCCAGCAGGAGGCGGGCCCGGTTCTCCAGCGGGCCCCCGTAGCCGTCGGTCCGGTGGTTGGTGGCCGGGGACAGGAATCCCCTGACGATCGACGAGTGGGAGCACTGCAGTTCGATGCCGTCGAAGCCGCCGGCGATGCAGCGTTCGGCCACCTCGGCGTAGCCGGCGACGATCTCGCCGATCTCCGAGAGCTCGACGGCCTTGGGCACCTCGCGGAACAGCGGGTCGGGCACCGGGCTGGGTGCCCACACCGGCAGCCGGCTGTACATGCTCGACCCCTGCCCGCCGTTGTGGTTGATCTGGGCGAAGATCGGGACGTCGTGGGCGTGCACCGCGTCGGTGATTCGCCGGTAGCCGGGCAGCACCGCCGGGTTGAAGCCGTGGATCAGCTTCTCGTACGGCCAGTCGGTCACGTGGGTGGAGTGCTCCTCGGTGATGATCAGGCCGCTCCCGCCGGCCGCCCGGGCGGCGTAGTAGGCGGCGTGCTGCGCGGTGGGGAGCCCGGCGGCGGCGTAGTTGGTGAGGTGGGCGGAGAAGACGATCCGGTTGCGCACCGTCACCGGCCCGAGCCGGAGCGGGGTGAACAGGTGGCGGTAGTGGCTGCCGGCGCTCACCGGATCGCCAGCCCCGACGTCGCCGACCCGGAACCGACCTCCAGGGCCCGGCGGCGCCCTTCCAGCACCGCCTCGAGGAGGGTGCGGGGGGCGACGCAGTCACCGGCCCGGGGAGTGCCGGGCCGGCCCTGGTACAGCGTCTCCTCCGGCAGCCGGTGACCGCAGTCGATGATGACCGCGGCGTCGACCTCCCGCCGCTCGCCGGTCCAGACGTCGTCGAGCAGGGCCCGGCCCCCTTTGGCGCCCCGGAGGACGGCCCGGAGCTCTCGGCGGACCCCGGCCCGTTGCAACCGGGTGTTGGCGTCGGCGAGGTCCCCGGTGATGGCCAGCAGGGTGCCGGCGATCTGGTCGGGGGTGACGATGGACACCCGGCGTCCCTCGCCCGCCAGCCACTCCGCCACCCCGATCCCGATGGGCCCGCCCACCGGATCGTGGACCACCACCGGGCCGTCGGGGAGCCGGGCCGACCCTCCCGCCAGCGCCGACAACCCGTCGACGACGGTGATGGTCTCGTCGACCGGGACGTCGATCGGCCGGGGCCGGGAGCCGGTGGCGATCACCACCGCGGCGCCGCCGGCGGTGGCCGCATCAAGATCGGCCGGGGTGACTTCGGCGCCGACCTCCACCTCGACCCCCGAGGCCCGGCACTCGGACTCCAGCCATCCGGCCAGTTCGGCCAGCCGGGCCCGCCCCGGACCCACCGAGGCCGCCACCACCACCCCACCGAGCCGGGGGCCGCGCTCGATCAGCCGCACCCGGTGGCCGCGTCCGGCCAGCACCCGGGCACACTCGAGCCCGGCGACACCGCCCCCCACCACCAGCACCTCGTGGGCCACCGGGTCGGTGCCCTCGGCGGCCGGCTCCGTGGTCTCGTGACCACTGCCGGGGTCGCCCACGCAGCTCACGATGGGGTTGCGGTTGTCTCGCACCCGGCAGGCCTGGTTGCAGAGAATGCAGGGCCGGGCCCGGTGGGCGGCACCCTCCCGGACCAGGGTGACCAGGCGCGGCTCGGCGATCTGGGCCCGGGTCATCTCCACCAGGTCGGCGGTGCCGTCGTCCAGCGCCGCCTGGGCCGACCCGGGGTCGATCACGCTGCCCTGGAGCACCACCGGCACCCGGGCCCCGGCGGCGTCCCGCATCCGCCGACAGAGCTCGGCGTTGAAGATGGCCGGCGCGTGGGCGTCGGGCCGGTAGGCGGACACCGAGAACGGCCCGCCCCGCACCACCACCACCAGGTCCACCTGGCCGGCCAGGGTGGCGAGGTGGTCGAACGCGTGGTCGGGGGTGATGCCGGCCCACGGGGCCAGCTCGTCGCAGCACAGCCGGACCGAGATCACATGATCCGCACCAATTGCCCGGCGGACGGCGGCCACCACCTCGGTGGTGAGTCGGAGCTTGTCGGTCCCGTAGGCGTCGCCCCGCAGGTTGGTGAGCCCGGAGTGGAACTGCCGCAACAGGGAGATGGGGCCGACGTCGATCTCCACCCCGTCGAGGCCGGCGTCGGCGGCCAGGCGGGCGGCCCCGGCGAACCCGTCCACCAGTTGGTCGATCTCTTCCTGACCCATCTCCATCGGCATCTCGCGGTTGATGGCGTCGGCCACCCTCGAGGGGGCCCACAGCACCGACTGGGAGTTGGCGCTGGATCCCTGGCCGCCGGCGTGGCCGAGCCCGGCCAGCACCAGGCTCCCGTGGGGCTGGCACCCGGCCGCCACCGCCGCCCACCCGGGGCCGCAGTCGGCGGCCAGCGGCGCCCGTTCATAGGGCCAGTCCGACGGGTGGACCGAGGCGGTCTCGGTCACGATGACCCCGCTGCCTCCCGCCGCCCTCGCCTGGTAGTAGGCCACGTGCCGTCGGCTGATCCGGCGATCGTCGCCGAGATTGGTCTCGTGGGGACCGAAGATCACCCTCGAGGGAGCGGTCCTTCCGGCCACGGCGATGGCGTCGACCAGGCTCGACACCTGTCAGTGCGGATGGCGGCCGGCGTCGAAGGCGGCCAGCGGGTCCTCGTCGCAGGCTCGATCGGGACGGCGGGGGAGGAGGGCGACGGCCACCGGCGCCGAGCCCCGGGGTCGGCGCGAGTGGTCGGGTGACGACCGGGGCGGGAGGGTGTCACCCACCGCCGCCCGCTGCGGTTCGCCCTGGCCGAGCACGCACTCGGGGTCGGGCCCGTCGAGCGGGAGGCCGGTGAAGAACTTGGCCGCCATGCACCCGCCCCGGCAGGCGTCGTAGCTCCCGCAGGAGGCACACGCCCCGCCGGTGTCGGGCCGGCGGAGCTCGGTGAACCGGGCCGACGACTTCCACACCCGGTCGAAGCCGCCGGCGGCGCGCACGTTCCCGGCCAGGAACTCGTCGTGGATGGCGAACGGGCAGGCATAGACGTCGCCGACCGGGTCGACCAGGCAGACCACCCGACCGGCGCCGCAGAGGTTGAGCCCGGGCAACGATTCGCCGTAGCCGGCCAGATGGAAGAAGGAGTCTCCGGTCAGCACCTGCTCACCGTGGCCCAGCAACCACTCGTACAGCGTGCGCTGCTGCTCGGCGGTCGGATGGAGCTCGTCCCAGACGTCGGCCCCGCGGCCGGAGGGGCGCAGGCGGGTGAGCCGGAGTTGGGCCCGGTAACGGTCGGCCAGTGCCTGGAAGGCGTCGAGCTGGGACACGTTCTGCCGGGTCACCACGACCGAGAGCTTGAATCCGACGAAGCCGGCCGCCGCCATCCGCTCCATGGCCCGGACGGCGGTGTCGAAGGAGCCCACCCCCCGCACCGCGTCGTTCACCTCGGCGGTGGCGCCGTCGAGGGAGATCTGCACGTCCACGTAGTCGCTGGCGGCCAGGCGGTCGGCCACCTCCGGGGTGATCCGGGAGCCGTTGGTGGAGAACTTGACCCCGACATGATGGGCGGTGGCGTAGTCGACCAACTCCCAGAAGTCGCTCCGGATGGTGGGCTCGCCGCCCCCGATGTTGACGTAGAAGATCTGCATCCGCTCGAACTCGTCGATGAGCCGCTTGCACTCGGCGGTGGACAGCTCGTCCGGGTCGCGCCGGCCGGAGCTCGACAGGCAGTGCACGCAGGCCAGGTTGCAGGCGTAGGTGAGCTCCCAGGTCAGGCAGATGGGTGCGTCCAGGCCCAGCTGGAACTGGTCGACCAACCGGAGGGGGGTCGGGCGTTCGGCGGCGACCAACGTCACGGCGCGCTCCGCTCGCAGATCATCCCGGACTCGGCCAGGGTGGCGAGAGCCCGCTCGTAGGTCGGGAGCTCGTCGGCGGCCACCCCCGCCGCGGTGCAGGCATCCCGGCCGGTGGGTTGGGCGGCCAGGGACGAGACCACCGCCAACAGGGTGGGGCTCTTCAGAAACGACAGTCGCCGGGTCCCGAAGTGGTAGGCCAGCGCCCCGAACGCCTCGGGCCGCAGCGACACCTGGGGGTGCAACGCCCAGGGCCGCGAGGGGTCGAAGGCGGTGGTCCCGGCCGGGAGGGTGGGGGGCATGGGCAGGCCAGGCCTAGTAGACGCCGCACATGCCGTCGATGGACACGTCCTCGACCAGGAGGTCGGCCTCGACCAGGGGCTGGTCGCCGGTGCGATCGTCGGTGGCAAGGTCGGTGCGGGCGGGGGACGGATCGGGGTGCTCGGTGACGGGATCAGGCATGGGAACCTCCGGAAAGTCGGCCGGCGGGGGCCGGATGACGGACAGTGCATTGACTTTATAGCACTCGATGCCAAAATGGAAGCCTATGGTCGGCGCGAACGCAGTGGGGGCTCACCGGGGCGAGGCGGGAGGCGGCGACCCGGCGGCCGAAGTCGCCCGCGGCCGGCGTCCCAGCACCACCCGGGAGGCGATCGCCCGCCTGGCCCTCGAGCTGTTCGACCGGAAGGGATTCGACGCCACCACCGTCGACGAGATCGCGGCGGCGGTGGGGATCAGCCGGCGCACCTTCTTCCGCTACTACAGCTCGAAGCGTGACGTGGTGTGGGGGGAATTCGACGCGGAACTCGTCCGGCTCCGGGACCAGCTGATGAGCGCCCCCCAGGACGAGCCCATGATGGACGTGGTACGCCGGGCGGTGGTGGCCACCAACCGCTTCGGGGCCGGGGAACTCGACGAGCTGCGGATCCGGATGGGCCTCATCAGCACCGTCCCGGCCCTGGTCGCCCATTCCGCGGTGCGGTATACCGAATGGTGCGAGGTGGTCGCCGACTTCGTGGCCGGGCGGGTCGGCGGGTCTCCGGACGACCTCGGGCCCCAGGCGGTGGCCCGGGCGGCGCTCGGCACCGCCATGGCGGCGTTCGCCTGCTGGGCCCAGCACGACACCGACGACCTGACCGGCGAGGTCGACGGGGCCTTCCGCCTCCTGGCCGACGGGTTCGACGAGGACCGGCTCCGGCTCTGGGTGCACCGGGATCCGGGTTCGGGGACCCCGGGGGCCTGACTCGACGGGACCGCCGGGTCGGCGCGATGCTGGCCGGGAACGGAGCAGCGGTGACGCCGCTAAATTCGAGCAGCCACTAGGGGAGGACGACGCACATGAAGACCCGCGCAGCAGTCTGTACTGGACTCCACGAGCCTTGGAAGGTCGAAGAGATCGAGGTCGACGCACCGGGCCCCCACGAGGTACGGGTCCAAATGGCCTACGCCGGCCTGTGCCACTCCGACGAGCACCTGCGGACCGGGGACATGGACGCCGCCCCCGAGGTCCTCGAGGTGTTCGGGGTCAAGTCCCTGTTCCCGATCATCGGTGGTCACGAGGGAGCCGGTATCGTCTCCGAGGTGGGTCCCGGGGTCGACACGCTGGTCGAGGGCGACCATGTCGCCATGTCCTTCATCCCGTCGTGCGGGCGTTGCTTCTGGTGCGCCTCCGGCCGCCAGTACCTGTGCGACCTGGGCATGACCATCCTGGCCGGGCCGATGTTCAGCGACGGTCAGTGGCGGCACCATCTCGACGGTCAGAACCTGAACCGGATGACCCAGCTGGGGACGTTCCAGGATTCGGTGCTGGCCAACGAGGCGTCGCTGGTCAAGATCGATCCGGGGGCGTCGTTGAAGGCCGCCGCCCTCATCAGCTGCGGCATCTCCACCGGCTTCGGCTCGGCGGTGGACCGGGCCAAGGTGAAGCCGGGCGAGACGGTGGTGGTCATCGGCTGCGGCGGGGTCGGCTCCGGGGCCGTGCAGGGGGCCAAGATCGCCGGGGCGCGCTACGTCGTCGCCGTCGACCCGCTGCCCTTCAAGGTGGAGAAGGCCAAGGAGATCGGCGCCACCCACGGCGCCGCCTCCATTCTCGATGCCGCCTTCCTGCTTCCCGATCTCACCGAAGGGCGCATGGCCGACGTGGTCATCCTCACCCCCGGGGTCCTGACCGGGGACCTGATCGGGCCGGCCGTGCAGCTGTCGAGCAAGGACGGCCGGGTGGTGACCACCGCCATCGCCCCGTTCAACCAGGAGGAGGTCACCCTCAACCTGTTCAACTTCGCCATGTTCAACCAGTCGCTGCTCGGGACCGTCTTCGGTTCGTGCAGCCCGAGGGTGCAGATCCCCAACCTGCTCCGCCTGTACCAGGCCGGCCTGCTCGAGATCGACAAGCTGATCACCCAGGAGTACAGCCTCGACCAGGTGCAGAACGGTTACGACGACCTGGCCGCCGGGGTCAACATCCGCGGCGTGATCAAGTTCGACATCTGACCTTCGCCGGCCGCCGCCCGGGACGCCGTTGCCGCCTCGATTGAACGGGTGACGCGTTGAAAATGTAATGAAATGGTGACGGACCCCGGCTTCGCCCGGGTCGGCATGACCGAGTGCAAACCGAGGGGCCTTCGGGCCCCTCGGTTGCGTCTCCGGGGGATCGGGGCCGGCGTGATCCCGGTGTCGGTTCCCGACATGGTCCGCTGGATCTCCGACCGGTTCGACGGAGTCGCGGCTCCCGATCCGTATCTGCCGACCGGGGCCCCCGGCATCGACGTCACCAACTGCAACAGACTCACCTGACGGACCGTACGCGCCGTTGCACTGACCGTATGGGAGGGGTGTGGCGGCGGCCGTCGGCGTCGCGGCGAACGAGGCAGGACGTCGGGTGGCGTTATTGTGGCCCCGCCGGTTGGCAACGGCGTGAGGGCGGCGTCCACCGGCGCTTCCTCACCTCCGGCACCGAAGCATGACGCACAGAACAGGAGCAACGTTGATGGCGTTCGATCTGAACGCAGTGCTGGGGGGGTACCGGGGGGACCATTTCGACCTGCATACCCAGTTTCTGAATCCACAACTTGTCAAAGTGCTCCGCACCATCGGCTTCGACCGGCACTACGTGCGGGGCGAGGGGTCGTATCTGGTCGACGACAACGGCGACAGCTATCTCGACTTCCTCTCCGGGTTCGGCGTCTACGCCCTGGGTCGGAGCCACCCGGTCATCAAGGACGCCCTCCACCAAGCCCTCGATGCCGACCTGCCCAATATGGTGCAGCTCGACTGCGCCCTGCTTCCCGGCCTGCTGGCCGAAGCCCTGGTGGCCCGGACCCACCCGGGGATCGAGCGGGTGACCTTCACCAACTCCGGCGCCGAGGCGACCGAAGCGGCCATCAAGTTCGCCCGGTGTGCCACCGGCCGGGGCCGGATCCTCTACTGCGACCATGCCTTCCACGGGCTCACCAACGGCGCGCTCTCGCTCAACGGGGGTCGGGAGTTCCGCGACGGGTTCGAACCCCTCCTCCCCAAGGTCGACCAGATCCCGTTCGGCGACCTGGATGCGCTGGCCCGGGAGCTGGGGCGGGGCGACGTCGCCGCCTTCGTGGTGGAACCCATCCAGGGCAAGGGCGTCTATATGGCGCCCGACGGGTTCTGGCCCGAAGCCCAGGCCCTGTGCCGGGCCCACGGTGCCCTGCTGGTCATCGACGAGGTCCAGACCGGGCTGGGACGCACCGGCCGGTTCCTGTGCCATGAGCACTGGGACCTGCAACCCGACATCATCACCGTCTCCAAGGCGCTGTCGGGAGGATTCATCCCCGTGGGGGCGGTGCTGACCTCCGCCAAGGTGTTCGACGCCGTCTACAACACCATGGACCGGGCGGTCGTGCACTCGTCCACCTTCTCCCGGAACCAGCTGGCCATGGTGGCCGGCCTGGCCACCCTCGGAGTCATCGACGACGAGGACCTCGTCGAACGCTCCCGCCGGAACGGCGAGCGATTCATGGAGGCGTTGGCCCCCCTCGTTCAGAAGTACGAAGTGCTCCAGGAGGTGCGGGGCATGGGCCTGATGATCGGACTGGAGTTCTCGGCGCCCACCGGGCGCGGCCCGCGCACCCGGTACCGGCTGATGGAGCTGGCCCGCAAGGGAATGTTCTCGCAGTTGATCGTGGTGCCGCTGTTCCACCGCCACCACATCCTCACCCAGGTGGCGGCGGACAACGTCAACATCATCAAACTGCTGCCGCCGCTCATCATCGGCGAGCCGGAGATCAAGCTGTTCGTCGCCGCCCTCGATGACGTCCTGGGTGACGCCGAGCGGAGCTCGGGGCTGCTGCTGGAGGTGGGGAAGTCGATGACCATGAACACCCTGCGACGCCACAAGGTCGCGAGCCCGAGGTGAGCCTCCCGGTTTCCTATTCGCTGGAGCCGGGGGAGCGGGTGGTGGTCACCGGGGCGGCCGGATTCATCGGCTCGGCGGTGACCCGGGAGCTGGTCGGGCGCGGCGCCGAGGTGGTGGCGCTGGTGCAGCCGGGCGGGGACACCCGCAACCTCGACGGCATGGAGGTGGAGCAGATCATCGTCGACCTCCGCGACGCCGACGGGGTGACCAAGGCGGTCGACGGGGCCCGGACTGTCTTCCACCTCGCCGCCCTCTACCGGTTCTGGGCCGCCGACCCCCAGTCCTTCTATGAGGTGAACGTGATCGGGACCCGCAACCTGCTGGAGGCGGCCGAGCGAGCCGGGGTCGGGCGGGTCGTCTACACGTCGACGGTGGGCACGCTCGGGCTCCGAGGCGCCACCGTCGGAGCCCCGGTGGACGAGACCTCCTACGCCCAGGTCGACCACCTGTTCGGGCCGTACAAGCAGTCGAAGTACGTGGCCGAGCACGAGGTGCTCCGGGCCGCCGCCCAGGGACTGCCGGTGGTGCTGGTCCAACCCACCACCCCGGTGGGTCCCGGCGACCTCGGACCGACCCCGACCGGCCGCACCGTCCTCGAGTTCCTCAACGGCCGGTTCCCCGCCTACGTCGACACCACCCTCAACATCGTCGACGTGGATGACGTGGCCCACGGCCACCTGCTGGCCGCCGAGCGGGGTTCGATCGGCCGGAGCTACATCCTCGGCGGGGAGAACCTCTCGCTCCAGCAGATCCTCGCCTCGTTGGCCGACACTGCCGGGTTGTCGGCGCCGACCCGACGGGTCCCGAGCTCGCTGGCCGTTCTGGCCGCGACCGTCTCGGGGGTCATCGAGGGCCGGCTCCTCCACCGGGAGCCGACGATCCCCCTCGAGGCGGCCAAGATGTCCACCACCCAGATGTCGTTCGACGACGGCCGTGCCCGCCGGGAGTTGGGCTACACGTCGCGTCCGGCGGGTGTGGCGTTGGCCCGGGCGGCCCACTGGTTTGCCGACGCCGGGTTCGTTCGACCTGAGCGGTTGGACCGGTTCCGCTGGGCGTCCTGAGGTTTCGCCTCGTGACCTCGTCGGCCGGCTCGCCTTCGGCGAGGTGATGGGCGGAACCCCCGAGCCGATACGGTATCGGGCCGACGCGGTGATCCCCTGCGACGGCACCGGGCGGGTGTTCCGGCCGGGTGAGGTCGAGGTGACCGGCGACACCGTGACCTACGTGGGTCCTCCCCGGGATCGGGCGGACCGGGCCGACGCCCCGCCGGCCGGGGAGGTGCGGGTCACCGGGCTCCTGCTCCCCGGCTTTGTCAACGTTCACTGCCATTCGCCGATGATCCTGTTCCGGGGGACCGGGGAGAACCTGCCCCTGTTCCGATGGCTCGAAGAGGTGCTCTGGCCCCGGGAGGCGAGGTTGACGGCCGACGATGTGTTCTGGGGGATGACCCTGGCCGCCGCCGAGCTCCTCCGGCGGGGGGTGACCACCACCTGCGAGATGTACTTCTTCGAGGACGCGGTGGCCGACGCGGTGATGGCGGCCGGATCCCGGGCTGTTCTCACCCCGGCGGCCATCCCGCTGATCCCGCCCGGCGAGGCCCCCGTCGGCCGCGACTGGTGGGCCGCCCGCGTCGACGAGGTCGTCGACTTCCACGCCCGCCGGGACGGGGAGGGCGGTCGCATCGAGGTCGGGTTCGGGCCCCACGCCGCCTATACCGTGCCCCTGCCCGTCCTGGCCGACGTCGCCGTCGCCGCCCGGGCGCTCGACGCCATCTTCCATATCCATGTGGCCGAGACCGAGCAGGAGGTGGCGACCTACGCCGGCGAGCACGGGCGATCGGTGCCGGAAGCCCTGGCCGACATCGGAGCCCTCGACGGGCGGGTCATCGCTGCCCACAGCATTTGGTTGTCGGACGCCGACGTCGCCCTCTACCGCCACCACGACGTCGCCGTGGCCCATTGCCCGAGGAGCAACGCCAAGCTGGCCTCGGGGGTGGCGCCCCTCACCCGGCTGTTGGCCGAGGGGATCCGGGTGGGTTTGGGAACCGACGGCCCGGCATCCAACAACGGCCTGGATATGTGGGAGGAGATGCGCTTCGCCGCGCTGGTGGCCCGCATCCACGACCGGGACGCCACGGCGATGCCGGCGATCAGCGCCCTCGACCTCGCCACCCGGAGCGGCGGAGCCGTGCTCGGCCGTCCCGACCTGGGTGTCCTCGCCCCCGGTTCCCGGGCCGACATGGTGCTGGTCGACCTGGAGGATTCGGTGTTGGTCCCGCTCCACCAGGACGCCCAGCTGGTCGAGCACGTGGTGTGGTCGGGGTCGAGCCGGTTGGTGACCGATGTCTGGGTGGCCGGGCGGCAGGTGGTGGCCGACGGCCAGTGCCTGACCGTCGACGTCGAGGCGGCCCGCCGTCAGGTGGAGGCCCGGTCCCGCCGGCTCCTGGCCGGGTGAGCCGGTGGCGCCTCAGGCCGGGTGGCGGTCGGCGAAGCGACAGACGCCGCGGGCAAATCCGAAGATGAGGAGGCGGAGCACCACCCACGTCGCCGCTCCGGTCCCGGCGACCTTGGGGTTGAACCGGCTCGACCAGGTGACGGTGGTCCCGCCGTCGGTCGGGGTCAGGGTGACGTCGGCCCGGTAGTCGCGAACCGGGAACCCGCGGAGCAGGGTGTAAGCGAGATGGGTCGGCGGCACCCAGGCCAGCACCTCTTCACGGGAGCCGACGCCGAAGGTGGTGAACCGACGGATGGCTCCCACCCCGTCGGGGGCCGGGACGCCTTCCCGCACCAGGTCGCTCCGGGTCAGGAACGACCAGTCCTTCCACCGTCGGGCCTCCCCGACCAAAGGCCAGACGGCGTCGACCGGAGCGCGGGTGTGCGATACCTGGGTGAACGACCAGCGCGGCTGATGGTCGGACCCGTCGGTGTCGGTGCCGGCCTGGCGGTTGTTCATCGGACCCGGCGCCCGAACGTCAGGCTTCGACGTGCTTCTTGAGCGCCTCGAGGGACTGCTGGTAGATGGTGGCCATCACCTCGGCCATCTCATCGGGAGTGGAGTCGACGTCCCAGGCCACCTGCGAGGTGGACCCGGTCGGGGTGACGGTGATGACGGCCTGATGGGTCTCCACCGGGGCACCCTCGGTGATCGAGTAGGTGAGGACTCGGGCGCTGTCGTCTTTGGACACCAGCCGTTCGGTGAGGACCATCCCCATCATCTCGAGGATTCGATCCTCACCCTCGACCCGGCAGGAATCGATTCCCGGCATCCAGTCGCCGATACCGCCGAAGTCGCCGATTACCGCCCATACCTCGTCGGCCGATCGGTCGATGTCGATAGCTGCCTGTCCCTGTGCCACGGTCCCCCCTGGATGGTCGTCATGTCGCTGGTTCGGATAGTGCCGCCGACATTAGTGCGGTGGTGACGGCCGTCCGAATCCGAGGACAGCGAAAGGCCCAAGCACTAGGTTGCAGCCATGATCGGCCGGAATTGGCGTCGCACCCTGACCCTGGCCGTCGCCGGTGGGGCGGTGGGTCTCGGGATCAGTGCCTGCAGCTCGTCGACGCCGGCGGCGGTCACGACGACAACCGCGGCACCCTCGGGCCAGTACTACGTGTCCCTGGGCGATTCCTATGCGGCCGGGTTCCAGCCGACGGGTCCGAAGGGTGCCGGGCACACCACCACCAACGGATTCGCCTACCAGCTTCCCGGGCTGGCCAGTGCCCGCGGCTACCACCTCACGCTGGTGAATTTCGGGTGCGGCGGGGCGACCACCCAATCCATCCTGCGCAAGCGGGGATGCCCGCTGCTGGGACCCGGGGCGCCGACCTATCCGAACCAGACCCAGGCGGCGGCCGCCGAGGCGTTCCTGACCCAGCACCCGGGCAAGGTCGGACTGGTCACCGTTTCGATCGGGGGGAACGATCTCACCGATTGCGCCTCCAGCGCCGATCCGATCAGCTGCGTGAGCAAGGCCCTCGCCACCATCAACGCCGATCTCGGCGTCCTGCTCCCCGCCCTGCGGACGGCCGCCGGCCCCAACGTGCCCATCGTCGGCACCACCTATCCGGACGTCATTCTCGGTGACTACCTGTCTGCCAATCCGGCCAACAAGAGTCTGGCGACGGTCTCGGTAACCGCGTTCATGGACCTGATCAACCCCGCACTCCAGAAGGACTATGCCGCCATCGGGGCCTCGTTCGTGGACGTCACCGCGGCCACCGGCGCCTACACGCCGTTCTCCCAGACCACCAGCCTCCCCCCGTACGGCACCATCCCGGTGGCGGTGGCCCGGGTGTGTCAGCTGACCTTCTTCTGCCAGTACCAAGACATCCATCCGCGTACGCTTGGCTATACCGAGATCGCCACCCTGATTGCCGGCACCCTCCCGACGCGGTGACGGGCGTGGCCGGGTCGTAGAGGAGGGAGATGACCTCAGCATCCACAGGCGGCGAGGGCCAAGGACCGGAGGGAACCGATGCCGCGCTGTTCATCCCCGACGGAAACAGCTTTCTCCCCACCGACCTGGCCCGGGGGCCGTGGACCCCGAAGGCGCTCCACGGGGGACCGGTGGCTGCCCTGGTGGTCCGGACCATCGAGCGATGCTCGCCGGAGGGAGGTCAGCAGCTGGCCCGGCTCACCCTCGAACTGCTCCGCCCGGTGCCGACCTCACGTTTGAACGTCACCGCCTTCCTGGTGCGACCGGGGCGGAAGGTCCAGCTGGTCGATGCAGTGGTCGAATCCGGTGGGGTGGAGGTGGCCTGGGCCCGGGGGTTGCGGATTCGGGTGGCGCCGGACGCCTGCCGGGCGACGGCCACCGTGCCCGAAGACGATGCCCCGCCGCCGCCCGAGGACGGCGTCCTCACCCCGCCCCTGACCGATGGCTATCGGGCCTTTCACAACGAAGGCGTCGAGGTCCGTTTCGTCAAGGGCCGGTTCGACCGCGTCGGACCGGCGGCGGCCTGGTTCCGGCTGCGCCAACCGGTGGTCGCCGGCGAGGAGCCCTCCCCGTGGCAGCGCGCCGCGGCGGTCAGTGACTTCGGAAACGGAATCTCCGCCGAGCTCGATTTCGCTTCGAACATCTTCATCAATCCGGACGTCTCGATATCGCTCACCCGCCCGCCGGTGGGGGAGTGGATCTGCCTCGATTCCCGGACCCGCTTCGGCGCCCCCGGCATCGGCACCACCGAATCGGTGGTGTGGGATCTGCAGGGGCGGATCGGCCGGGCGGTGCAGGATCTTCTGGTCGAGCCGATCCCGTGAGCGGCAGGCCCGGATGCCTCCGCTGACCGCGGGCGGCGGCCGCCATCCGTGAACCGGGCCGCGGTCGGCGTCGCCCACGATGGGCCACCCAGCCGGCGGGGAGGCGCCCTGGCCAGGGGGTGGGCGGCGGCCCAGGGACGCCTGACCGGGATCGTCGACGCCTTCGACGAATGGCAGCAACGGCACCGGGCGACGGCCATGCCGGCGGCGGTGATCCGGAAGTTCTCCGACGACCAGGCCGGCCGACTGGCCGGCCTCATCGCCTACTCGTCGTTCATGGCGGTGTTTCCGCTGCTGCTGGTATTGCTGACCGGACTCGGCGTGGTTCTTCACGGCGACAAGCACCTCCAGGACGACATCCTCAACTCGGCGGTGCGTCAGTTCCCGGTGGTCGGGTCGGATCTCACCAACAGCGTGCACCAACTCTCTACCGGGAACGCCTTCGGTTTGTGCATCGGGCTCCTCTGGTTGATCTACGGCGCCCTGCGGCTCAGCCGGAGTGCGCAGGCGATGATGGCGAGCGTCTGGGGAATCGGGAGAGACGAGTTGCCGGGGTTCTGGCCCCGGGTCCTTCGGGGGGTGGGGTTCTTGGCGGTGCTCGGCGTCGGCTTCATCGTGGCCGGGGCATTGGCCGGGCTGGGAGCGTTCGGCGGATTCGGCGGGTATTCGGTATGGATCGGGCTGGTCGGCTCCTTGGCTGTCAACATCGCCATGTACTGGTGCGCGTTCCGGATCCTGGTGGAACTCCCGCCGCCAGATCGGAACTACTGGCCGGGATCGCTGTTCGCCGGTTCCTTCTGGACGATCCTGCAGTTCGCCGGGGCCCAGCTGGTCGCCCACCAACTCAAACACCTCTCGGCGCTCTACGGGACGTTCGCCACCGTGCTCGGGCTGATGTGGTGGCTGTCCATCGGGGCCACCGTCTCTGTCTACGGGGCCGAGCTCAACGCGGTGGTGACCAGGAGGCTCTGGCCCCGGTCACTGCGCCGGGCCCGAGACGATGCCGACGGGATCTGAGGCGGCCGCCGGCGTAAGACGACCGAGCCGCGGGGCCGCGAAAGACCGGGAATGGCTCAGTGAGACACCCAGGCGTCGGGTCGGTTGGTCATCTTCACCACCGAAGCCGGGAGTTTTCCCGCCACGATGTCGGCCAAGGTGACCACCTCGAGGACCGAGCGCAGGCTCGACCGCACCGCCACCCAGACGTCTTGCAGATGGGCGGCGGCCCCTTCGTAGCTGGCGGCTTCCGGACGCAAGCCCCGCACCTCGGCCAACGGGCCGTCGAGGGGCCGGATGATGTCGGCCACGGTGATCTCCTTGGCCGCCCGGGCCAGCCGGTAACCGCCGTCGGCGCCGCGTTGGCTGCGGAGGAGCCCGGCTCTCCGGAGGTCGTTGAGGATGCTCTCGAGAAATTTGGGCGGCAGCCCCTGGGCGGCGGCGAGGGCCTCGGCCGTCACCGGGCGATCGCCGGCGGCGGCCACCCCGCACATGGCCCGAACCGCGTAGTCGACCTTGGCGGAGATGTACACGGAGAGGAGTCTGCCATGGCCGCGGGCCGGCGGGACCTAGTCGTCGCCCCCGCTCGGCGAGACCGAGGGCTCCGGATCCTCGGCGACGACCTCCCCGGTTGGTAGGTCTGCGCCCTCCCATGGCCGGGTCTGGACCAGCCAGACGACGGCGGCGACGAGAAGGATCCCGCACAGGATCCATCCGAGCGCGGTGGTGCTCAGGCCCACGTACTTGAGCCCGGAGGCGAGCACGACGAAGGTGATCAGCGGCCGGATGTAGCGGTCCGGTGCCCGGGAGGAAAGGAATGATCCGATGATCACTGCCGGGATGCTGCCGATGGCCAGGGAGGCGGTGACCGGGAACTCGACGTGTCCGAACACCAGCGCACCGAGGGCGGCCGCCAGGGTGAGCGGGACCGCCTGGGTGAGGTCGGTGCCCACCAGCCGCTTGGCGCTGAGCATCGGATAGAGGAACAGCAAGAAGACGATCATCAACGAGCCCGAGCCGACCGAGGTGATCCCCACGATGATCCCGCCGACCATGCCGATCAGCACCGAGGGCAACGGCCGGATGGTCAGCTGCTGGACCTCGACCTTCTCGACCTGCCCGGCCCGGCGGTCGAGGACGTAGCGCAGGGCCATGGCCGCCGCTCCCACCAGCAACGCCGCCCCCAACGCGGTTTGCACGTTCTTCTCCGCCGCCGCGCTGTTCCCCATCTCGTGCAGCAGGAAGGTGCCGAAGAACGCCATCGGCACCGAGCCCAACACCATCCAACCGACCAGGGTGAGATTTACGGTCCGGTTGCGCAGGTGGACGGCGGCACCGAACGGGCGCATCAGCACCGCCGCCACCAGGTCGCTGGAGATGGCGGTCGAGGGCTTGACCCCGAAGAGGAGGATGAGCATCGGGGTCATCAGGGCGCCGCCCCCGGCCCCGGTCATCCCGACCAGGAAACCGACCACCGCGCTGCCGAGGACGATGAAGGGGTCAATATGCACGGTTACCTCGGGTCATCATCACCGGTCACTTGAGCAGCTTGGACATCCGGCGGTCGGCCAACGGGCGACCGCCGGTCTGGCAGGTTGGGCAGTACTGCATCGACTTGGTGGCGAACGACACCTGGCGAATGGTGTCACCGCAGACCGGGCAGTCCTGGCCGGTTCGCCCGTGGACCTGCATGGCGCGTTTCTTGTCGCCCTTCAGGTCGGCGGCCGCCAGGCCTCCGGATCTGGCCACCGCCTCGGTGAGCACACCGACCACCGCGCCGTGCAGACGCTCGATTTCGGCGGGGTCGAGCTTTGCCGCCGACTTGTAGGGGGAGAGATGGGCAGCGTGGAGCGCCTCGTCCGAGTAGGCGTTGCCCACCCCGGCGATGAGCGATTGGCTGGTGAGGGCGGTCTTGATGTTGGCCGATGCCCCGCCCAGGAGCCGGGCCAGCTCGGCGACGGTGAACTCCGGGCTCAACGGGTCGATCCCGAGCCCGGCGATGCCTTCGACCTGGTCGAGCGAGGTCACCACCCACAGGGCCAGGCGTTTCTCGGTGCCCATCTCGGTGACATCGAAGCCCGACCCGTCCTCGAGCCCCACCCGCAGGGCCAACGGCGCCTTGCTGGGCCGGGCGGTCGCGGTCGGGACCTTCTCGTACCAGCGGATCCATCCGGCCCGGGCCAGA
Source organism: Acidimicrobiales bacterium (assembly GCA_035551535.1). Taxonomy (GTDB): domain Bacteria; phylum Actinomycetota; class Acidimicrobiia; order Acidimicrobiales; family RAAP-2; genus DASZIT01. The sequence continues at coordinate 65,978 of DASZNG010000171.1, read as the reverse complement.
TGGATCACCAGCCACATCCCGTCCAGATCGAAACAGACGTACTTTCCCCGGCGCACACATCCGTTCGTCGACCGACCGATCAGTTGACCGAGGGCCGGGTCGACCGTCTTCAGGGCGGAGAACGACCCCAGCTCGCAACGAGCGACTTGATGGCCGGCCATCCGTTCGGACAGCAGCGATGTCAGGGCTTCTACCTCGGGGAGCTCGGGCACAGGTCCGACGCGGAGTCTAGGCGCCCTTAGTATCTGTTCCTCGCCCGCACCCGTCCCATCCAGAGGGAGTCCCTGTTGTTCCGCCCGGTCCCCGCCGACGCCGATTTCACCGCCCTCGAGGCCGAAGAGCTGGCCCGATGGGAGGAGCACCGCGTCTTCGAGCGGTCGGTGGAGCTGCGGGAAGGCGCCGAGCCGTGGGTCTTCTACGAGGGCCCGCCGACCGCCAACGGACGTCCCGGGCTCCACCACGTCTGGGCCCGGGCCTACAAGGACCTGTTCTGCCGCTACCGGACCATGCGGGGGTACGCCGTCCCCCGAAAGGCCGGGTGGGACACCCACGGGCTGCCGGTCGAGGTCGAGGTGGAGAAGCAGCTGGGCATCACGGCCAAGCGCCAGATCGAAGAGGAGGTCGGCATCGCCGAGTTCACCCGGCTGTGCCGGCAGTCGGTGCGCAACTACGTCGACGAGTGGAAGACGCTCACCGGGCGCATCGGGTACTGGCTCGACATCGACGACGCCTACTGGACCTTCTCCCCCGAGTTCGTCGAGTCGGTGTGGTGGAACCTCAAGTCCATCTGGGACCAGGGCCTCCTCTACGAGGACATCAAGGTGGTGCCCTACTGCCCGCGCTGCGAGACGGCGCTCAGCAGCCACGAGCTCGGCCAGCCCGATGTCTACCGGGAAGTGGTCGACGAGTCGGCCTATGTCCGGCTCCCGCTGACCGACGACGGTCAGGCGGCCGCCGCGCTCCGGGCGTCGCTGGGCATGACCACCCTCACCGGCTTGTCCCTGCTGGCCTGGACGACGACCCCGTGGACGTTGCTCTCGAATACCGGCGCGGCGGTCGGATCCGACCTCGAGTACGCGGTGGTCGGTGATGCCGTCGTGGCTGCCGATCTGATCGAACCGGTATTCGGCGAAGGGGCGACCGCCGATCACCGGGTCCGGGGACGGGACCTGGTCGGGCTCCGCTATCTTCGACCGTTCGACGACGTCGACGTTCCCCCCGGCGATGACGGCGACGGGTGGCGGGTGGTGCCCGGGGACTTCGTCGAAGCCGACGAGGGGACCGGGATCGTGCATCTGGCCCCCGCCTTCGGAGAGATCGACCGCCAGGTGGGCCGCCAGCAGGGACTGCCCACCCTCAACCCGGTGGGGCCGGAGGGGACCTTCACCGCCGAGGTGCCCTGGCTGCACGGCCAACCGGTGCGGGACACCAACCCGGCGATCAACGATCGGCTGGAGGCAGCCGGGCTCCTCTTCCGCCGCGAACCCCACCGGCACTCGTACCCGCATTGCTGGCGTTGCGCCACCCCGCTCGTCTACTGGGGCAAGCCGAGTTGGTACGTTCGCACCTCGGCCCGGAAGGCGGAGTTGGTGGCCGAGAACCAGACCATCGGCTGGCACCCCGAGCACATCCGCCAGGGTCGGATGGGGGAGTGGTTGTCCAACAATGTCGACTGGGCCCTCTCCCGTGACCGGTTCTGGGGAACGCCGCTGCCGGTCTGGCGGTGCGACCAGGCCCATATGCGCTGTGTCGGATCGCTGTCCGAGCTCTCCGAGCTGGTCGGCCGGGACGTCGGTGATGTCGACCCGCATCGCCCGGCGATCGACGAGGTCGTCTTCCCCTGCCCGGACTGCGTCACCGATACCCAGGAGTCGTCGTCGGAGATGCGGAGGGTGGAGCCGGTGATCGACGCCTGGTTCGACTCGGGCTCGATGCCGTCGGGTCAGTGGGGCTATCCGGTAGTTCCGGGCTCGGAGGACCACTTCGTCTATCCGGCCGATTTCATCTGCGAGGCCATCGACCAGACCCGGGGCTGGTTCTACTCGCTGCTGGCGGTCAATACCCTGGTGCGGGGCTCGACGCCCTACCGGAACGTGTTGTGTCTCGGCCATCTGGTGGATGCCGATGGGCGGAAGATGTCCAAGAGCCTCGGCAACGTCACCGATCCCTGGGAGATCCTCGATACCCGGGGGGCCGACCCGCTCCGGTGGTGGATGTTCTCGCAGGGGTCCCCGTGGACGCCGACCCGGGTCAGCTTGGAGGTGATCGACGCCGCCATGCGGGACACCCTCCTCACCTTGTGGAACACCTGGTCGTTCTTCACTACCTACGCGTCCCTCAACGAGTTCGATCCCGCCGATCCGGCCATCCCCCAGCCCGAGGACCGGTCGGTCCTCGACCGGTGGATGCGATCGCGCCTCTACGCCACCGTGGCCACCGTCACCGCCTCGCTGGACGGGTACGAGCCGTTCCCGGCGGCCAGCGCCGTCGCCGAACTGGTCGATGACATCTCCAATTGGTATGTCCGCCGCAGTCGTCGGCGATTTTGGCGCACCGATCCGGACGCCGATCCGGCCGACTCGCTCGGGGCCCAGGCCACCCTCTACGAGACCCTGGTCACCGTGGCCCGCCTCCTCGCCCCGATGTGCCCGTTCGTGGCCGATCGGATGTGGCGGGATCTGACCGGGGCGGCGGAGGACGACTCGGTCCACCTGGCCGACTGGCCCCCGGAACGGTCCGAAGCCGTCGATGACGGACTCGAGGCCGGGATGGCCCTGGCCCGCCGGTTGTCGTCGCTGGGCCGGGCCGCCCGGGCCGAGGCGGAGATCAAGGTTCGGCAGCCTCTGGCCCGCGCCCTCGTCTACCTGCCGCCCAACAGCCCGGACCTCCCCGACGGGATCGTCGAGGACGAGTTGAACGTCGACCGGGTGGAGCCCATCGGCGAGCTGGGCGACGTGCTGGCCTACGAGTTGGTCCCCAACTTCAAACTGTTGGGCCCTCGCCTCGGGCCGAAGGTGCAACAGCTGCGGGCGGCGATGGCTTCGGTCGATGGCGCCGCCGCCGCCGACGATCTGGCCGAGGGACGACCGGTGGTGGTGGCCCTGGACGACGGCGCGGTGGAGTTGACCGGGGAGGAGGTGGAGCTGCGGGTCCGGGCCCAAACCGGGTTCGCGGTGTCGCGGGACGGGGCCGAAGTCGTGGCCCTCGACCTCACCCTCGATGACGATCTCCGCCGGCGGGGACTGGCCCGGGAGGTGATCCGGAACGTGCAGGATCTCCGCAAGGCCTCCGGCCTCGAGGTGTCGGATTGGATCCATCTCCATCTGGTCGGTCTCGACGACCTGGCTCCGCGGTTCGACCTGATCGGCCGCGAGGTACTGGCCCGCACGGTGGACACCGCGCCGCCTGAGGAGAGCGACGGCGCGAGAGACGGCACCCCCTTCGAGTTCGACGACGGGGCGACACGGCGACAGGCGACGATCTGGATCCGCAAGGAGTGACCTCCACACCGGAGACGCCAGCCGGAGGACCGGTTGCCGCCGCCGGCGAGCGGTACGTGCTGGCCGTCGACCTCGGGACCGGAGGCCCGAAGGTGGCGGTGGTGTCGACCGCCGGGAGGATCGTCGCCCACGGCTTCGCCCCGGTGCCGCTGCACCTCCTCGACGGCGGGGGCGCCGAACAGGACCCGGCCGATTGGTGGTCGGCCATCGGTTCGGCCGCCCACGACGCGTTGGCCGGCGCCGCCATCCCGCCCACCGAGATCATCGGGGTCGGGTGTACCTCCCAATGGTCGGGCACGGTGGCGGTCGGCGCCGACGGGAACCCGTTGATGCGGGCCATCATCTGGATGGACTCCCGCGGCAATCGCGCCATCCGGGCCGCGGCCCGCGGCCCGGTGAACGTGCTCGGCTACGACCCCCGCAAGATCTTCCGGTGGGTGCGGGTCACCGGCGGGGCCCCCGGCCTGTCGGGCAAGGACCCGGTCGCCCACATCCTCTTCATCCGCGATGAGTTCCCGGAGGTCTACCGGGACACCGCCACCTTCCTGGAGCCGGTCGACTACCTCAATCTCAAGCTCACCGGTCGCACCTCCGCGTCGTTCGACTCGATCGCCGCCCACTGGGTTACCGACAACCGGAAGATCGACCGGGTGGCCTACGACGAGCGTCTCCTCGCCATCACCGGGCTCGACCGGGCCAAGCTGCCCGACCTGGTGGCACCGGGGACCGTCGTCGGCCCGCTCACCTCCGGGGCGGCCGCCGACCTCGGGCTCCCGGCCGGGATTCCGGTGACGGTGGGCACCGGCGACGTACATTCGGCGGTGTTCGGCTCCGGATCGGTGGCCGACTTCTCCGCCCACCTCTATATCGGGACCTCGTCGTGGATCTCCGCCCACGTGCCGTTCAAGAAGACGTCGATCACCACCAATGTCGCCTCCATCCCCGCCGCCCTGGCCGGCAAGTACATCGTCGTCAATGAGCACGAGACGGCGGGGGCCTGCCTGACCTTCCTCCGCGACGCCCTGGGTCTGGCTGACAGCTTCGAGGCCATGGGCGAGATGGTCGACTCGGTGGCGCCGGGGAGCGGGCGGGTGCTGTTCACCCCTTGGCTCAACGGGGAGCGGACCCCGGTCGACGACCACACCATCCGCGGCGGATTCCACAATCTCTCGCTGTCGACCTCCGCGGCCGAGATGGTCCGAGCCGTGTTCGAGGGGGTGGCCTTCAACTCCAGGTGGCTGTTGGGCGCGGTGGAACGGTTCGCCGGGCGCACCTTCGATTCGATGGCCTTCATCGGCGGCGGCGCCAATTCCGATCAATGGTCCCAGATCCACGCCGATGTGCTCGGTCGGGAGATCCGCCAGCTGGAAGATCCCGTGTTGGCCAATGTGCGGGGCGCGGGGCTGGTGACGCTGCTGGCCCTCGGGAGCATCTCCGCCGGGCAGATCCCGGCCATGGTGACGGTTCGGCGCACGTTCACCCCGGACCCGGCCACGGCTCCGGTCTACGACCACCTGTACAAGGAATTCGTCGCCCTGTACCAGCAGACCAAAGGGATCCACAAGCGTCTCAACCGGTTCTGACCCGGCGACAGAACCGACGCCGCGACCGATGGAGGTGTACGTTGAGCCGGTGCCGATGTTCATCGATCGCCACGATGCCCCGGGAGTTACGCCCGAGGAGTTGGCCAACGCGCACCGGCTTGATGTCGCGATCCAACAGAAGCATGGAGTGCTCTATCACACCTACTGGTTTGAACCCGAGAACGGGACGGTGTTCTGTCTGGCCGAAGGGCCGACCAAACAAGCCATAGAGACGGTGCACCGAGAATCGCACGGCCTGTTGGCCAGCACCATTTTGGAGCTTGGTGAGTCGGTGCCCCTGAACAACTTCTTCGGGTCACTGCCCCAACATCCTGTGGGCACTGCGTACCGGGCGTCGGCCTTGCGGGCCATCGTGTTCACCGATGTGTGCGGGTCGGTCGCGCAAACACAACAACTCGGCGATGACGGCCACATGCAACTGCTCGGAGAGCACAACAGCATCGTCCGAGGCGAACTCCTCAGACACGAAGGTCGTGAGGTCAAACATACCGGCGACGGCATCATGGCCGCCTTCACCTCAGTCGTTTCTGCCGTTGCCTTCGCCGTGGAGGTGCAACGGCGACTTCACGAACGCAATCAGGTAGCCACCGTACCGCTCGAGGTGAGCATCGGCATCAGTGCGGGCGAGCCGGTCACTGACGACCACGACGACCTGTTCGGCGCTGCGGTTCAACTTGCCGCCCGGTTATGCGCAGCTGCATCTACCGGCGATATCGCGGTGTCGGTCGCCGTCCGCGAACTGTGTATTGGCAAACCGATCCGCTTTGAGGACCTGGGTGAACTCATCCTCAAAGGAATGCCGGAACCCACCCGCAGCTATGCGGTGTCTTGGCGCGACGAGTTGCACCAGACTCCTGACCACTGTTGACGCCCTGGCGGGAGCCTCTGGCATCCCGCCCGAGGAGACTCCCTCGTCCTCACCATCGGCGTCACGGTGGCAGGTCCCGATCAGGGGTCGCCCGGCTCCAGGAATTCGAGCCGATTGCCGAACGGGTCGGTGGCGTAGACCCGTCGGTAACCGGGGAAGTCGCTATCCCAGGCGGCCTCCTGTCCGGCAGCCGTGAGGCGACTCGCGATCTCTTCGATATCGTCGACCAGGATGGCCGGATGTGCCTTCTTGGCCGGCTGGAAGTCGTCTTCCACCCCGAGATGCAACTCGAGGCCGCCACCGGTGAACCAGGCTCCGCCTCTGGCCGCCAGCACCGGGGGCTTGGGCACTTCGGCCAGGCCCAGGACCTCGACGAAGAACTGACGGGCGGCCGGCTCGCCGCCGGGCGGCATCGCCAGTTGCACGTGATGAAAGCCCGTGTACATCCCCCCAGCATGGCCCCGACCTCCCGGCGGGGCCAAGTCACCCGACCCGGTGACCGGACGACGTGGCAGGCTGGGAACCATGGTCCCCGCCACCCGCACCGTGATCGTCACCGGGGGGACCAGCGGCTTGGGACAGGAGTGCGCCCGGGCGCTGGCCGCGGATCCCGACCTGCAGGTGGTCATCGCCGGTAGAGACCGGCTCCGCACCTCGTCGGCGGCCGAGTCGATCGGCGCCCACCCGATGGTCCTCGATCTGGCGTCGTTGGCCTCGGTTCAGAGCTTCACCGAGGCGACGGTGGCGGCCGGGCTCCCGCCCGTCCACGCCGTGGTGTGCAACGCCGGGCTGCAGTTCACCCATCGGGCCCGCACCGAGGACGGGGTCGAAGCCACCTTCGGTATCAATCATCTGGGACACCTGGCACTGGTGGAAGGGTTGCTCGCTCACCTGGAGGCTCCGGCCCGGATCGTGTTCGTCTCGTCGGGTACCCACGATCCGGCCAACCACACCGGCATGCCCCACCCACTGCACGCCAGCGCCTACCAGTTGGCCTACCCTCCCACCGAGGTGGGGGATGACTCGGCGGTCAAGGACGGGCGACGTCGTTACACCACATCGAAACTGGCCAATGTGCTCACCACCTACGCGCTGGCTCGGCGCCTGGAGGACCGAGGCATCACCGTCAATGCCTTCGACCCGGGCCTGATGCCGGGCACCGGACTGGCTCGGGACGCGGGAATGGTGGCGCGCACACTCTTCGCCACCGCGGCCAAAGCCCTGGTGGTGCTGCCCGGGGTCAACACCCCGAAGCGATCGGGAGCCAACCTGGCCCGACTGGTCACCGATCCGGACCTCGCCAAGACCACCGGCGTCTACTTCGCCGGGACCCGGGCCGTCCGATCATCCGACGACTCCTACGATGTCGAGGTCCAAGAGTCCCTGTACCGCGACAGCTTGCACATCCTGGAGGCCATCGGTCGCCAGGGTTGACGGTCGGCTGGCATTTGGCGGGGTGACGTCCAGCGGTCATCGCCGAGCCAACACCAGCAGGAAGGTTTTTGGATGAACGAGGAACTGTCGGATCCCCGCCGCACCGAACCGCCGTATGTCGTCGCCACCGAACGGGACATGCTCGAGGCCTGGCTCGAGTTCCACCGGACCACGTTGCTCCTCAAGTGTGAGGGACTCGAAGATCAGGGGCGCAAGGCTCAGCCGGTGCCGACGTCGGTTCTCTCGCTGCACGGACTGGTCCGCCACCTGGCCGAGGTCGAACGGAATTGGTTCCGGAGGGTGCTCCTCCGCGAGCCTGACGCCCCCCGGATCTGGCCGTCTTCGACCGACGAGGGAAGCTTCGGGTCTCTCGGTGACGCCGACTGGGAGGCGGATCTGGCCGCCTGGGTGACCGAGTGCAACTGCAGCCGAACGACGGCCGCCGATCGCGGTCTCGAGGACACCGGGCTCCGCCAGGGAGCGCCGTGTTCGCTCCGGTGGATCTACGTGCACATGATCGAGGAGTACGCCCGGCACAATGGCCACGCCGATCTGATCCGCGAACTGGTCGACGGCTCCGTCGGCTGGTGAGCCTCGCCGAAGCTGCCGGATGGACAGTGCCGCGCTGGTTGGGGCGATCGGTGGCCCTCAGGCCAGGCAGGTGAGGGGCCGACCTCCGTTGAAGGTGATCATGTCGCCGATGGCGGCGACAAGGTCGATCGGCGTGCCCGGCGCCGCGCCGCTGAGCTCGGCATACGCCCGGTGCAGGTTGCCGACGATGCGCTCGGGATCGAGGAGATCGGCGAACGGGCCGAGGTCGGCGGCCTGCGCGGCGGCCAGCGGGGACCGGCCGTCGGCCAACCCCTCCTCGGCGGTGGTGAGGACGAACCGCAGATAGGCGAGGACGCCGTCGATCAATCCCGGCCCGCTCACCGGCCCGTGCCCGGGCACGACGGTCCGGGCACCCAGCGGCTTCAGCACGGTTTCGAGGACGTGGATGGCTCCGGTGACCGACCCCATCAGCACGAAAGGGGTGCAGTCGTTGAACAGCAGGTCCCCGGAGAACAGCACCGAGCGCTCGGGTATCCAGACGATGGAGTCATTGATGGTGTGGGCCGGCGATCCCACGTGGCGGAGCTCGCAACGCAAGTCGTCGACCCACACCGCCACCTCGTCCTGGTAGGTGAGGAACGGGGGAGCCAGCTCCAGCGCCCCCCATTCCACGTCGGTCCAGACACCCAGGTTGGCGGGAAGGCCGGTGGCGATCATCTCCCGCCGGCACCACTCGTGGGCGACGATGGTGGCCCCGTCGAACAGGTAGTTGCCGTGGGTGTGGTCCCCATGATGGTGGGTATTGAGCAAGGTTCGAACCGGTTGATCGGTGGTTCGGGCGATGGCGCCCAGATAGGCCCGGGTGCGGCGCTCGGTCGAACAGGAGTCGATGCTGACGACGCCCCGGCTCCCCACCAGGAAGCCGGTGTTGTTGATGTACCAGCTCCCGTCGGGCTGGATGTAGGCATAGACGCCCTCGCTCACCTCCTCGACCCGGGGCGGGTCGAGGGAGCCGGAATCCACTTCGGAGGTACTCATGGCCACTCCCAACGTAGCGGCGATCATGAGCCAGACTGGAGGCTCCACCCAGACGGAATCGAGGAAACCGCGGATGCAGATCGCCATCGGCTTGTTCCCGGGCTTCACCGCCCTCGACGCCATCGGTCCCTACCAGGTGTTCACCCAACTTCCCGACGCCGAGGTCGTCCTGTGCGCAGCCAAGACCGGGGAGTTGGCCGACGACAACGGCCTGCTGCGGCTGAACATCGCCCACACCTTCGAGGAGGTCGACACACCGGACATCGTGGTCGTGCCCGGAGGCTTCATCACCCGCCGGCTGGCCCGGGACGGCGACCCCATCGTCGACTGGGTGAGGGCGGCCCACCCGGGTACGACCTCCACCACCTCGGTGTGTACCGGCGCCCTGCTCCTCGGCGCCGCCGGCCTGCTCGACGGGCTGGAGGCCACCACCCACTGGTGCGCCTACGACGAGTTGGCCACCTACGGGGCCACCCCCACCGAGGAACGGGTGGTGCATCGGGGGAAGATATGGACGGCGGCCGGCGTCTCCTCCGGTATCGACTTTGCCCTGACCCTGGTGGCCGAAACCCATGGTGCCGACGTCGCCAGAGCCATCCAACTCGCGATCGAGTACGACCCTCAGCCATCGTTTGACGCCGGGGCACCGTCGAAGGCCCCGGCCGACATCCTCGAGCTGGTCCGCTCGCGCTCGGCGGCCAGGGAGGCCGAGGTCCTGGGCGGTGCGTGAGGTCCTTCCCGGGGGAATCGCCAATTCCGGACTGGTTTCGAGAGAGAACGACCACATCCTTCGGCCCTCGAATCCCTATTCGGTGTCGATCCACCGCTTCTTGTCGGGATTGCCGGCGGCGGGTTTCCGGGGCGCCTCCCTGCCGGTGGCCATTCAGGATGACGGCCGAGAGCGCCTGGTCTACATCGAGGGCGACGTTCCTCTCCCGCCGTATCCGGCCTGGGCGCAGTTCGACGACGCCTTGGGATCAATCGCCGGGCTGATGCGAGAGTTCCACCACGCTTCGCTCCGGTGTGACTTCGCCGGATCGGAGTGGAGCGACGAACTGGCCGACCCTGTCGGCGGGCCGGTGGTGTGCCATAACGACGTGTGCCTCGAGAATGTGGTCTTCCGGGATGGGGTCGCCGTCGGCCTGATCGACTTCGATTTTGCCGCCCCCGGTCGACCGACGTATGACCTGGCCCAGTTCGCCCGCATGTGCGTGCCTGTCGACGACGACCTCAGCGCCTCCCGTCTCGGATGGGAACCATCGGATCGGCCACCGCGGCTTCGGCTGGTGGCCGACACCTACGGCCTGGCCGCCGACGAGCGCCTCGAACTGGTCCAGATCCTCGACCAGACCCTGCCGAGGGGCGGGGAGTTCGTCCGGCGCCGGGTCGAGGCGGGCGACCCGAACTTCATCCGGATGTGGAAGGAGATGGGCGGCGCTGAGCGCTATGCCCGCCGGCGGGATTGGTGGACCGAGCACCGGTCGAAATTCATCGAGGCGCTCGCCTGATCTGACGAGCGCTAGCCGATGGTCGGTCGGATGCGGTCCTGCAGGAAGGCGATCACCGCCTCGGAGAAGGCGTCATTTCGGTCACCGGCGATCATGTGGGCCGCCCCGGCGACGTCGACCACCGCGGATCCGGGGATCTGGGCCAGCAGCTCCTCGACACCCTCCTGGGTGACGACGTCGCTGAGGAGGCCCCGGACCAGCAGGGTTGGCACGCTGATGTTGTTCATGGCTACGTCCAGCAACCCGGCCAGCCGGTCCGGCGGCACTTCGGTGCGATTCAGACTGATGAATCTCGGATCCCAGTGCCAGTACCAACGGCCGTCCCGCTGGCGCAGGACCTTCATCAGGCCGGCCGGGTTGACCTGCCGTTTCCGCTGGGGGGTGTACTCGGCGATGGCCTGGGCGGCGTCCTCGAGGGTGTCGAACCCGTCGACGCCGGACAGCATGAAGTTCTTGATCCGGTTTATGCCGGCGGGGTTGGCCTTGGGCGTGATGTCCACCAGCACCAGGCCGCTGGAGACGGTTCGGTCGCTGGTCCCCTCGGCCATGAGCGCCGACATCCCCCCGAGCGAGGCGCCCACCAGCACCGGCGGACGTCCCAGCTGGTCGGCGACGGCGACCACATCGGCGCAGAACGCCGTGAAGGAGTAGTCGCCGTTGGGTGCCCAGTCGCTTTCCCCGTGGCCGCGGAGGTCGAGGGCAATCGTCCGCCAGCCCTGGGCGGCCACCGTCTCGGCCGTCGATCCCCAGGCATACCGGGTCTGGCCGCCTCCATGGAGGAAGAGCACCGGCCAGGCGTCCGGCTCACCCCGGATGTCGGCAACCAGGTGGACCCCCTCGAAGCCGTCGAATGTAACCCGTTCAGCATCCATCGACGTATCGTCACACACGGGGCGGCGGACGGCGAAGTCGGCCCCCGAACAGGGCCGCCCCCGGAGCCTACCGGCCATCGCCGGCCCGAATTCAGCCGGCGGCGGGTGGGGTCGTCTTCGGCAGCACCCGGTTGGCCGCGCTGACCACCGCCCCGAGGGAGGCGTCGAGGATGCTCGAGTCCATCCCCACCCCCCACCAGGTCGAGCCGTCCGGACTCTCGGCCTCCACGTAAGCCACCGCCGACGCTTCGCTCCCGGAGGTGAGCGCGTGCTCCCGGTAGTCCTTCACCTCGAACTCGACGCCCAACTCCCGGCGAAGCCCGTTGACCAGAGCGTCGATGGGGCCGTTTCCCTCCCCCAGCACCGTGCGGGGGTGCCCGTCCACCAACAGCTGGGCGGTGACCGTCGTCCGCTTCCCGCCGGTGGTGACCTCGCTGCCGATCAGCCGCACGCCGGCGTCGTCGGGGAGATAGGTCTGGGAGAACACGTCCCACATCTCGCCCGGCCGGATGACGGTGCCGCTGGACTCGGTGATGGCCTGGACCTGCTGGGAGAACTCCACCTGGAGGTTGCGGGGCAGATCCAGACCGTGCTCGGCGTCCATCACGTAGGCCACGCCTCCCTTGCCCGACTGGCTGTTGACCTGGATGATGGCCTCGTAGGTGCGGCCGGTGTGCTTCGGGTCGATGGGCAGATACGGCACCTCCCACTGCTGGTAGTCGTCGCCGATGGCGGCAAACCCCTTCTTGATGGCGTCCTGGTGGGATCCGGAGAAGGCGGTGTAGACCAGGTCCCCGGCGTAGGGGTGGCGGGGGTGCACCGGCATCCGGGTGGCGTACTCGGCCACCCGCCGGACCTTCTCGATGTCGCTGAAGTCGAGGGCCGGATCGATCCCCTGGGAGAACAGGTTCATGGCCAGGGTGACCACATCGACGTTCCCGGTGCGCTCGCCGTTTCCGAACAAGGTGCCTTCGACCCGGTCGGCACCGGCCAGGACGGCCAGCTCGGCGGCGGCGACGGCGGTGCCCCGGTCGTTGTGGGGGTGCAGGCTGAGGATCACCGAGTCCCGGTTCTTGATGGTTCGGCTGAACCATTCGATGACGTCGGCGTAGACATTCGGCGTGTACATCTCCACCGTGGCCGGAAGGTTGAGGATGATCGGTCGGTCCGGGGTGGGCTCGATGACGTCCATCACCGCTTCGCAGATCTCGATGGCGAACTCCGGCTCGGTCCCGGTGAAGCTCTCGGGCGAGTACTCGTAGCGGATCTCGGTCCCGGGGACGGTCGACTCGAATTTCCGGCAGAGCCGGGCGGCGTTGACGGCAATGTCGATGATCCCGGCCCGGTCGAGGCCGAAGACCACCCGGCGCTGCAGCTCCGAGGTCGAGTTGTAGAAGTGGACGATGGCCCGGCGGGCGCCGCCCAGCGATTCGAAGGTGCGTTCGATCAGGTCTTCCCGGCACTGGACCAGCACCTGGATGTCGACGTCGTCGGGAATCAGATCCCCGTCGATGATCTCCCGTTGGAAGTCGAAGTCGGTCTGGGAGGCGGACGGGAACCCGACCTCGATCTCCTTGAAGCCGATCCCGACCAGTGCGTTGAACAGCCGCAGCTTCCGTTCCGAGTCCATCGGGTCGACCAACGCCTGGTTGCCGTCCCGCAGGTCGACGCTGGCCCAGCGGGGGGCCCGGGTGAAGTGCCGGTCGGGCCAGGTGCGGTCGGCCAACTGCAGCGGGAGATACGGCCGGTAGAGCCCGAACGGCATCGGGGACACGTCGCAGGGAAGCTCGAGACGGCGTCCGGCCCGGCTGGTGGGTTCCGTCGTCTTCGTCTTCGGCTGGTCGGCGTGCACGGTTGCTCCCTCGTCTCTTCCGGTGCTCCCCGTCCTCGGATTCCGTCTTGTCGGCTTCCCCACCGCCGGCCCATCAAAAAACCTCCTGGCCTTTCGGCTCAGGAGGTTGCGGGCGAACGCGATGGGGGCGTTCGCCGTCAGGTAAGAAGGAGGTCCGAGGTCGGGGTGCGGTACATACTGATCTCCATGGTGCCAGGACGGACGGGGTTCGTCAAGGGAGGGGACCGGCGGCCCGGGGATTGACGGCGAAGGCTTGCGCTCAGATCCGCTCGAAATTGCGGGCCAATTCCCAGTCGGTCACCACCGTGTTGGCCTTGTTCCACTCTTGGCGGGCGGTGTTGAGGAGGTGGTGGTGGACATCGGCGCCGAACGCCTCTGCCGCCACCTGGCTCGAGGCCAGGTTGTCGATCGACTCGGCCAGGGTGGAGGGGAGGCGGCGGACGTCCGGGGCGGTGTAGGCGTTGCCCTCGAAGGCGGGTTCGAGCTCGAGCTCGTGCTCGATGCCCCACAGCCCGGCGGCGATGGACGCGGCCAGCGCGATGTAGGGGTTCACGTCTGCCCCCGGTACCCGGCTCTCGATCCGTCGTCCGGCCCCGGCGCCCACGGCCCGGAAACCACAGGTGCGGTTGTCCTCTCCCCACACGATGGCGGTGGGTGCCCACGAGTCGGGGACGTACCGCCGGTAGGAGTTGACGTACGGGGCGAAGCACCACGCCAGCTGGCTGGCGCTGTACAGCTGCCCGGCCAGAAACCGCTCGCCGATCTCCGAAAACCCCGAGGAGCTAATGGCGCCATCGGCCGGCGCCATCAGCGGGGCACCCGACGTCGCGTCCCACAGGCTGGTGTGGAGGTGGCACGACGAACCGGCGTGGGCCATCGACCACTTGGCCATGAAGGTGGCGGCCCGGCCGTGCTGGGAGGCGATCTCCTTCACCCCATTCTTGAACACCAGGTGGCGGTCGGCGACCTCGAGGGCACCGCCGTAGGTGATGTTGATCTCGTGTTGGCCGGTCCCGGCCTCCCCCTTGGAGAACTCGATGGGGATGCCGGCGGTGACCATCTGATTGCGGATCTGGCCGATGATGGGTTCGACCCGGGAGGTCTGCAGCAGCTGGTAGTCCTCGATGGTGTCGGCGTGGGGGACGATCCCGTGCCAGTGCTTGGCGTTCGCCTCCGCGTAGGTGTCGAGGAAGAGATAGAACTCGAGCTCGGTGGCGCCCTTGATCTCGAGCCCGTGCTCGGCCGCCCGTTCGAGTTGCCGCTGGAGGATGCGACGCGGGGACACCTCCACCGGCTGGTCGTCCATGGTCAAGAGGTCGCAGAGGACGAGGGCGCTTCCCGGGAGCCAGGGGATCGACCTGACCGTCTGCGGGTCGACGACCCCGTGGAGGTCGCCGTAGCCGCTGTCCCAATTGGCGAACTCATAGCCGGGGAGCGGCTCCATGTCGACGTCGACGGCCAGCAGGTAGTCGCAGACTTCGATCCCATGGTCGACGACGTGATCGAGGAAGAACGCCCCGGTGACTCGCTTCCCGACCGGGCGGCCCTGCAGATCCGGGAAAGCCACCACCACGGTGTGGATATCGCCCGATTGAATCTGGCGGGGAAGGGTTTCGAGGGTGAGCACCTCAGAACTCTGACCCAGGCTGGCCCGCTCGTCCAGCCCTACTCCGGGGTCACGTAGGCCGCGGTGATGCCGCCGTCGACCACCAGGGCCGACCCGGTGATGAACGAAGCGTCGTCGGAGGCAAGGAACAGCGCCGCCTTGGCGATCTCCTCGGGTCGACCGAAACGGCCGATGGGGATGTGGACCAGACGGCGTTGGCGCCGTTCGGGGTCGGCCAGCAGCTCCGCCAGCAACGGGGTTTCGATCGGGCCGGGGCACAGCGAATTGGCCCGGATCCCTTGCCGGGCGTACTCGACCGCCAGCTCCCGGGTCATGGCCAGGACGCCGCCTTTCGACGCGGTGTAGGCGATCTGGGCGGTGGCCGCCCCCATCAGGGCGACAAACGAGGCGACGTTGATGATGGAGCCGCCGCCGGAGGCGAGCATGGCCGGCACTGCCGCCCGGCAACCGAGCCACACCCCCTTCAAGTTGACCTCCATGACCCGCTGCCAGGTTTCTGGAGGGGTGTCGAGGACCCCACCGTCGTCATCGGGGAAGATCCCGGCGTTGTTGAACAGCACCTGGAGCCCGCCGTAGGCATCGACGGCGGAGGCGACCATGGCGTCCACCTGCGATTCATTCGACACGTCGACGGTGACCGCCATCGCGGTTCCGCCGGCGGCCCGGATCTCGTCGGTGACCGACTCGGCGTGGTCGGCGACCACGTCGGCCACCACCACCTTGGCCCCTTCGTCGGCGAACAGCCTGGCCGCCACCCGACCGATGCCGCTCCCGGCGCCGGTGATCACCGCCACCTTTCCGTCCAGACGAGCCATCGAGTTCTCCGTGTGTGCAGGGATGTCAGGCCCGCACGCTACTGGGCATCGTCGGCGATGGGATACTGGCCCATGCCGTCGATCGGACCGAGCCCCCTCGCGAATCCCGAGCCCCGGAGCCGGCATGAGCGATGACTACTCGGTGGTGAACCCGGCCACCGAGTCGGTGATCGCCACGATTCCGATGGCCGGGCTCGAAGAGACCGATGCCGCGGTGGCCCGGGCCAAGGAGGCGGGCCCAGCCTGGCGGGCGCTGGCCCCGGCCGATCGGGCCCGACTGTTGCGCCGGTTCGCCGCCCAGGTCGAGGACCACGCCGAAGAGCTGGCCCGGCTGGAGACGGCCAACGTCGGGAAACCCATTGCCGACAGCCGGGGGGAGGTCGGCATGGTCGCCGAGGTCCTCCACTTCTATGCCGGCGCGGTGGACAAGCACCGGGGCGCCACCGTCCCGGTGGCCGGTGGGGTGGACCTCACCTTCCACGAGCCGCTGGGCGTGGTCGGGGCCATCATCCCCTGGAACTTCCCGGTGGCCATCACCTCCTGGAAGGTCGGTCCCGCCCTCGCCACCGGCAACACCATCGTGGTCAAGCCGGCCGAGCTGACGCCCCTGTCCGCCCTGCGCCTGGCCGAACTGGCTCTCGAGGCCGGCATCCCCGACGGGGTGCTCCAGGTGGTCCCGGGTGCCGGCCCGACGGTCGGAGCCCGGTTGGTCGAGCACCCCGACGTGGCCAAGGTGGCGTTCACCGGCTCCACCGCCGTCGGCCGCGACGTCATGCGGTCGGCGGCCGGGACCATCAAGCGGGTGACCCTCGAGTTGGGGGGCAAATCGGCCAGCATCGTGTTCACCGACGCCGACCTCGAGCAGGCGGCGGCGTCGGCGCCGGGCAGCGTCTTCGCCAACGCCGGCCAGGATTGCTGTGCCCGCAGCCGGATACTCGTCGAACGGTCGGCGTTCGATCGGTTCCTGGCCCTGTTGGTCGAGGCGGTGGATGCCTGGCGGGTTGGGGATCCCACCGATCCGGCGACCGAGATGGGTCCTCTGGCTTCGGCCGGCCGTCGTGAAGTGGTGGCGGGCTTTCTCGGGGCCGGCATGGGCGGTCCCGAGCGGGGGGCGGTCGAACCGTTCGCCACCGGGAAGTGTCCCTCCGGTCCGGGCTTCTGGTTCCCGCCCACCGTGGTCGCCCCGGCCAGGCCGGAATGGCGCGTGGCCCGCGAGGAGATCTTCGGTCCGGTGGTGGTGGTGATCCCCTTCGAGGACGAAGCCGACGCCGTGCGGCTGGCCAACGACACGCCCTACGGATTGGCCGGGTCCATCTGGACCCGCGACGGGGCCCGAGCCCTGCGGATGGCGCGCGCCGTCGATGCCGGGAACCTCTCGGTGAACTCCAACGCCTCGGTCCGGGTCCAGACCAGCTTCGGCGGGATGAAGCAGTCGGGCTTCGGCCGGGAGCTGGGCCTGGAGGCCCTGGATGCCTACAGCCAGGTCAAGAACGTCTTCCTGGCCACGTCGTGATCAGGAGCCGGGTTCGCCCCCGCCCTCGACCAGTACCTTGAATCGGGCCATCTCCTGGACGGTGTCCCGCTCGAGCCATCGGCGCAGGAACGGCTCGACGAACCAGCGCCAGGGAGGCTTGAAGTCGAACACCTCGCGGTGGACCACGACGGTCCCGTCTCCGGTCTCCTGGCACTCGAACGAGCCCTCGAAGTCCAGGAACCATCGGGCCGGTCCCTCGATCGGTGACCCGAACTTCAGCGACGTCGGGGTCAGGGTGAACGGGTAGGTACCGCTCGGCCCCGGCATTCCCTTGATCCGCCCGGAGAACACCGCCGTCCCCCCGGCGCCGTCCCGGGTCACCGGGCCGACCCGGCCGATCTTGTGGTCGGCCTGCCGGTACCGTTCCAGATCGAGGACGAAGTCGAGGACGCCGCTCGGGGGGACGGCCACGATGGTGCGGCCTTCGCCGACGATCATCCGGCCGCGTCCATCCGGCCAGCGTAGGGCCCGATCGCGCCGGTCGGCGGGGACGGCGGCGAGGCCAAGGACCGGCTACCGGGCGGGGTCGGGCGCCTCGGCGAACGCCTTGATCCGTTCGAGGGTGGTCCGCATCCCCGTCACGTTGGTGCGGCCCCGGGCCTTCCCGGCGAGCTTCCAGTAGAGCCGGAGCACCGGGGTATCGGTCAGCTCGAACGACTCGGTGACGTCGGTGCCGTCGCCGCTCGGTTCGAAGCGGTAGCCCCAGGTGTTGACCGGCTTCCCTCCCGGACCCCCGACGGCGAAGACGAACTCGCGCCCCGGTTCACAGGCGGTGATCGTGCACGCCGTCCAGTAGACCGGCCCGCGCCCGTTGCGACGGACGTGGCCCCGGAACCGTGCCCCGACGGCGGGCTCGGTGGCCCCGTCGAGCCACTCGGCCTCGAATGTCTCCGGAGAGAACTTCCCGGTGTTGGTGATGTCGCTCACCAACGCCCAGACCCGCTCGGGCGGCGCCTCGATATGGATGGTCACGGAGTCACGCACGCCGCGACATTACGACCTGGAAGCCTCGCCTGTCGCTGCCGTCGCCCCGGTCAGGGCTCCCGGGGCCGGAAGATCCGGAGGGCGCCGGCCAGGTCGGCCAGCGAGTCGAGCCGGATGTCGGCCTCGGCCGCCTCCGCCCATCCGGAGTGGATGATGCCCCAGGGCCCGCGCCTCAGGTGGACGGCGACCATCCCGGCGTGGCGGGCGGGGAGCACGTCATTGTCGACCCGATCGCCGACATAGGCGATCCGGCCGGCGCTGGCTCCGAGCTCGTGCTCCATCCGGGCGAAGAACGCCGGATCCGGCTTGGCCACGCCCCACTCGTCCGAGGTGGCGGTGAGCTCCACCGGGAGTTTCGCCATGAACCGGGAAGCCGAGGCGGTCTGGTTCCCGATCACCGCCAATCGGTAGCCGGCCTCCTTCAGCGCCATCAGCGCCGGCACCGCGTCCGGGTAGAGGTCGGACTCGTCGAACGTCCACGGATACCCGGCCGCCAGCTTGGCGACGATCTCGGTCTCCAGGTCGAAGCCGGGGCGGAAGTACCCGAAGACGTCAACGTGGGGCCGTCGATCGGCGATGACCGAACCCAGGACAGCGAAGAAGGTCAGCCGGGGGACGCCCAGGAAGTCGGCCCACCGCCCCCAATTCTCGGTCTCGTCGACCAGGGTCTCACCGAGGTCGAAGACCACCCACTCCACCGCCCGGACGTCGGCCACCTCCCGACTCTTGTCGGTGCCGGCATCCTCGGCAAACGGCGGCGGACGTCGGGCTCAGCCCTGGCTTCCGTCGCCACCCGCGCGGAGGCCGGCCAGCAGTGCCACCAGCTGGTTGGACGGAATTGCGAACCCGGTGTTCGGGGCCGGGGTCCCTTCGGTGGAGCCGGCCGCCGAGGTGCTCATGCCGATAACCTCGGCCGACGAGTTCAGCAGGGCGCCGCCGGAGTCGACGGGGTTGATGGCGGCGTCGGTCTGGAGCACGCCGGTGAGGGTCTCGGTCGAGATTCCCGCGCTGTCCCCGGCGGTCATCGGACGATCGAGGGCCGAGATGGTTCCCGATGTCACCGAACCTTGGTCCCCCAGGGCCAGGGGGCTGCCGATGGCCACCACCGGGTACCCGACCTCCACCTTGCTCGAGTCGCCGAAGGACACCGGCGGGAGTCCGGTCTGGTTGGTGATCTGCAGGAGGGCGACATCCTTGTCCGGGTCGGCCCCGACCAGCGTGGCCGGGAGCTGGGTGGTCGACCCGTCGAGGGCCACGGTGATGGTGGTGGCGCCGTCGACGACATGATCGTTGGTCAGTACTTCGCCGGTCGGGGTGATGATCATCCCGGCTCCCTCGTCCTGCGACTGGCTGCCGTCGGCGGCGAACACCGCCACCGTCGATGGCGATGCCGACTTCACGATCTGGGCGAAGGCGGCGGCCGAGGGCGAGGCGGCCCCGCCTCCGAGGACCGGCGAGGCGGCCGCCGCCGCGCTCGTGGACATCGGCACCGAGTGGAGATTCTCGGCTTCCAGCACCCCCGCCCCGGTGACCGCCCCGACCAGCACGGCCATCACCGCCAGGGTGGCGACGGCCCTGCGAACCCGGTAGGGCTTGGCCGCCGGCTTCCCGCCCGGCCACCGTCCCGCACCGGGCACGCCGCCGGCGCTTCCACCGGATAGGTGACTCGGGTAGTAGGCCATAGTCCAGCATCGGACCCGCAGGTAAGGAAACGGTATGGAGCGCATATGAGTCCCGGAAGAATCCGGCAATTCGGGCGCGGCATCCGGCGATCCCATTCCGGCAGGTAACGTCAATGGCATGTCAGATCGTTCGCGCAAGCTCGTGAAGCCGGCGGCCGCCGTCACCATCCTCGCCACCATGGCCAGCGTGTGGTGGTTCGCCCTCCGGCCCCGGCGCAAGATCAAGCTCGACAAGTAGTCGCCCCGGGCGCCGTCGGAACGCCCCGATTGACCCCGGCTGTCACCCCACCAGGGCGGGAACCGCCGCTCCGATCGGCACCCGGACCACCGCGTCGGCCATGGAGTCGAAGCCGGTCTCCTCGGCGTTGACGATGACCAGGGCGGCGCCGTGCTCACGGGCAATGGGCACCAGGCCGGCGGCCGGGAACACCCCCAGGCTCGAGCCGATGGCCAGCATCAGATCGCAGTCGGACGCCGCCCGAGTGGCTCTCCGCAGGTCCTCGACGACCAGGTCCTGACCGAAGCTGATGGTGGCGGACTTGAGGATCCCTCCGCACGCCCGACAGGGCGGGTCCTCCTCGCCGGCCCGCACCCGGTCGAGGGTCTCGGCCATCGGGGAACGGCGGTCGCAGGCCATACACATCACCTGGTGCATGGTGCCGTGGAGCTCGACGATGAGATCCGGGTCGGTCCCCGCCGCCTGGTGGAGCCCGTCGATGTTCTGGGTGACCAGGGTGTGGAGCTTGCCGGTGGCGGCCAACCGGGTGAGGGCGACATGGGACGGGTTGGGCCGGGCCGTCCAGGTCGGCGAGTCGAGCCGGTTGCGCCAGGCCCGGCGCCGGATCTCGGGGTCGGCCAGGTAGGCGCTCAAGGTGGCCAGCTTCTCGGCCGCCGGGTTCTTGGTCCACACCCCGTTCGGACCCCGGAAGTCGGGGATGCCGGAGTCGGTGGAGATGCCGGCGCCGGTCAGCACCACGACGGTTTCGGCCTCGGCCACCAGCCGTTGGGCGAGGGCGAGGCTGGGGTCACCCGCCGGATCGGTGCCGGATTCCGTGCCGCTCACCGTTCCAGCTTGGCACGGCTCCCCGCCGCCGGTCAGCCGGCCGTGGCCCCCAGGTGGTCGTGCAGGCGTGGGGCGATGTCGTCGGCCGAACCGGTGGGAAGCCAGTGCGTACCTCCGACGACGGTGGTGAACTGGAACGGGCCCGAGACATGGCGGGCGCACCGCTCGGCGGCAACCTGGGTGATGAACGGGTCGGAATCGCCCCAGACGAAGAGGGTCGGAGCGGTGACCGGACCGGGTCGGTTGCGTACCTCGAAAGGCAGGGCCCGGTACCAGTTGAGGGGACCCGTCATGGCCCCGGGGCTGGCCGCCCGCCGGGCATAGCGGCGGGCCGACTCCTCGTCCAGACCGGTTCGGCGCAGCTGGGCGACGAAGCGTTTCTCACCGGCGCGCCGCAGGATGGCTTCGGGCAGGTTCGGGATCTGGAAGAACGCCATGTACCAGGAGTGCAACGCCTGGCTGCTCCGGGTCATGGCCTCGAGAAACGCCTGGGGGTGCGGGACGGAAAGTGCGGTGAGGGTGCGGATCCGGTCCGGGTGGTTCCCGGCCAGATACCAGGCCAGGGTGGCCCCCCAGTCGTGTCCGACCAGATCGAAGCGGGTGGCGCCGGCCTCGTCGGCCAGGGCCAGGACATCCTGGGCGAGAAGGTCGAGGGTGTAGGCCCGCCGGCCGGCCGGGCGGGCGCCGGGAGAATAACCCCGCTGGTCGGGCGCCAACGTGCGGTGACCGGTGCCGGCCAGGGACGCGGCCAAGGGGTCCCAGCAGTGGCGGTCCTCCGGGAACCCGTGGAGAGCGATGACCACCCTCCCGTCGGCCGGGCCGGTGTCGGACACCTCAAAGCTGAGCCCGTCGCGTTCGAAAGTGTCCACGGGTGCGATCCTTTCAGGGGGAACCCTCAGCTGTCATACCCCAGGAGGGATTCCTTCGACCGGCCCGCCCGTCGTCGGCCCGAGATCTCCAGCGACCGGTAGCCTCGGCCCGATGGCGCTGGCCTCCCTCCGACCTCTGCGGTCGCGCAACTTCGCCCTGCTGTGGTCGTCGGCGCTGATCTCCAACGTCGGGACCTGGATGCAAAGCGTCGCCCTCGGGTTGCTGGTCTACTCCCGGAGCGGCCACCAAGCCGGTTGGACCACCCTGGTCATTGCCGCCAGCTTCCTCCCGATCGGGCTGCTGGCGCCGGTGGGCGGGGCCATGGCCGACCGGTTGGATCGACGCCGGTGGTTACAACTCACCACCCTGTTCGAGATGGCCTTCGCCACCCTGCTGACCGTGCTGGTGGCCACCGGGCACGACAACCCGGGGCTGGTGGTCATCGTCGCCTTCTTCGGCGGTGCGGCGGGGGCCGTCGGGTTTCCGGCCTATCAGGCCATGCTTCCCGACCTGGTTCCCAAAGACGACCTCCTGGGGGCCATGTCGCTGTCGTCGGCCCAGTTCAACCTGGGGCGGGTGGTCGGGCCGGCGGCCGCCGGCCTCACCCTCATCCACAGCGACTACACCCTGACCTTCGCGGTCAACGCCGCCTCCTTTGCCGCGGTGGTAGTCGCCCTGACCCTGGTGCGCCTGCCCAAGCCGGTGCCGGTGGCGGGGAATGCGGGCATGTACCGCCGGATCGCCGACGGCGCCCGAACGGCCATGAGCGAGCCGGGGTGTCGCAGCGCCATCATCCTCATCACGGTGGTGGCCCTGCTCGCCTCCCCGTTCATCGCCCTGGTGACGGTGATGGCCGCCGCCTTCCACCACGGCCACCCGTACCCGTTGGGTACCACGCTGTTGGTGACCGCCCAGGGCGTCGGCGCGGTGATCGGCGCCATGGTCCTGCCCACCTTGGCCGAGCAGGTCGGACGGCGGACGATGGTGCGCGGGGCGCTCTTCTTATTGCCGCTGCTGCTCATCAACTACGGGCTGGCCCCGGCGCTGTGGTGGTCGGTCGTGACGTTTTTGCTGGTGGGCGCCGGCTACATCGCGGTGCTGGCCGGTCTCAACACGGTGATCCAGCTCCGGGCCCCGGAAGCCGCCCGGGGCCGGGTGCTCAGCTTCTACATGATGGCCCTGGGGATCGCCTATCCGATCGCCGCGGTGATCCAGGGACAGATCGCCAACCACCTCGGGGTGCGGGCGGTGACCGTCGGGGGAGCGGTGATCCTCCTGGTCGTCCTGGTCGTGCTGGCCACCTTCCGGCCCCAACTGCTGGGGGCGTTGGGCGACCTGCGGGACGACGCCTCGGAGATCGTCTCGACCGAGGAGCTGCCGTGATCGGTGCACCGACCCGGGCCGGTGACGGTCCGGGCACCATCGAGGTGTTGACCGCGACCGATGCCGAGCCGGCCCAGGCCCGGGCGGCCGGCTCCCTGGCCTCGGCCGGTCTCGGCCCTGGCGACCGGGTGGCCTTCTGTCTCCCGTCTTCGGCGGCCCTGCTGTGTGCGGTGCTGGGGGCGTTGCGGACCGGTGTGATCCCGGTCCTCCTGAATGCCACCCTGCTCGACGACGAGCGTGACCGGTTGCTGGCCGACGCCGCGCCGGGATGGGTGGTGACCGACGAGGCCGGGCTGGCCGCCCTCGATACCGGGACCCCGGCGGCCCTCGATCCCTACCCGCGGGGACGTCCGATGCACTACACGTCGGGGACCACCGGCCGGTCCAAGGGGGTGTGGTCGGGGGTGTGGGACAACGCCACCGCCGCCGAGGCCTTCGACGACGAGGCCGGCCTCTGGTCGTTCGGACCCGACGACATCCACCTGGTGTGCTCGCCGATGTACCACTCGGTGTCGGTGCGGTTCGCGGCCGGGACCCTGCTCCGGGGGGGAACCTGCGTCATCCTCGACCGGTTCGAGGCGTCCGCCGCCCTCCGGGCGCTGATGGGCGCCGCCGGGGTGGTCCCGACCACCGCCTTCATGGCCCCGTCGGCCCTGGCCCGGCTGCTGGCCCTCGGCGACGCCCTTCCCGAGCGGTTCGAGGCCCTCCGCCTCCTGGTCCACGCCGGGTCGGCCTGCCCGGAGGCGCTCAAGCGGAAGGCCCTCGGACGGGTCGGCGACCGGGTGCTGTGGGAGTTCTACGGGTCCACCGAAGGGCAGTTCACGGTGTGCTCGCCCGCCGAGTGGTCGGCCCACCCCGGCACCGTGGGCCGGGCCCGCCCCGGACGGACCGTCACCGTCGATGCGGACGGCACCATCTGGTGCCGTCCGCCCGGCTTCGGGCGGTTCGAGTACTGGAGGGACCCGGACAAGACCGCCTCGGCCTGGCGGGACGGCGCCTTCACCGTCGGCGACCTCGGGCGGCTCGACGCCGACGGCTACCTGTTTCTCGACGGCCGCCGGGACGACCTGATCATCAGCGGCGGGGTCAACGTCTACCCGGCCGAGGTCGAAGGGGTCCTGGCCGAGGTGGCGGGGGTGGCGGCGGTGGCCGTGGTCGGCCTGCCCGACGAGCGATGGGGCCAGCGGGTGTGCGCGGTGGTGGCCCCCGACACCAGCTCGGGGACCATCGATGCCGCCCGGTTGATCGGCGCCCTCGAGGCCCACGCCGCCGCCCGAATGGCCGGGTTCAAGCGGCCCAAGCAGTACGTGGTGGTCGACGCCCTCCCGACCACCACGACCGGCAAGGTCCAGCGTCTCAAGGTGGCCGCGCAGATCGACGTCTAGGTGGCGCGTCATTGGGGCAGAATCGCGGCATGAGCCCCAACGACGCTGGACCACCACTCGCCTCTGTCAACCCGGCCACCGGCGAACTGCTGCAGTCCTTCGAGCCGTTCGACGCCGCCGAGGTAGAGACCCGGCTGGCCCTCGCTGCCGAGGTCGCCCCGCAGTGGGCCGCCACCAGCTTCGCCGACCGGGCCCGGTTGCTGATCACCGTGGCCGAGCTGCTGGAGGGGGAGCTGCCCGACATCGCCCACCTGGTCACCACCGAGATGGGCAAGCCCTTCGCCCAGGCCAAGGGCGAGGTGGCCAAGTGCGCCAACGCCTTCCGGTGGTTCGCCGCCCACGGCGAAGGCTTTCTCTCCGACGAGGAGATGCCCGTCGATGCCTCGCTGGGACTGGTGACCTACCAGCCGCTCGGACCGGTGCTGGCCATCATGCCCTGGAACTTTCCCCTCTGGCAGGTGGTGCGGTTCGCCGCCCCGGGGGTGATGGCCGGCAACGTGGGGCTGCTGAAGCACTCGCCCAATGTGTGCCGGACGTCGCTACTGCTCGAGGACCTGTTCCGCCGGGCCGGGGCGCCGCCCGGCGTCTTCCAGTCGCTGCTGGTCGGGACCGATCAGGTGCCGGGGATCATCGCCGACCGACGGGTGAAGGCGGTGACCCTGACCGGCAGCGTCGGCGCCGGCCGGGCGGTAGGCGCGCAGGCCGGGGCCGCCATCAAGAAGGTGGTCCTCGAGCTCGGCGGCAGCGACCCGTTCATCGTGCTGCCGTCGGCCGACCTCGAGCGG
Organism: Acidimicrobiales bacterium; assembly: GCA_035551535.1. GTDB lineage: Bacteria > Actinomycetota > Acidimicrobiia > Acidimicrobiales > RAAP-2 > DASZIT01. The sequence goes on along the minus strand of DASZNG010000171.1, from coordinate 40,622 downwards.
GCGGTGTCGGTCGGCGTGCAGGCCCGGATGCAGAACACCGGGCAGTCGTGCATCGCCGCCAAGCGGTTCATCGTGCACGAGGAGGTGGCCGACGCCTTCATCGAGGCATTCGTGGCCCAGGTCGAGGCGCTGACCGTGGGCGACCCCTTCGACCCGGCCACCGAGGTCGGCCCGCTGGTGACCTCGGTGGCCCGGGACAACATCGAGGCCCTGGTCGACGACGCCCGTGATCACGGGGCGTCGATCCTCTGCGGCGGTGAGCGGATGGTCGGCCCCGCGGGCCCGGACAAGGCGGGCTTCTTCTACCGGCCCACCGTGATCGGTGACATCACCCCGAAGATGCGGGTGGCGACCGAGGAGGTGTTCGGGCCGGTGGCGCTGGTCTTCCGGGTGGGGAGCGCCGAGGAGGCACTGGCGGTGGCCAACGGCACCGACTTCGGCCTCGGCTCGAGCGTGTGGACCCGGGACCCCGACGAACAGCAGCGGTTCGTCACCGGGCTCGAGGCGGGCCAGGTGTTCGTCAACGGCATGGTGGTGTCGATGCCCGAGCTGCCCTTCGGGGGGATCAAGACCTCGGGGGTGGGCCGAGAGTTGTCCCAGCACGGGATCCGGGAGTTCTGCAACATCAAGTCGGTGTGGGTGGCCTGACCCGCTACTGGGTCGAGGTGACCACGTGGTCGACGGCGGGAGCCGCCGCCCAGGTCCCCGACGCCGAGTTCCAGATCTGACCGCCGAACGACACCGAGGTGAGGTGGTAGTTGAAGGCGTGGGCCACCGCCCAGATGGCGATCTGCCATCCGCGCTGGGTGGTCGGCGGGGTCCCGAACGGGTTGGGGCCGAGTTCGGCGGTGGCCGCCGCCACCAGGGCGGCACGGCCGGGGGCCGCCCCCCCGAAGCTGGTGAGGTGGCAGGCCAGGCCGGCGGCCGCCTCGCCGGTGGTGGCGATGGCCAAGGCCTGGGCCTCGAGCGCCCACTGGGCGTAGGCATCGGGGGTGGCGCTGTGCTGGACCTGCTGGGCGGCCTCGGTCACCGGGAGCGACTCCCATCCCGGGACCTGGGCCAGGTGGTCGAAGAAGGCCCCGGCGGCGTAGGCGGGGTCCATGATCTGGGCGGTGGTTCCCCAACCCTGGGACGGTCGTTGCTGGAAGAGTCCGACGGAGTCGAGGTCGCCGTAGGGGAGGTTCTGGAGCTGGGTCTCCTGGAGGGAGGTGGCCAGCGCCACGGTGGCGGCATGGTCGGGCATTCCCTTCTGTACGCCGACGGCGGTGATGATGGCGGCGTTCTGGGCCTGGGTCGGGGTGACGGCGTAGGGGCCACCGGCCGAGCCGCTCCCGAAGGTGCACGTCGAGGCGACCAGCGGGGGAGCGGGTTGCAGGCTGATGATGATGGCCGCCGCGGCTCCGGCCACCGCCAACGTCACGAACGAGACGATGATGACCCGGAGGCGGCGCCGGGGCGCCCTCGATCGCGATGTTCGTCTCATGGTGGCAGGGGGGCGGTCGCTCGGTGCGCGGGGGACAGGCGGAACCGGCCGGCATCCAGCCTCTCATCTCGGAGGGCGGCGGGAGGGTCAGGGGTCCGGTTCCGCCGGATCTCCGGGTCGCCGGCCGTGATCCCGGCACCGCCCGGTTGGGTCAGACTGATGGGATGCGTGCCTATCTCGATCATGCGGCCACCACGCCCATGCGGCCGGAGGCGGTCGAGGCCATGCTGCCCTACCTCGGCGGGGACGGGCGGTTCGGCAACCCCTCGGGGAGCCACCAGGAGTCCAGGCGGGCGCGGCGGGCGGTGGACGACGCCCGGGAGCAGATCGCCGGGCTGCTCGGGGCGGACCTCGCCGAGGTGGTGTTCACCGGGAGCGGGACCGAAGCCGACAACCTGGCCATCACCGGCGCCATCGGCGCCCGACCGGTTCCGGCCGGCGACCGGCCGGGCCCCATCGTCTGTACGGCCATGGAGCACCATGCCGTGCTCAACACCTGCCGGGCCGCCACCGGCCCGGGGACCGGCGGGCTCCTCCGGGAGGTGCCCGCCGACCCTGCCGGGATGGTCGATCTCGACCGGTTGGCCGAGGCCTGCACCCCGGACGTCCGGCTGGTGTCGGTGATGGCGGTGAACAACGAGATCGGCACCGTCCAGCCCCTCGACGACGTCGCCCGGGTGGTCCGCCGGCTCGCCCCGGAGGCGGTACTCCACACCGACGCCGTCCAGGCGGCGCCCTGGCTGGACATGCCGGCCATCACCGCCGCCGTCGATCTCCTGTCGGTGAGTGCCCACAAGTTCGGCGGCCCCCAGGGGGTCGGGGTACTGGTGGTGGGCCAGGGGGTGCCCATCGAGGCGGTGGTCCACGGCGGGGGACAGGAGCGGGAGCGCCGCAGCGGCACCCACAATGTGGCCGGCATCGTGGCCACGGCCGCCGCCCTCGCGGTCACCGTCTCCGAGCGGGCCGACACCCGGGCCCGGGTGACCGGGCTGCGGGACCGGTTGGTGGACGGGCTGCTGGCCTCGGTGCCGAATACCCGGGAGACCGGGGACCGATCCGGCAAGGTCCCCGGACATGCCCACCTCCGGTTCGCCGGCGTCGAGAGCGAGGCGATGGTGGTGCTGCTCGACCAGGCGGGGGTGGCGGCGTCGGCGGGAGCCGCCTGCTCGAGCGGGGCGGTGGAGCCCAGCCACGTGCTGCTGGCCATGGGGCTGGACAAGGAGGCGGCCGGGAGCGGGGTCCGGTTCTCGCTGGGGGCGACGTCGACCGACGCCGATGTCGATCAGGCGCTGGCGGTTGTCCCGGGCGTGGTCGCCCGGCTGCGAAACTAGATCGATGCGGGTGCTCGTAGCCATGTCCGGAGGGGTCGACTCCTCGGTCGCCGCCGCCCTCCTGGTCGAGGAGCTCGGGCGCGACCGGGTGGTGGGGGCCACCTTGAAGCTCTGGGGCGGGTCGTCGGACTCGGGGTGCTGTTCGGTCGCGGATGTGGAGGACGCCCGACGGGTGGCCGACCAGCTCGGGGTGGTCCACCATGTGTTCAATTTCACCGCCGAATTCGAGGCCCGGGTGGTGAACCCCTATATCGAGGGTCACGCCGCCGGGAGCACGCCGAACCCGTGCATCGAGTGCAACCGGTACCTCAAGTTCGACCGGTTGTTCGACCGGGCCCGGGCCCTCGGGTTCGACGCCGTCGCCACCGGGCACCACGCCCGGCGCACCACCACCGACGCCGGCCGCCACCGGCTGGTCCGGGGCGCCGACCCGGGGAAGGACCAGTCCTACGTGCTGGCCATGCTCGGCCAGGAGCAGCTGGCCATGTCCCGGTTCCCGATCGGGAGGCTGACCAAGGCCGAGGTCCGCCAGGAGGCCGTCCGCCTGGGTCTCCGCACCGCCATGAAGCCGGACAGCCAGGACGTGTGTTTCATCCGGTCGGACGAGGGGCGGGACGGCTTCCTGGGAGACCGGCTCCCGCTCCACGGGGGTCGTCTCGTCGACGATGCCACCGGGGAGGATCTCGGTCCGGTGCCGGCGGTCGAGCTGGTGACGGTCGGGCAGCGGCGGGGCATGGGCCACGGCGTCGACGGGCGCCGGCGCTACGTGACCGCCGTCGATGTCCCCGGCCGACGGGTCCGGATCGGGACCCCGGAGGCGGCCAACGCCCTCGAGGTCGAGCTGCACACGGTGACCTGGGTCGACGATGACCCGACCGGGGTGGGCGGATCGCCGGAGTGTTCGGCCATCGCCCAGTGCAGTGCCCACGGCCGTCCGGTGGCCTGCACCCTGCGCCGGGGCGAGACCGGCCGGTTGGCGGTGACCTTCGCCGCCGCCCAGCGCCGGATCGCGCCGGGCCAGACGGTGGCCCTCTACGACCCCGCCGACCCCGACGCCGTCATCGGCTCGGGCATCGCGGCATGACCGGACCTCCCGGCGGGGACGATCCGGCGGCCCGGGCACCCGAGCTCCGCGAGCTGATCGCCCACCACAACCAGCGGTACTACCAACTCGACGCCCCCGAGGTTCCCGACGCCGAGTACGACGACCTGGTGCGTGAGCTGCGGGCCATCGAGGCCGAGCACCCCGACCTGGCCGTCCCCGATTCACCCGCCGGATCAGTGGGGGCCCCGGTGTCCACCCTGTTCTCGGCGGTGGCCCACCGGGTGCCGATGATGAGCCTCGACAACGCCATCCGGCCCGACGAATTGCAGGCGTGGGCCGACCGGTTGGCCAAGCGCATCCCGGCGGACACCGCCTTCGTGTGCGAGCTGAAGATCGACGGGCTGGCCATGTCCCTCACCTACCAGGACGGGCGGTACGTCCAGGCTGCCACCCGGGGGGACGGGAATGTCGGCGAGGACGTCACCGCCAACGTCGCTACCATCGCCGCCATCCCCAAGGTCCTCGCCAACAAGGTCGTGGCCCCGGCGGTCATCGAGGTGCGGGGCGAGGTCTACATGCCCATTGCCGCCTTCGAGGAACTGAATCGGCGGCAGGCGGAAGCCGAGGGCCGGCTCTTCGTCAATCCCCGCAACTCGGCGGCCGGATCGCTCCGCCAGAAGGACGCTTCCATCACCGCCTCCCGGGCGTTGTCGTTCTGGGCCTATCAGGTCGGCGACCTTCAGCCCCGGACGGAGCCTCGGGGATCGGCGCTCCCCGAGGAGCTGCTCACCTCCCAATCATCCACGCTCGACTGGCTGCAGCGGGCCGGGTTCCCGGTCAATCCCGAGAATCGTGCCGTCAAGGGCCTCGATGAGGCGCTGGCCTTGTGCCGGCACTGGGAGGAGCACCGCCACGACCTCGGTTACGAGATCGACGGGGTGGTGATCAAGGTCGACGACCTGGCCCTGCAACGGGAGCTGGGGGCCACCTCCCACGCTCCGAGATGGGCGATCGCCTACAAGTTCCCGCCGGAGGAGCGGACCACCCGGTTGCGGGCCATCCAGGTGTCGATCGGCCGCACCGGGAAGGCCACCCCGTTCGCGGTGCTCGAGCCGGTGTTCGTGGGCGGATCGACGGTGTCGTTGGCCACCCTGCACAACGAGGACCAGGTGCGGCTGAAGGACGTGCGGCCTGGCGAGGACGTCATCGTCCGCAAAGCCGGCGACGTGATCCCCGAGGTGGTGGGACCGGTGCTGGTCGACATCGCCGGTGGCGGGAAGCGGAAGCGGCGTCCGCCCAAGTGGAAATTCCCGGTGGTGTGCCCGAGCTGCGGGGCCCCGCTGACCCGGCTGGAAGGCGAGAGCGACACCTTCTGCACCAATCTCGACTGCCCCGCCCAACGGGTGCAGCGCATCGCCCACTTCGCCTCCCGGTCGGCCATGGACATCGAGGGGCTCGGCGAGCAGCGGGTGGAGCTGTTCGTCCGGCAGGGCTTGCTCTCCGATGTCGCCGACCTCTACTCCTTCACCGCCGACACCTTCTCGGGACTCGAAGGGTTCGGGCCGGTTTCGATCGCCAACCTGTTGGGCGCCATCGACACCTCCCGGTCGCGCCCGCTGCACCGGCTCCTGATCGGACTGGGTATCCGTCACCTCGGGCAGGTGGGCTCCTTGGCCCTGGCCCGGGCATTCGGCAACCTCGACGGCATCCTGGCCGCCGACGAAGCCGGATTGGCGGCGGTCGACGGGGTGGGCACGATCATCGCCGCCAGCGTCACCACCTGGTTCGCCTCCGAGGTCAACCGCGGGGTGGTCGACCGGTTGCGCCGGGGCGGGGTCAACGTCGAGGAGCCCGGTGCTGGAGGCCGCGGCGGTGGGGGCGGGGCCGGGGATGCCGTGGCGGATCAGACCCTGGCCGGCAAGTCGGTGGTGGTGACCGGGACCCTGGAGGGCCTCACCCGGGAGGAGGCCGAAGAGGCGATCCTGGCCCGGGGGGGAAAAGCACCGGGCAGTGTGTCCAAGAAGACCTTCGCGGTGGTGCTGGGGGAATCCCCGGGAGCGTCGAAGTTGACCAAGGCCGAGCAGTTGGGCGTCCCCATCGTCCGGGGGATCGACGAGTTCAAGGCCCTGCTCGAGTCCGGAGCCCTACCTCCGACGTGAGCGGGCCGACTCGGGCGCCGGGCCCGGTTAGGCGGCGACCCGGGCTTTGGCGGCCCACCCGAGATGGATGATCTGCAGTTCGACGGAGGCGAAGCCGGCGGCCAACAGGCGCGACTCGAGGGTGCTGGGGTCGACGGGGTTGTAGCCATCGCGGGCATGAAGGGCGGCGGTCCCGGGGTTGGCCATGCCGTCGAAGGTGGCGAACACCCCGCCCGGTTGCAGGACCCGGGCGACTTCGGAGAACAGTTGGTCCTGGCTCTCCGAAGTCGGGACATGGTGGATCATCGCGAATGACGCTGCCCCGGTGAACCGGCCATCCTCGAACGGCAGCGCGGTGGCATCGGCGTGCACGACCCCGACGTTGGTGCCGGCCAGCCGGGCGGAGAGAAAGGCGGCCAGCTCGTCTTCGAATTCCACCGCGGTGAGCGCGGCGACCCGATCCCGGAGCAGATCGGTGGTGAGGCCGGGGCCGGGGCCGACTTCGAGGACATCCTGGCCAAGATCGGCGGAGCCGATGACCCAGGGGAGGATGCTGTCCCGCAGCATGTCGTACCAGTACTGGCTCGAACACAGCTTGAAGTGCTCAGGGTTCACCCGGAGAAGGGTACGCCCAACCGGCGCCCTTGTCTTTCATGGTTACCTGTGTCCGAATTGTTGCCCGCAATTATGCATCAGTCACCTCGACGGTGGCGCTGACCAGCCGCCACCGGGTGGTGCCTCCGGCGCCGTCGGGCAGGGGTCGCCCGAACGCCGCGCTGGCTTCGGCCATGGTCTGTCCCCGGGCACGCCAACCCGCCGACGACATCCAGACCTCGGGCTCCTCGGTGGCGGCCGGGTGCCAGAGCGGGTGGCGCATGGGGCCGGTCTCGGCGCTCAGCGTCGCTCCCAGCCGTCCACCGTCGGTGGCGGCGGCCATGCCGGTGAGCAGCTCCGCCCGCTGCGCCTGGTCGAGGTAGATCAGCAGGCCCTCGGCCAGCCACAGGGTCGGGCGGTCCGGATCCCAGCCGCAGCCGGCGAGCCGAGCGATCCATCCGGGATCGAGGATGTCGGCGACCACCGTTCGACGCTGGCTGCGCGGGGTGAGACCGGCCTGGTCGATCAGGCGGTCCTTCACGTCGACGATGTCGCACCGGTCGACCTCGAAGACGGTGGCGTCCGGCGGCAAGGGCAACCGGAAGGCGCGGGCGTCGAGGCCGGCCGCCACGATCACCACCTGGCGTACGCCGTCGTCGATGGCCTGCATGGTCAAAGCGTCGAGGAAGCGGGTCCTGACTGATACCCAGGCCACCAGGCCGGGGCGCACGTCCGGGAGCGACCACTCGGCGTTTCCGACCAGGTGCACGGCCAACGGATCGTTGAACCACCGGTCCGGACGGGCACTCTCGCGGGCCCGGCACACCGCCACCGACACCGCCGTCCAACCCACCGCCGAGAGTCCCGACCGATCACGCGCGGTCATGACCCAGCTCCACGATGGCCCCCAGCACCGATCGGGCCCGAGCCAGATCTGGTGGGCTGACCCGGGTGCCGAGCTCGGCGTCGACCCCTGCGACCGCCTTCCGGATCTCGGCGGCGGCGGCTCGCCCGCGTTCGGTCAGCCCTACCGTTACCCGCCGGCGATCCTCCGGGTCCGGAGTCCGCTCGACGTAGCCCCGGGTCACCAGAGTGTCGACGAGCTGGCTGGCCGCCTGCTTGGATACCGCCAGTTCGCCGGCCACGTCCCCCAGGTTGCCGCCGCTTCGGGCGATGCGGCCGAGTATCGAGCCACCGCTGCGAGGAATGTCGTCGAAGCCGGCTTCGAGCAGGGCAGCGCGAATGGCGGTGGTGTAGGTCCGGCGGGCCGCGCCCAGCAGCGGGGGCAGGACCGCCTCCTCGTACCACGGTGGTTGGCTCATCGGTCCAGATTATAGTCAAGAAACTTGATAGTCAAGATTCGTTACTAAGCGGACGCGACCACCCTGCTCCCATTGACCGATGTCGATAGGTGGGCGATTGTTATACCGCGAAGACAATGACGGAGGACCCCCGATGCCCCAAAAACGTCGAGCCATGACGGTTGCCGCCTGCGCATTGGGACCCGACGACGGGCGGGACCGGATGGAGCGGTGGCGACGCCTCACCGAGGGCGCCCGTCCGGTGGCCCGGCGGATGGGGGCGGTGTTGGAGGTCACCTACCCACCCGGGGCCGGCGTCGCCGAGGAGCTCGAGTCGCTGGTCGCCGCCGAGCGACAGTGCTGCGGGTTCGTGGGGTGGGACGTCAGCCGCGCCGGCGTCGGCCTCTTGCTGCACATCGCCGCCGACCCCGAGCGCCCCGGCGACATCGAGCCGTTCGCGGTCCTGTTCGGAGCGGAGCCGAACGACGGCTGACGGTTCCCGAGCCGTTCAGGGCCGGACTTCGTAGTACAGGTTGGCGGGGTCGTCGAAGTCGTGCAGGGTGAAGATGGTGAAGCCCGCCTCCCGGCACATCGCCTCGGCCAGCTCCCGGTGCAGACCGAGGGTGCCGAGCCCGGCTCCGCCCGGTTCCGAGAGGGCCGACGACATGCACGAGGTGACCGAGGTCCCGTACATCAGGGCGAGGAGCGGATTGCGTTGGTTCTCCTCCCAGGTCACCCCGGCCCGGATGTCCTTCACCAACAGGGTGCCCTCGTCTTGGATACACCGCCGGATGGCGGCCAGCGCCTCGGCCGGGTGGGTCATGTCGTGCAGGCAGTCCAACGTGAGGACGAGGTCGAATGTCGGTTCGGTCGGAAGGTCGGTCGCCCCGGCCCGGTGGAAGCCCACATTGGAGAGCGTTCCTTCTTCCAGTTTGAACTCGGCCCGATCGATGGCGTGTTCGGATGGGTCATACCCCTCGAAGCGGGAGTCGGGAAAGGATGCGGCCATGGTGAGGAGGGCCACCCCCGATCCGCAGCCGACATCGGCCACCCGGGCGCCGCGGCGTAGACGGTCGACCACCCCGTCGAGGGCGGGAAGCACCACCGGCACCAGGGCCAACCGTGACCAGGGTCCCAGCATCCGCTCGACGGTGTGGGCGGCCGACGGGCCGAGGTCGTCGTAACTGAGGCCGATTCCGGTCCGGAACGCATCGGCCAGCCGGTCGATCACCGCGGGAGGGGCGACGCCTCCCTGGAAGGCGCCGGCCGCGAACCACAGGCTGTCGACGTCTTCGACCAAAACGTCGGCGGCTTCCGGCGTCAGTTCAAATCGGTCCCCGTCGGTGGTGGCCAACAGCAAGGCGGCGGCCTGGCTCCGTAACCACTCGAGCAACCACCGTTGGTGGAGACCGGTAGCACCAGCCAATTCCCCGGCGGTCATCGGGCCCCGCCCCGCCATGGCCCGGTACAGCCCGAGTCGGTCACCGAGATGGATCATCACCGACACGACTTCACCCTCTTTGTATTTCCAGACCTGGAGGGCGAACAGCGCCGACTTCATCTCCTCGGGTTGACCGTCGAAGTCGGAGGTCATGGCACCTGTTTACCATGGGCCGGATCCGACCCGGGGTGGGCCAGGAGAGCCGGCAGGGCCGGCGATGGTCAGTGGAACACCAGGACGTGGGGATCGACCAGCACGCCGATCGACAACAAACGGATGTATCCGTCGGTGATGATCACCAGCGGGAGGCTGCACCAGGCGAAGAGCCCGTGATGGGCGTTGAGCCGGCTGGCCAACTTCCAACTGACGTGTCGGAGGGGGTGGCCGGAGAACGCGGCCAGCCCGCCCCCGACCAGGTGTCGAAAGGCGTGGCAGGAAAGCACGTAGGCCCAGAACGCCGCGGCGGTGAGCCCGATCAGAACGGTGCCGACCCCGACGCCGACCCCGCCCGGGAGTTCGAAGGCCCGCACCGAGTCGACGGTCAGCATCACCGCCACCAGGATGCTGCCGGCCCAGAAGTACCGGTGCAGGTTTTGCAGGAGGAGGGGAAATCGCGACTCGCCGGAGTAGTGCCGTCGGGGCTCGGCCACCGCACAGGCCGGCGGGGACAGCCAAAACGAGCGGTAGTACACCTTGCGGTAGTAGTAGCAGGTGGCCCGTACCCCGACCGGGATGCCCATCACCAGCAAGGCCGGGGAGAGATGCCACCACGCTCCGATCAACACCAGGTTGGCGTGGACGCCGCAGTCGGCGGCCACGCAGGGCGAGTACAACGGCGAGATGTAACTGCCCACCGCGAAATGGGCCGTCTGGAACCCGGCCCAGGCGGCATAGACGGTCAGTGAGCCGAGGAACGCCGCGGTACCGAGCGGGGTCAGCCACCATCGGTCGCGGCGAAGGGTGGTCATCGACCCGATCGACGCCGGGCCGGCGTCGCCGGTCCCCGGGCCGCAGTGTCGGGGGCACCCCCGGGTCTCGGGAGGCGGACCGATGATCACCGGGGTAGCCATGGGCCCACGGTAGGAATCCGCCCATCAGAAGTCCAAGACATGATGATTCTCATTTCAATAGGCTGTAGCTATGGGACCGCAGTTGCATCAGCTCGAGTACTTCGTGGCCGTGGCCGAGGACCGGCACTTCACCCGCGCCGCCGAGCGTCTCCATGTGGCCCAGCCGTCGGTGAGCGCGCAGATCCGCCAGCTCGAGCGGACGCTCGGCTCCCCGCTGTTCCACCGGGGCCCGGGGAAGGTCACCCTGACCGATGCCGGTGCGCTCCTACTCCCGCTGGCTCGCCGGGCCCTGGCCGACGTGGCCGAGTTGGTCGACGGGGTCATCGAACTGGACGGCCTGCGCCGCGGCCGGGTCGCCATCGGCGCCACCCCGAGCCTCAGCACCAGCTTGCTCCCGGCCGCCCTCGGCCGCTTCCACCGCCGCTACCCGGGGGTGGCCCTGGAGGTCACCGAGCAGGGATCCCAACCCCTGGTCGCCGGGCTCGAGTCGGGCGACCTCGACCTGGCGCTGGCCATCCTGCCGCTCCACCAACCGCGGCTCGAGAGCGTGTCCCTCGCCGTCGAGGAGCTGGTGGTGGTGACTGCCCCCGATCACCCGCTGGCCACCCGTCGACGCATCGCCCTCGACGATCTCCGCCGGGTTCCGTTGGTCATGTTCCGGGACGGCTACGACCTCAAAGCCCTGACCCGACGCGTCTGCCACGAAGCCGGGTTCGAGCCGGTGGTGGCCCTGGAAGGCGGGGAGATGGGAGGGGTGCTGGCCCTGGTCGCCGCCGGACTCGGTGCCGCCATCGTGCCGAGCATCGTGGCGGCGGCCCACCCGGACCTCCATCGCCTCCGGGTCAGGTCGCCGAGCCTGCACAGAGAGATCGGATTGGTGCACCGTGGAGACCGTGCCCTCTCCCGGGCCGCGGCCGCCCTGGCTTCGGAGATCACCGCCCTGTTGGCCACCAGCGGCTGGCCGAGCCACCCTCCGCCCGGGCTGCACGTCGCGGTCTGAGAGGCGGCGCCGCCGCGGTGGAAGCGACTCGCCGGTTGGATTCGAGGAATGACCAGGTGGGCGATACCCTCCACCGCAACTGCGTGACTGATCGGTACCCTAAGAGGAACGATGCCGAGCATTACGGACTCCATCGGTCGGGTCCTCGGCGACCGCTACCGACTTGTAACCGCCCTGGGTACCGGCGCGTCCGCCCACGTGTACCTGGCCGACGACGTCAACCTCCACCGGAAGGTGGCGATCAAGGTGCTCCACCCGGCCCTGGCCGGCGACATCGCCTTTCTCAAGCGGTTCCGGGCCGAGGCGCGGGCGGTGGCCGCCCTCAACCACCCGAACATCCTCCAGGTCTACGACTGGGGGGAAGAGGGGGGCGAGCCGTATCTGGTCCTCGAGTATCTGGCCGGCGGCAGCCTCCGCCAGATCTACGACTCGGGAACCCTGCTCACCCCCGAGCAGGCGGTTCGGGTCGGCCTGGAAGCCGCCGCCGGCCTCGATTACGCCCACCGGCGGGGGCTGGTGCACCGGGACATCAAGCCGGCCAACCTGTTGTTCGATGCCGAGCGCCGATTGCGGATCGCCGACTTCGGATTGGCCCGCGCCCTGGCCGAAGCCGCCTGGACCGAGCCGGACGGGGCCATCTTGGGAACCGCCCGGTACGCCGCCCCCGAACAGGTGGAGGGGTGGACGCTCGACGGGAGAGCCGACGTCTACTCGTTGGCCCTGGTGCTGTACGAAGGCGTGACCGGGAAGGTGCCGTTCGCCGGGGACACCACCGTCGCCACCCTGATGGCCCGGGTCGGGACCCTGCTACCCGAGCACGAAGCCCTGGGCCCGCTCAACGAGGTGCTGGTGTGGGCCGCCGCTCCCGAGCCCGATGAGCGCTACGACGCCGCCGCGTTGATCCTGAGGCTGCAGGCCCTCGAGATCGCCCTTCCCAAACCCGAGCCGCTGGTGCTGCCCGAGGCCGTGACGGTCACCGACCCGGGCCGCGCCGAACCGGCGCCGGAGGGACCCGGCATCGGCCGGTGGAACCGGTCCGATCGCGGTGACGCCACCGAACTGGGGGTGGCCACCGCGCGGATGTCACCGGAGAAGCCGGTCGGCAAGCCCACGCGCGTCACCGAGCCGCCGGCTCCGGGGACCGGTGATCCGGGGCCGAAACGGCGATGGCCGTGGATCGCCGGGATCGCCGGGGTCGTGGCCGTACTCATCGCCGCCGGGTTGGTGCTGGGCTTCCGACAACAGCTGTTCACCCCGAGCCATGCGGTGCCTTCGCTGGTGGGCAAGACGGTGCCGGTGGCGGTGCAGGCCGTCTCCTCCGACCACTTCAAGGTCCACCAGAGCGGGACCGAGTTCAGCACCACCGTGGGCCCGGGGATCATCCTCCACCAACAGCCGGCCGCCAACGGCCAGCATCCGACCATGGCCAAGGAGGGATCCACCATCGACGTGGTCGTGTCCAAGGGCCTGCCGCCGGTCACCATCCCCGGCAACCTGACCAGCTATAGCGGCTGCGCCGATGCCATCCAGGCCCTGGCCGCGGTCCACCTGGTCGGGGTCTGCCCCGACACCGCCGCCCAGTACAGCGCGACGGTGGCGGCCGGAGGGATCCTGGGTACCAGCCCGGCGACGAGCGCCACCTACGGGTCGACGGTTACCATCATCACCTCCAAGGGCCACGCCCCGGTGGCCATCCCGCCGGTCACCGGAACCGGTTCCACCTACGCCAGCGCCGCCGCCGCCCTGACCGCCGCCGGGTTCAACCCCGTCCAGGCCAATGACTACAGCTCGACGGTGCCGACCGGGCAGGTCATCGGCACCGCGCCGGACCCCTCGGCCGGTCCGGCGCCGTTCGGCTCCACGGTCACGGTCACCGTCTCCCTCGGTCCCAAGCCGGTGGCGGTCCCGGACCTGTCCGGCGACACCGTGGCCCAGGCCACCACCGCCTTGCAGTCGAAGGGGCTCACGGTCGGCGCCGTCTACGGACCGGCCAAGGGAAAGGTGTTCCTCACCACGCCTGACGCCGGGACCAACGTCCCGCCGGGTACCGCCATCAACATGTACACGGCATGACCCCCGCCCCCGACTGCGAGCTGTGCGAGGCCGCCCGGATCACCGAGTGGTTCTACGAGGACGACACCTGCTGGGTGGCCGCCTGCGAAATCTGCGACGTGCCCATGGTGGTGTGGAAGTCCCACGGCAGCCAGCCGCCGGAAGCCGACGTGGAACACATGCTGGCCCGACTCGGCTCCATCGCCGACGAGCGGCTGGGGGTGGACGGCTGGTCGTTCGACCGGGTCATGCGGCAGATCCCCGACCACTTCCACGCCCACGCCCGCGACCCCAACTGGTGGTTCCGCCGCTTCGGGCGCAAGTGACCGGCGCCGGATCCACCCCCCGGTGATCAAATACCTCGGCTCCAAACGCCGCCTGGTTCCCGCCCTCACCGAGATGGCCCGGGCCTCGGGGGCGGCCACCGCCCTCGACCTGTTCACCGGCACCACCCGGGTAGCCCAGGCCCTCAAGCGGCTCGGGATCCATACCACCGCAGTGGACAGCTCCCGGGCCGCCCACGTGCTGGCCCGGTGTTACGTGGCCACCGATCCCGAGCAGTCGCCGACCTTCCTGACCGAGGTGGCCGAGGCGGTGGACGACCTCAACGGACGGGACGGGCGCCCCGGCTACGTCACCGACACCTTCTGCCGGTCGGCGAGGTTCTTCCGGCCGGAGAACGGCGCCCGCATCGATGCCATCCGCGACGCCATCGACGCCGACTACGCCGAGACCCCGCTGTGGCCGGTGCTGATGACCAGCCTGCTCGAGGCGGCCGACCGGGTCGACTCGACCACCGGGGTACAGATGGCGTACCTCAAGCAGTGGGCGTCCCGGGCCGATCGTCCGCTCGCCCTCCGGATACCCGGTCTCATCCCGGGGGCGGGCCGGGCGGTGCGGGGCGATGCCTGCGGGTTGGTGGCCGACGGCCCCGACCGGCTGCCCGCCGTCGATCTGGCCTATCTCGATCCTCCTTACAACCAGCACCGGTACGAGTCGAACTACCACGTGTGGGAGACCCTGGTGGAGTGGGACGCCCCGGTCCACTACGGCATCGCCTGCAAGCGCGAAGACCTGCGCCTGCCCACCGGGAGGAGCCCGTTTAACCGTCGCCTGACGATGCCGGCGGCGCTGGCCGAGGTGATCGCCGCCGTCCGGGCCGACACCGTTGTCCTTTCCTACAACGACGAGTCGTGGCTGACCCTCGACGAGCTCCATGACATGTGCGCGGCGAGAGGGCACGTCGAGGTGGTGTCGTTCGATTCCGCCCGTTACGTCGGGGCGAGGATCGGCATCCACAACCCAGCCGGGCACAAGGTCGGAAGCGTCTCCCACCTGCGGAACACCGAATACGTCCTCATCGCCGGGACTCGGGACCGGGCCCGGCGGATGGCACGGTCAGTGACCGACCCGGGCCTGGGCGTGGCGGTGGATCGACCACCGCGCGACGGGACCCGGGCCGGAGCCGTCCCGGTTTGACCGCCGTCTGAGGCCCTGCCAACGTAGGCGCACGATTTGCAGCCAACCGCCGGCTCCCGCCTCGCCCGGGTACCAGGTTGGTCGACGAGGGGGGTTCGAGCATGGGCGCACTGGACGGGAGGGTTGCCATCATCACCGGCGCCGGCCGGGGCATCGGCCGCGAACATGCACTCCTGTTCGCCGCCGAAGGGGCAAAAGTCGTGGTCAACGACTTGGGAGGTGCACCCGACGGCTCGGGCGTGGATCGGTCGTCGGCCCAACAGGTGGTGGACGAGATCACCGCCGCCGGCGGCGACGCCGTCGCCAACACCGACGACATCACCGGCTGGGACGGCGGGAAGCGATTGATCGAGACCGCCGTCGAGGCCTTCGGCAACCTGCACGTGTTGGTCAACAACGCCGGGATCCTGCGGGACCGGGTGCTGGTCAACATGTCCGAAGACGAGTGGGACTCGGTCATCAAGGTCCATCTCAAGGGCCACTTCGTCCCCCTCCGGCACGCCGCCGCCTACTGGCGCCAGCAGACCAAGGACGGCCTCGAGGTCAAGGCGTCGGTCATCAACACGTCGTCGACTTCCGGCCTGCTGGGGAACCCGGGCCAAACCAACTACGGCACCGCCAAAGCCGGGATCGGCGCGCTCACCATCATCGCCGCCGAAGAGCTCGGACGCTACGGGATCCGGGTCAATGCCATCGCCCCGGCCGCCCGCACCCGGTTGACCGAGCAGACGCCCGGCCTGTCCGAGATCGTCCAGGCCCCGGCCGACGCCTCGGCCTTCGACAGCTGGGACCCGGCCAACGTGTCGCCCCTGGTCGCCTACCTGGCCACCCGGGACGCGCCGACCACCGGCCAGGTCTACCTGGTCCAGGGTGGTCAGATCCGCCGGTTCCAGCCCTGGACGATGACCGACACCCTCGAGAAGAACGACCGATGGACAGTCGCGGAGCTCCAGACGGAGATGCACCGGCTCGGCGGCTGAGGGGTGGCGTCACCCAATCGGGGCGGAACCGCCGGGACCGACCACAGCTTCGATGCCTCGGACGCCATCGAGGCCGAGGCCATCGTCAGCGGGGGTGGGGCGGGAGCCGAGGGGGCGATCGTCGTTCCGTGGCCGCTCCTCTTCCGCCACCGGATGCATCGCAAGGTCCGCACCTCGGACCGGTACCAGTGGTGGGTGCTGTGGACGGTGCTGGCCGGACTCCTCTCTGTCAACATCACCTTCACCGTCTTCGTGGTCGCCCTCCCGCAGGTCGCCCACCAGCTCCATACCTCGGTCTCGACCCTCACCTGGACGTCCACCGGCCCGTTGCTGGCCTTCGGGGTGGCGGCGCCGGTCCTCGGCAAGTTCGGGGACATCGGAGGCTACCGACGTCTCTACCTGTGGGGCCTGCTCGGCGCCGCCGTGTGCGTCATCTTGACGGCCACCGCCCCCAACGCCGGGGTGCTCATCGGCGCCCGGTTGCTCGACGGAGTGGAGGGGGCCGCCACCGGGGCGGCGTCGATGGCGCTGATGCTCCAGGTCTTCTCCCACGAGGACCGGGTCAAGGCCATGGGCTGGTGGGCGCTGGTCGGTGCCGGGGGCCCGGTCATCGGGGTCACCGTCGGGGCCCCGATCATCCAGTACTTCGGGTGGCGGGCCCTGTTCTGGGGGGAGCTGCCGTTGATGGCGATGGCCGCGGTGCTGGCGTTCATCGTGCTGCCCGGCCGGGACCAGACGGTCAACCCCGGCCCGGAAGAGCTGGGCGGCGGTGCCCGGGACGCGGTGGCCGAGCGGCCACCCAGCCCCTGGCGCCATCTCGACTGGATCGGTTCGCTCTCGCTGGCCGCGGCGGTGACCGCCGGGCTGCTGGCGCTCAACCTGGCACCGGCCCGGGGTTTCGGCTCGCCGCTCATCCTGGGGATCTTCGGGATCTCGCTCGCCGCCGGGCTCGGGTTCGTGATCCAGGAGCAGCGGACCGACCACCCGCTGATCCCGCTGCGCTATTTCCGGTTGAGGAACTTCACCTTCCCGCTGGCATCCAAAGCCCTCACCAACTTCTCCTACATGGGCGGCTTCTTCCTGTTCCCATTGTTGATGGAAGGTATCTACGGCTACAGCGAAACCCGGGCCGGCCTGGTGTCGACGGCCCGGCCGCTGCTGTTCTCGCTCATCGCCCCGGTGGCCGGGTACACCGCGGTGGTGATCGGGGAGCGCATCTCCACGGTGATCGGGACCCTGGTCCTGGCCGCCTCGATGGTGATCTTCACCCAGATCGGGGGGCACCCGTCGCTGGTCGTCATCTTCATCGCCCTCGCCCTGTCCGGCGCCGGCATCGGCATCGTCACCCCCTCGACCACCTCGTCCTCCTCCAACGAGGTGGCGCCCGACGAGCTGGGGGTGATGAGCGCCGCCCAGCAGATGGTGACCCAAATCGGGGTGGTGGCCGGGATCCAGGTCATGGTCACCGTGCAGGCGTCGGCCCGCGGCGGCGTCGGATCGCTGGCCTCGTTCCACCGGGCGTATCTGGTGGGCGTGGCGGTGGCCCTGGCCGCCACCGCCTGCGCGGTGGTGATGAGGAACACCCCCCGGCCGGGACGACCGAAGAGGTTCGGCGGCCGGCGCGGGTGACCTACTCGGTCATCGCCTTGATGCGGGCGGCCACCATCTCGGTGGTCGGGTCGGCCCCGCTGGTCTGCATGGCCATCAGCTTGGCGATATCGCCTTCGACCTTCACCTTGCCGGACATGAACGCCTGCATGCCGGCCTGCGGATTCCCCTCGATGAGAATGGCCTTGGCGATGTCGTAGTCGAGGGTCACCTTCAGGTCGGCCGGATCGATGTGGTCCATGTCCAACTCGAGTTGGCCCGACGTGGTGTCCATGTGGGCGTTGACGGTGCCGTCTCCGAACGGCACCGCGGTGATGACCAAGTTCATCCTCACCGAATGCGGAATCGGCTCGCCTTTCCCATCGAACTCGGCCCGGATGGCCCTGGCCTCGGTGAGCCAGTCGTCGCTGAGAAAAGGATAGGTGGCCATGGGTGAGTTGCTCCTTGCCGGTGAGTGCGGTCTCTACTGCCGGGTAACCATAGCGCCGCCCCGAACGCGGGACCCGGGGCCACAGCCGGGCCACTTCGGTATCGCCGGTAGCATGCCCGACCATGACTGCCCCGATCATCTCAGGTGCCGAACCATGGGCTTCCGAAGGCGGTTCCCACGGCGCGCTCGTCCTCCACGGCTTCACCGGGAACCCCCAGTCGATGCGCCCGCTGGCCGTGGCGCTGGGGAACGCCGGGTTCACCGTCGACCTTCCCCTCCTTCCCGGGCACGGCACTTCCATCGAGGACATGATCCCGACCCGGTGGGAGGACTGGTCGGGGGCCGCGGAGGCCGCCTATCGGGGCCTGTCGGCCCGATGCGACAAGGTGATGGTGACCGGACTGTCGATGGGGGGCACGCTGAGCTGCTGGCTGGCCGCCCGTCACCCGGAGATCGCCGGCATCGCGGTGGTCAACCCGTTGGTCGATCCACCGGCCGAGGACTTCCGCGCCGTCATCCGGGATCTGTTGGCCGGGGGCGCCGAGGTGGTCGACGGGATCGGCTCGGATATCGCCAAGGAGGGTTCGGTGGAGGCGGCCTATGCCGAGTCCCCGCTGGCCGCCGCCCTCTCGCTGTTCGAGGCGGTCGACGCCGTCGAACCTCTGCTCGGACAGATTCGCTGTCCCATCCTGTTGATGAGCAGCCGGGTCGACCATGTGGTGGGGGTCGAATCCGGCGACGTCCTCGAACAGAAGGCGGCCGGTCCGGTCGAGCGGATCTATCTCGAGCGGAGCTACCACGTGGCCACCCTCGACTGGGACGCCCCGGTGATCGAAGAGCGGGTGGTGGCCTTTGCCGGCGAGACCCTCGGCGGCCCGGGTACGGCGCGGGCGTCCTAGTGGCGGGCGCCCCGCGATTGACCCGGGACGACGTGGCCCACGTGGCCGCCCTGGCCCGGCTCCATCTGACCGACGAGGAGCTCGAACTGTTCACCGGGCAGCTGGCCGAGATCCTCGACCACGCCGCCGACGTGGCCCAGCTCGACCTCACCGACGTCCCTCCGACCGCCCACGCCATGGCCGTCACCAATGTGCTCCGGCCCGACACCCTGGCGCCGACCCTGGACCGGGACGAGGTCCTGGCCGCGGCCCCGTCGGTGGAGGACCACCGATTCCGGGTCCCGCGGATCCTGGGGGAGGCACCGTGACAACGGTCGGGTCGGCCAATGATCTGGCCGCCGCGGTCCGGGCCGGGGAGGTCAGCGCGGTCGAAATTCTCACCGGCTACCTGGCGGCGATCGATGCCGGGGACGGGGAGGTCCATGCCTTCAACCTGGTCACCGGCGACGCCGCCCGGGAGGCGGCCATCGCCGTCGATCGGAAGGTGGCGGCCGGCGAGGACCCCGGGCTGCTGGCCGGGGTGCCGGTGGCCCTGAAGGACAACATGTGCACCCGAGGGGTTCCGACCACCTGCTCGTCGCGGATCCTCGACGGCTGGCGCCCGCCCTACGACGCCACCGTGGTCACCCGCCTGCGGGAGGCGGGCGCGGTGATGGTGGGGAAGACCAACATGGACGAGTTCGCCATGGGGTCGTCGACCGAGAACTCGGCGTTCGGTCCCACCCGGAATCCCAACGACACCAGCCGGGTCCCGGGAGGCTCGTCGGGTGGCTCGGCGGCGGCGGTGGCGGCCGGATTCTCGCCGGTGGCGCTGGGTTCGGACACCGGCGGCTCCATTCGCCAACCGGCGGCGCTCTGCGGCGTGGTCGGCATGAAGCCCACCTACGGGACGGTGTCCCGCTACGGATTGGTGGCGTTTGCCAGCTCGCTCGACCAGATCGGGCCGTTCGCCACCACCGTGGCCGACGCCGCCCTGGTCTTCGAGGTGATCGGTGGCCACGATCCGGCCGACTCCACCTCGCTCGACCGCCCCGCCCCCCGGGTGCTGTCGGTGCTGGACGAGGGCATCTCCGGGATGACCGTCGGGGTGCTGACCGAATTCCTGGACGGGGTGGATGCCGATGTCGTCGCCCGCACCCGTCAGGCCGCCGACGCCTGCGCGGCCGCCGGGGCCCAGGTCGAGGAGATCTCCGTGCCCGAGGTCCGTCTCGGACTGTCCGCCTACTACCTCATCGCCCCGGCCGAAGCCTCTTCCAACCTGGCTCGCTACGACGGGGTCCGGTTCGGCCTCCGGGTCGACGCCGACGACACCACCGCCATGAATACCGCTACCCGTTCGGCCGGCTTCGGCGCCGAGGTCAAGCGCCGGATCATGCTCGGGACCTACGCCCTGTCGGCCGGCTACAAGGACGCCTACTACGACCAGGCCCTGCGGGTCCGGACCAAGATCATCGAGGGTTTCGACCGCGCCTACCGCCGGTGCGACGTCCTCTTGGGGCCGACGGCACCCTCCACCGCCTTCTCCATCGGAGCCAAATCGAGTAATCCGATGGCGATGTACCTGTCGGACGTGTGCACCATTCCCTCCAATCTGGCCGGGCATCCGGCCATCAGCATCCCGTTCGGCCGCGGGGATGACGGGCTCCCGATCGGGGTCCAGCTGCTGGCCCCGGCGTTGGCCGAGAACACCCTGCTGCGGGCGGCGGCCGTGATCGAAGCCGCGGCGCCAGCGATGGCGGGGGGCGGAGGGTGAGCGCCGGCTGGGGGTTGGTGATCGGCCTCGAGGTCCACTGCGAGCTGAAGACCACCTCCAAACTCTTCTGCGGTTGCCCGAACAAGTTCGGCAACGAGCCCAACACCAATGTGTGCCCGGTCTGCCTCGGCCTGCCCGGATCGCTCCCGGTGCTCAACCAGAACGCGGTGGAGATGGCCATGGCCATCGGCACCGCCCTCCATTGCGACATCCGACCCTCCACCTTCCACCGGAAGAACTACTTCTACCCGGACCAGGCGAAGGACTATCAGATCAGCCAGTACGACGAGCCGATCAACGTCGATGGTTGGCTCGAGTTGCCCGACGGGTTCCGGGTGGGCATCGAACGGGCGCACATGGAAGAGGACACCGGAAAGACCACCCACGTGGGCACCACCGGGCGCATCCACGGCGCCGATTATTCGCTGGTCGACTACAACCGTTCGGGGGTGCCACTGGTGGAGATCGTCAGCGCTCCGGACATCCGCACCTCCGCCCAGGCCCGCGCCTACGTGACCGAGCTGCGGTCGGTGCTGGTGGCCACCGGTGCCTCCGACGGGAAGATGGAGGAGGGATCGATGCGGGTGGACGCCAACGTATCGGTCCGCCGGTCCGACGACGATCCGTTCGGGACCCGGTGCGAAATCAAGAACTTGAACTCGGTGCGGTCGGTGGGCCGGGCCATCGACTACGAAGCCGAGCGGCAGATGGGCCTCATCGAATCGGGGGACAAGGTCATCCAGCAGACCCGGCATTGGGACGAAGACGCCGGGAAGACCCAGACCCTGCGCTCCAAAGAGGACGCCTACGACTACCGGTACTTCCTGGAGCCCGATCTGGTCCCACTGGTGCCCGACGCCGCCTGGAAGGGGGCGGTGGCCGACGCCCTCGGGATGATGCCGGCCGAGCGCCGGGCCCGGTTGGCCGAGCTGCTCGAGGAGGCGGGGGCGGAGACCGACGCCCGTACCGAGCAGATCGCCACGGTGGTCGATCTCGGCCTCGACGATCTGGTGGTCGAGGCCATTGCCGGCGGGGTGCCGGCGGCGCTGGGCCTGGCCCGGACGGCCAACGAGGCGGCCACCGACGCCGATGCCGCCCGCACACTCGACCCCGGGGCGTATGTGACCCTGCTGGCCATGGAGGCGGCGGGGAGCCTGAGTGCCACCCAGTCCAAGGCGGTGCTGGCCGAGTTGTTGGCGGCGGGCGGCGGTGACCCCGCCGTCATCGCCCGGATGAAGGGCTTCGAGGCGATGTCCGACACCACGCTGTCGGTGGCGGTGGCCGAGGCCATCGAAGCCAACCCCGAGGAGTGGGCCCGCTACCGCGCCGGCGAGGAGAAGCTTGCCCAGGTGTTCATCGGGCAGGTGATGAAGGCGACCCGGGGCCAGGCCAACGGCAAGGCGGTGATGGCGGAGCTCCAGCGGCTGCGGGGCTGACCGGCCCTCAGGTGGACATGCCGACGATCGGCCGGTTGAGCGGGAACGCCCCGGTGGATCCGAAGAACCCGGCGTTGCCGAAGCTGAAGATCCCGCCGTCGGAGCCCACCAGCCAGTAGCCGCCCCCATTGGGGGTGGCGGTCACGCTGACGATGGGCCGGTTGAGGGGGAAACCGCTCAGGGACCCGTACCTGCCGGAGTCGCCGAAGGCGAAGACGCTGCCGTCGGACGCCACCAGCCAGTAGCCGCCACCGTCGGGGTTCTTGGCCATCCCCACGATCGGGCTGCCCAGGGGGACGCCGCCGGTCGAACCGAAGAACCCGGCGTCGCCGAAGGTGAAGATCCCGCCGTCGGACGCCACCAGCCAGTAGCCCCGGCCGTCGGGGGTGGTCGTCATGGCGACGATCGGCCGGTTGAGCGGGAACCCACCCGTCGACCCGAAGAACCCGGCGTCGCCGAAGGCGAAGATCCCCCCGTCGGAGGCCACCAGCCAGTAGCCCCGGCCGTCCGCCGTCGGGGCCATCCCCACGATCGGCTGATTGAGGTGGAGGGCGCCCGTCGATCCGAAGAAGCCGGCGTCGCCGAAGCTGAAGATGCCGCCATCGGAGGCCACCAACCAGTAGCCCCGATGGTCAGGGGTCGAGGCCATCCCCACGATCGGCTGATTGAGGTGGATGGCGCCCGTCGACCCGTAGAAGCCGGCGCCGCCGAAGCTGAAGATCCCGCCGTCGGAGGCCACCTCCCAGTAGCCACCGGCGTTGGGGGCAGAGGTGGTGCGCCCGCCGCCGCCCCCGGCTCCGGCGGCCAGGGCGTCGTTCCAGGTGTAGGTCATGGCCACCGGGGCGGCCGGCGCCACCACCAGATCGGTATAGGAAGACGAGATGCCGCCGGCCGCCGGGGGGTTGGTCTGGGCGGAGGCGTAGCCGGTGCCCATCACGCAGTTGGTGCAGGCCAGGCCGACGCCGGGGTTGAACCCGGGGTCGCTCCCGAGCAACTCGTCCCGGTGGCCCCAGCAGCCCGGCGCCGTCGGGCTGGTGCAGGCCACGTTGGAGGTGTTGCCTGCGCCGCCCCAGCCGTCGTCGTACATCCAGGCGTAGTCGACCCCGAGCACCGACTGGTACCCACCGGCCCAGGCGCCGCCCATCATCGTGTAGCCCGACCCGTCGACGGCCACCGGAAACCCGGCGGGAACCTGCGGATCCGCCAGGCTGACCGCCGCTTGTTGGGCGGCAGAGGAGAGCGCCGGCACCAGGCCGAGGTAGGGGGGCAACCCGCGATCGACCCGTTCGAGGTCGGCCACCACGAACAGCTGCTCGGGCACCGTCAGGCTGGTGAAGTTCGAGGGGAGCGTCATCGGACCCACCCCCTCTTGGGCGGCGGCGTTGTTGACCGATTCGAGCGAGTAGTTGGTGCAGCCCAGCGTCTCCACCAGGATCGGCCACAGCCCGCCGGAGGTCGCCCCGTCGGCGCACGGATTCTGGCAGTTCGACAACAGGGTGCCGATGAGGCTGCACGAGCCCGAGGAGAACAGATTTGGATTCGAGAGGATGTTGCCCACCGGGTTGGACGGAGGCAACAGCCCGATGCCGAGGCCGAGAAGATGGCTGAGGGCGCCCGACGCGGTGGTGGCGCCACCGGTCGGCGCCCCGGTCCCGACACTGGCCGCCGCCGGCGTGCCGGTGGTCGCGGTGGCGGCGGGGGAACTGGCCCCGGCCGTCGGAGAAAGTGCGATCCCGAGTCCGAAGAAGCTGCTCGCACCCGCGGCCAGGATCACCGCGCTGATGAGCAGCAGGCGGGGAAGGCGGACCGACGGCCGACCGGTGTCGGTGCTCCGGATCCTGGCTTCCGGTGTCGAAAATCTGGCTGAAGGATGTCGCCCGCGCATAGCGGGTTTAATCGGCAGAGGGTGTAAATACCTTTAGGTCCCGCCGCCGGTCCCGTCGAGCTGGTAGCAGGCGGCCGGTCGTCGAACGGGCGTGACGGGGGAGGACCGGCAACCGCGGCTTCGAGCGCTCGAGGTCATCGGCGCCGGCCGGCACCGACGTGCCGCAGTGTCGGCAGGTTCCCCGGGCCCCTTGACACGTTACGGAGAGTAACGTTACCATCAGTAACATGGTGAGACCGGGTCGGCAGGGACGGGGTGCGGCGACCGGGACCGGCAAACCGGCGCCGGATCGGAAGGGGTCCCGGAAGCCGGGCGGCCAGGGGGATCGCCAACTCCGGCGGGATGACCGCCGCACCGCGCTGATCGAGGCCGCCCTCGAGGTGATCCGGCGCGACGGACCCGGGGTATCGATGGACCGGATGGCGGCGGCGGCCGGGGTGACCAAGCCGATCCTCTACCGGCATTTCGGCGACCGGGCCGGACTCGTTTCCGCCATCGGCGAGTACGCCTTCGAACAGGTGAGCGCGGCGCTGGACAACGCGCTGCATGCCGACGTGACCCCGCGCCAGATGGTGCTCTCCACCATCGACGCCTACCTGCAGTTCATCGAATCGGATCAGGACGTCTACCGGTTCCTGGTGCACCGGGCCGGCCGGGAGGGTGCCGGCGCCGGGATGATCGTCAACGAGTACATCTCCCGGGCCGGCCGTCAGGTGGCCATGGTGTTGGGGGAGGGATTGCGGGCCGCCGGCCGCGACTCGGGTCCGGCCGAGCCGTGGGCGTTCGGGATCGTCGGCATGGTCCACTCGGCCGGGGACTGGTGGATGGATCGAGCCACCATGCCTCGAGCCCGGCTGGCGGAATATCTCACCAGCCTCATCTACGACGGTCTTCCGGACGCGGATGCGCTCGGGCCCGCCAGCTCCTGGCTGCCGGGGGTCGGGTCCGATCCGCCCGCCGCCCCCACTTCGGCCCCCGCCGGGTCCCCGGACGCCACCGCGACCGACCGCGCCCCAGGGGTCGTCACCCCCCTGGCCAGCAAACGAAGGAGAACGTCATGACCACGACCGAAACCCGCCCTGGCGACAACCCCGCCATGGCCGAGGTCACCCCCGACGGTGACACCGTCGAGCGGGTCAGCCGCCGGGTCGATCGGCTCAACACCGCCTCGCTCCGCAAGGTGATCGAGCCCGACACCGATGTCGCCGGTGCCCTGGGTCCCGGACAGGTGTTCGCCACCGAGCTGTCGGTGACCGCCGACCTCGACCTGGGGTTGACCGATGAGCAGCGGGTGACCCTGTCGAGAGAGGAGATGGCCTCGGTGGTGGTGGCCGGTATCCGCTTCGAGGCCATCCTGATGTCCGGCTTCGCCGAGCAGATCGCCCACGCCGACCGCATCGCCGATCCCCGCATCGTGTACATGCTGCACGAGATCGGCGAGGAGACCCGGCACTCCCGCCTCTTCCTCCGGTTGGTCGAGCAGCTGGCGCCGACGGCCACGAGCCCGGCCGATGCCGGCATCGCCAACTTCCTCTTCCGCCACGTCACCCGCTTCGTCATTCACCGGCCGACGGCCTTGTGCGTGCTGGTGCTGGCCGGGGAAGAGATCCCCGACCTCATCCAGAAGAAGCTGGTCGAGCATCCCGACACCGACCCGTTCCTCAAGAGCGTCAACCGTTACCACCGCCAGGAGGAAGCCAGGCACCTGGCCTACGCCCGGATGGTGCTTCCCGAGTTGTGGGCGGAGGCCTCCTGGGTGGACCGGGCCACGGCCAAATACCTGGTTCCCGTCGTCATCCAGACCATGTTCGATTGGCTGGTCCACCCCGGGGTGTTCGAGACCGTCGGCCTTCCCGGCCGGGCCACCTGGCGAGCGGTGGCCAGGAGCCAGCACCAGAGGGACATGCGCTACCAGGCCATCCGGCCGGTGCTGACCGCCCTGGTCACCCCGGGAGTGATCTCGGCCGGGCACGTGTCTCGCCGGTGGCGAAGGCTGTGCGGCGTCGACCGTTTCGGACGGCCGGCGGGGGACTGATCCGGGCCGTCGGCCGGGTCCACCGGATGCACCGGTTGGGGATGACCGGTGGACATCTCACCGGTTCCTGGGGAAAGGGCAAATAATCCGGCGGATAACGTAGGGATTTCGCGCCAGCCTCTTGATTGTGCTCGGGAGTCGGCGCAAGGTGTCGTAGTTCGGGAAACCGAAGCTCCACCGGAAGCCGGAGGAGGACGAGGAAAGAGTCGCAAGACTCGATCCGAAGGCCGAATCCATCGCCTGCCACCGAGGAAGGATCGCAAGGTCCGACTCGCGAGGTAGTCGTTCGACGAGGTGAGGAGGAAAGAGTCGAAAGGCTCGATCCGAAGACCGAATCGAGCGTTTGGCGACGAGGAAGGACCGCAAGATCCGACCGACGAGCCAGCCGTTCGAAACGGCGACGAGGAGGACCGCAAGGTCCGACTCGGACACCAGATCGAGGCGCTGTAGAAGCAGGTCGAAAGGCTTGCTTCCCACGGTTGGTGAAGCCGTAGGTTTTCCGGCAAGGTTGTCCGGGGGAACGGACCGGCGTGCTCGTCAGGGCGCATCGGTTCGGTGTCCGCTGCAGGGTCGTCCGACACGGCTCAGCGCGGGCGAGAGCCCAGGCATGCCGAGTGCGTGGCCCCGAGGAGCTCGGGCGATTTCGGTCGCCCGGTTACTCGGGGCTGCGTCGCGCCTGCCCCGATTTCGGTCGACGGAGTCCGGTCTCAGTGGTGATGGGCGGCGACCGGGTCGGTGGTCATCGCCCCGGGCAAGTCCATCGGGCACGGGTCGTCATCGCTGTCCAGGCACCGCTCGCATTCCAGCTCGAGGGTGCTGTGGGAGATCGAGAATGACCGGCTGATCGAGCGTTTGACCTGGTCACCGACCATCTGGGCCGCTTCCAGGGTTGGGTGGCCCGTCAACACCAGGTGGGCGGAGAGCACCCGCATCTCGCTCGACAGGCTCCAGACGTGGAGGTCGTGCACCTCGTCGACCCCGTCGACCACCCGCATCGCCTCGGTGAGTTCGGCGAGGTCGACGTCCGCCGGCGTCGACTCCAGCAGGACCGACACGCTGCTCCGGAAGACGATGGCGGCTTCGTAGACGATGATGGCCGCCACCACCAGCGCCGCGGCCGGGTCGAGCCAGGTGGCGGCGGGGTAGGCCAGCAACAGGGCCGCAGAGATCAGCACGGCCAGTGACGCCAGCGCGTCGCCGAACATGTGGAGGACGGCCGAGCGCATGTTGAGGTCGTTGGATCCGTCGCGGAGGGCGAGGGCGGCCAGGCCGTTCACGACCAGGGCGATGGCGGCCACCACCACCACGGTGCCGGCCTGCACGTGCGCGGGCTGGTTGAGGCGGCGGATGCTCTCGAAGACGATGACCACGGTGACCGCGGCGATGGCGGCGGCGTTGGCCAACGCCGCCAGGATGGTCGCCCGGTGGTTGCCGAAGGAGTGCTCGGCGCTGCGGGGGCGGAGCGCCAGCCGGACGGCCACCAGGGACAGCACCAGCGCCGCGACATCGGTCACGTTGTGCCCGGCATCGGCCAACAATCCGGTCGAATGGGCGGCCACTCCGAAGACGACCTGGACGGCCACCAGTGCGATGTTGAGGGCAAGGCTCAGGGTAAGCCGTCGGGTTCGGGTCATGGAGTCGCCTGACCCAGACTACAGGGGGAGGCGCCGAACTCCGCGGGTCAGGCGAGACCTCGCCACAGCCGGTCGGCCCGGATGCCCAGCGCCACCTGCCGCGACAATTCGGCCCGGACGACCGGGAGATCCTCGGCGTGGGTCACCCCGATGCAGCTCGCGTCGGTTTCCAACACCCGCACCGGCCATCCCCGACCCGAGCCGATCATCGCCCCGACCACCTCGGGGAGGAGCACCTCGGTCTTGGGGATCTCGGCTCCCGCCTCGGCCGCCGCGACCAGGGCCTCCTCGTCGAGGCCGGATGCCTCCATGGCCGCGTCGAAGGTGTCCCAGATCGGGTCACGGAACCCCCAGAGGTTGACCGAGACCAGGACGTCGCCGGGGAGCTTGTCGGGATCCGCGCCGTCCTGGGCCAGGAAGGTGGCCCCGTCCGGGAGCCGGGAGACCTTCCGGCGCTCGTCGATGCCCGTCAGCCGACCGTCGCCGCCGATCCGGCAGACGCCGCGGGTCACCGGGGCGTCGGTGACGATGGTGGAGGCCAGGTGGTACCCGACCAGGGCGTGCTCCTCGGCGTCGCCGCCCAGCCGGGCGGCCAGGAGGGCCATGGCGGCCTGGCCGTAGACGTCATCGGCGTTGGCCACCGCGAACGGTTGGCGTTGGCCGATGTCGGAGCGGGCGGCCAGTACGGCATGGACGGTGCCCAGCGGGAGTCGCTGCTCGGCGAAGGACACCGAGATCGAGGTCGGCCAGTTCCGCTCGATGTGGTAGCGGATGGCGGGACCGGTCTCGGGATGGATGACCAGCACCAGGTGGCCGAAGCCGGCGCCGAGGGCGTCGCTGGCCAGCAGGTCGATGACGGCTTCCCCGTGCGGGCCGACCGGGGCCAACGGCTTGCACCCGCCGTACCGGCGGGCCATGCCCGCGGCCAGCACCACCAGGGAGGGAGCGGGGGACACCTGCGGCGTCAGCCGCCCCAGTGCAGCACGGCACTGGCCCAGGTCATGCCCCCGCCGAATCCGGTCATGAGCACGTTGTCGCCTTTCTTCAGGCGCCCGGTGTCGAGGGCGTCGGCCAGGGCCAGGGGCACGGATGCCGACGAGGTGTTGCCGAACCGGTCGATGACGATCGCCGCCTTCGACTCGGGGATCCCGAGCCGTTGGCAGGCCGCGGAGATGATCCGGAGGTTGGCCTGGTGCGGGACCAGCAGGGCGATGTCGTCGATGGTCAGGCCGGCTTCGTCGACCGCCTTCTGGGCCGACTCGATGACGACCGTCACCGCCTTGCGGAAGATCTCCTTGCCGTTCATGACCAGGTAGCCGCCGTGGTCGGAGTAGAGGAGGTGGCGGAGCGAACCGTCGGCCCCCACGTTCCAGGACAGCAGCTGGCCAGGTCCGTCCACCGCCTCGAGCACCACCGCGCCGGCCCCGTCGCCGACCAGAATGGCCACCGATCGATCGTCCCAGTCGGTCACCCGGCTGAGGGTGTCGGACCCGATGACCAGGAGCCGCTCGGCGCCCACCGCCAGCAGCCCGTGGGCCACCACCATGGCGTAGACGAAGCCGGTACAGGCGGCGTTGACGTCGAAGGCCCCGCCCCGAATACCGATGCCGTCCTGAACGGTGGGCGAAGTCCCGGGAATGACCTGGTCGGGAGTGGTGGTGGCCAGGACCACCGCGTCGATCTCGTCCGGTCGCCTGCCCGCCCGCTCCAGGGCGGCCAGGCCGGCCTCGATGGCCAACCCCGACGTCGTCCCGCCGATCCGGCGCTCCCGGATGCCGGTCCGTTCCCGGATCCAGGTGTCGCTGGTGTCCATCCGGCTCGAGAGATCCTCGTTGGTGACCACCTTGTTGGGGACGGCCATCCCCCAGCCGGTGATGATGCCTCCTCGTGACGTCGCCACCGCTCAGCCGGCCTCGAGGACATGGATACCGATGAACCCGGCGTCGGTACCGATGATGCCGCCGGTGTTGGCGCTGATGGCCAGCCGGGCCCCTTCCACCTGCCGGGCCCCGGCCTGGCCCCGCAGCTGGGTGGTCAACTCGGCGATCTGGGCGATGCCGGTGGCCCCGAGCGGATGCCCGCGGGCCACCAGGCCGCCGCTGGTGTTCACTGTCACTCCCCGGCCCCCGACCCGGGTGTCGCCGGCCACGGTGGCCGGCCCGGCGTCCCCCGGCTTGAAGAACCCCAGGGACTCGAGCGCGTACAGCTCCTCGGCGCTGGTGGCGTCGTGCAGTTCCACCAGGTCGGCATCGGTCGGATCGATCCCGGCGTCCTCCCAGGCGACCAGGGCCGCCTCGGCCAGGCGTTCGTGGTAGTCCATGTCGCCGTTTCCCGATCGGATGGTGCTGGTGCGGATCCGGGGGGCCCCCGGCGCCTTGGCCAGGGAGAGGACGGCGGCGGCGGCCCCATCGGTGAAGGACGAGCACATCAGCCGGGTGAGGGGCGGGACGATCGACGGGGAGGCCAGCACCTCTTCGACGGTGATCTCCGACTGGAACTGGGCGTTGGGGTTGAGGGCGCCGTGGTAGCGGGACTTGACGGCGGCGGCGGCGAACTGCTCGGGGGTGGCGTCCCGCTCTTCCATCTGCTTCACGCACCACGAGGCGTTGAGCGCCATGAGGACGGATCCCGACGGGTTCTCGAGCTCGCGGTGCATGCGGAGCCGCTCCACCCGCGGGACGCCGTCCTCGATCCCGGCCAGGGTCTCGCCCCGGTCGCCGGTCCACATCTTCTCGACCCCCACGACCAGCACGGTGGGCGAGCCGCCCAACGCGGCCAGGGTTCCCAGGTGGAGCGCCGAGGCGCCACCCCCGCAGGAGTTGTCGATGTTCACCACCCCGGCGTGACGGAGCCCGGCTTGGCGGAGGAACGACTGGCCCCGGAGACACCCCTGGTCGACCAGCCGGCCGGCCATGGCGTTCCCGAAGATCACCAGGTTGACGTCGGCGGGGTCCACGTCGGCATCGGCCAGCGCCTCGGCCACCACCTGGTGGGACATGTCTTCCATGGTCCGGTCCCGCCGGTTCATCGGGATGATCCCGGTACCCACGATAAATACGTCGCGATCCATAATGTCCTTCTTAAGCTCGGGGGTCGATACCGGCGGCAGGCATGGCCGTGACCAGGCGTTCGAACTGATCCAGGGGTTCATCTTCGGTGACGTACAGGGCAATGTGCTCGGCACCGGCGCGCCGGTAGATTGCCACAGTTTCCGCCACCTCGGAGGCACTCCCGGTGATCAGATGGCGCTCGAACGCCTTGGCCGGAATGCCGTACAAACTCGACATCCACTCGGTGCCGCGCCGGCGTCCCTGGTCGACGTCGTCGTCGATGGAGATGAAGAGGACCAGCGAGCGGGTGACCGCCCCCGGGTCGCGACCGGCTCGGGTGGACTCCTTGGCCAGGCGCTCGATGGCGTCGGCGTACTGGGTCGGGTTCAGAAACAGCGGCATCCAGCCGTCGGCGGCCAACGCCGCCCGGCGCAGGGCGGCCTCGGAGGAGCCTCCGACCCAGACGGGGACGGCCGCGGGGGCGGGGAGCTGGCGATAGCGAGCCGGCCCACCGGCGGTCACATCCCCGAGGGCGAATCCCTCGCCGCTCTCCCACGAACGGCGCAGCTTGGCGATCCCGGCATCCAGCTGGCGGCCGCGGGTGTGGTAATCGACGCCGACCACTTCGTACTCGCCGGGGTGGCTCCCCACCCCCACCCCGAGAATGAACCGGCCATCGGAGACCTGCTGGAGGGCGGCCGCCTGTTTGGCCACCGCTGCCGCTTCCCGGAGCGGAAGTTGCACCACACAGGTGCCGACCCGGGCCCGTTGGGTGACGGTGGAGGCCACGGTGAGGGCCACCATGCACTCGAGGTGCGGCCCGTGCCAGAACAGATGGTCGGTGGCCCACAGGGCGGAGGCGCCCAGCGCTTCGGCCTGTTGGCAGACGGCGGCAAAGCCCGACATCGGGTTGCCCCCCACGTCGGCTGGTCCCCGGGCGCCGTCCGGGGTCCGCCCGGAAGCGGCCGTTCCCCAGGTAGGAGCGGTGTTCTGCGGGAGGGTCGGAAGGATGAGCCCGACCGGTCCCAGTTCGGTGGCTGGTCGCTCCTTGGGCACGTCTCATGGTAACCGCATTGGCCGATGCCGGTTTTTTCGCCGGCCCCGCCGGGGGCCCGGCGGGGGCCCTCCCCGGGCTCGCCGGGGCCGTGATGATCGACGCCTCCGCCGGTCGCGGCACAATAGGGGGGTGGAACGCGGGCAGAGCCGCCCGGTTTCCTTAGGAGAGGACGATCTGGTGGATTCCGGACAGGACACCTCGGGCACCGGGGCGAAGGCGGAAACGGAGCCTCCGGCGGCGCCGGACGCCGCCGTGGCCCCCGGGGTCGCCGCCGACGTCAGCGATGAGGAGCGGGCCGATCGGCTGGCCCAGCTCAACAGCATCATCGAGTTGATGCGCCCGGCCGTGCAGGCCGACGGGGGGGATCTGGCCCTACTGAGCGCCGACGTGGTCTCGGGTGTGGTCGAGGTCCAGCTCCAGGGCTCGTGCAGTTCGTGCGCCATCAGCGCGTCGACCCTCCAGGGCGGAGTGGAGCGGATCCTCCACGACCGGCTTCCGTGGGTGACCGAGGTGGTCGGCGGGGTGGACGAGACCGCCGATCCCTTCGAGAGCGAGGCCATGGGCCGTGGGGGCTACGTCCCCAGCTTCTGAGCCTGGCCGTTGGCGGTCCGCCGGCAGCTTCCCCTTCCCGGCGGTTTGGGTCATGATGGATCCAGCTACCACCCCGGGGGAGGCGCGATGACGACCAAGGTGTATCAGCTGCCGGTGGACAAGACCGGTTGGCAGACAGCCGACAAGACCGGCACCGCCAGATTCACCTGGGACTACGACGATGGGCGAGAGAAGCTCATCAACCTCTACGACAAGGGCAAGCGGAAGCAGTGGGACGCCAAGGAGCGGATCGACTGGTCCCACGACCCCGATCTCGAGAACCCCCTCCAGATCCCGGACGAGTTGGTGCCGATCTTCGGCTCCCCGGTATGGGACAAGCTCAACACCGCCGAGCGGGGCAACGTCCGCCGCCACATGGTGGCCTGGCAATTCAGCCAGTTCCTCCACGGCGAACAGGGGGCGCTCATCTGCACGGCCAAGATCGTGCAGACGGTGCCCGACATCGACTCGAAGTACTACGCCGCCACCCAGGTGATGGACGAGGCCCGCCACGTGGAGACCTATTCCCGGTATCTGGACAAGATCGAGACGGCCTACCCGATCAACCCCAACCTCAAGTCCCTCCTCGACGACGTGCTGAGTGACTCCCGCTGGGACATGACCTACCTGGGTATGCAGATCCTCATCGAGGGCCTGGCCCTGGCCGCCTTCGGGTTGATCCGCAACACCGCCGGGGACCCGCTGGGCAAAGCCGTGAACGCCTATGTGATGCAGGACGAGGCCCGCCACGTGATGTTCGGGCGCCTCGCCCTCCGCGACTACTACCCGCAGTTGACCCAGGCCGAGCGGAACGACCGCGAGGAGTTCTGCGCCGACGCCTGTTACCGGATGCGCGACCGGTTCCTCGGGGAGGAGCTCTGGCAGTGCCTGGGCTACGACCCCGAGGACTGCCTCGAGTACGTCAACAACAGCGAGACCCAAAAGGTGTTCCGGAGCCTGCTGTTCACCCGGATCGTGCCCACCCTCAAAGACATCGGGTTGTGGGGGCCGAAGATGCGCGAGACCTTCGCGGACATGGGGGTCATCGGCTACGAATCCACCGACCTCGACGCGGTGATGGCCGAGGACGAGTCGATCGCCGAGGACATCGACGTCCAGCAGCGGGCGGCCATGGACGCCGCCATCGCCGACGGGGTGGCCGCCGCCATCTGACCCCCGGGCCCGGGACCCTGTTGCGTTACTTAGCGAAACTAACTAAACTGGAGGCATGAATCGCCCCGTCTCCGCACCGACCATCGACCCCGGGGACCCGGTGGCCGGGAACCCGGATATCGGGGCGGCGGAGGCGGAACTGGCCTCCCGGCTCCGGCTGGCCGTCACCCGCCTCCACCGCCGCCTGCGCCAGCAGGCGGTCGGCGGCCTGAGCCCGGCTCAGACCTCGGCGCTGGCCAGCACCGACCGGCTGGGTTCGCCCACCCTCGGCGAGCTCGCCGCCCTCGAATCGGTCCAGCCCCCGTCGATGACCCGGATCATCGCCGCCCTGGAAGAGAAGGGGTTGGTGGCCCGCATCGTCGATCCGACCGATCGCCGGGTGGTGCGGGTACAGGTCAGCGACGCCGGTCGCCGGGTGCTGGTGGAGAGTCGATCCCGGAAGAACGTGTACCTGGCCCGCCAGCTCCACCGGCTGACCCCGGACGAGCGCGAAGCGCTGGGCGGGCTGACCGCGGTCCTCGAACGGCTGGCCGAGGGGCTCGAGCCTTGACCAGCATTCGCAACGCCTGGAACCAGACTTTCCGTTCCCTTCGGGTCCGGAACTACCGGGTGTACTTCGTCTCCCAGCTCATCTCGGTGTCCGGCACCTGGATGCAGTCGATCGCCCAGGCGTGGTTGGTCCTCCGGCTGACCGGCAACGGGGTCGACCTCGGCATCGTGACCGGGCTGCAGTTCCTGCCGATGCTGCTGTTCGGGCCCATCGGCGGGCTGGTGGCCGACCGGTTCGACAAGCGCCATCTGCTGTACGCCACCCAGGCCGGCGGGGGCTTGCTGGCCCTGACCCTCGGGATCCTCGACGCCACCCATGTGGTGCAGCTCTGGCACGTCTATCTGCTGGCCGCGGGCCTGGGGCTCGTCAACCTCTTCGACAACCCGGCCCGTCAGACGTTCGTGATGGAGATGGTCGGACGTGACGACCTTCCCAACGCAGTGAGCCTCAACTCGGTGGTGATGAACGCCTCCCGGGTGGTGGGGCCGGCCATCGGTGGGTTGGTCATCGTTCTCTTCAGCCTCAGCGTCTGCTTCTTCTTCAACGCGGTGTCCTATCTGGCGGTGCTGATCGGGTTGTCGATGATGCGGACCGCCGACCTCCACCGGACCCCGCCGGTGGAAAAGGCCCGGGGCCAGATCCGCGACGGGCTCCGCTACGTCTGGCGGACGCCGCCGCTGCGCAACACCCTGATCGCCATGGCCGTCATCGGCATCTTCGCCTACAACTTCACCGTCACCCTGGCCCTGTTGGCCAAGACGACGTTCCACGGTGGCGCCGGGACCTACTCGCTGCTCACCTCCTGTATGGGGGTGGGGGCGATCGTCGGGGGGCTGTTGGCCGCCCACCGGGCCAAGCCCACCCGCCGGTTGCTTCACACCCTGGCCCTGGTGTTCGGGGCGCTTCTGGTGGGGGTGGCTTTCGCCCCGACGCTGGCCCTGGCCGGGGTGCTGATCGTGTTCATGGGGGCGGCGTCGATCGGCTTCATCGCCACGGCCAACGCCACCCTCCAGCTGCAGGCGGAGCCGGCCATGCGGGGGAGGGTGATGGCGCTGTACGCCATGGCCTTCCTCGGGAGCACGCCGATCGGCGCCCCGCTGGTGGGGGCCATCGCCGAGTGGAGCAACCCCCGGATCTCGATGGCGGTGGGTGGCGTTGCCACCGTGCTGGCCGCCGGGGTGCTGTCGTGGCGCCATGTCGCCGGCCGGGGTGACATCCGGGCCCCGGCTGACGACGTCGCCCGGGCGGCCGAGGCCCGAGCCGTCATCGACGTCGAGACCACCATCGCCCGACCCGCCTAGACCGCTTCACCGCCTGGTCCCGCCGACCGCCCTGGGTTCTTGGGGGTCGACCTCAGCCGGCCGGGCTGTCCGCCGGCTTCGGCTCCTTCGGCAGTCCGAGCACCCGTTCGCCGACGATGTTGCGCTGGATCTCCGCCGTCCCTCCCCAGATGGTCTCCGAGCGGGAGAAGAAGAACGACGACTGGAGCTCGCTGACCGGATAGTCGTCGCGACCCCGGTGCACCCGCAGGTTCCCCCGGTCCTCCTTCGATCCGGTGAGAATCTGGGCGTCGGGACCGAGGATGTCCATGGCCAGGTCGAGGGTGTCGCGGTGGAACTCGGACCAGAACATCTTGTTGCCGGCGGACAGGGCAGCCATGTGATGGGTGCCGTTGAGTGAGTCGGTCAGCGACCGGTAGCCGTTGATCTCCATGATCTTCACCTTCGACCAGGCGGTGGCCAGGCGTTGGCGAATCAGGGGGTCGGCGTTCTGCCCGTTCTTCTTGGCCGCGTCGATGATCTGGTCGAGCTCCCGGAGGAAGCGGCGGTAACCGGTGGTGGCCGAAGACCCGCGCTCGAACCCGAGGGTGGTCATCGCCACCTTCCAACCGTTGTTGACCCCGCCGACGACGTTTTCCTTCGGGCACCGGGCGTTGGTGAAGAAGACCTCGTTGAAATCCGCGCTGCCGTCGACCTGCTGGATCGGTCGTACCTCGATGCCGGGCTGTTTCATCGGCACCAGCAGATAGGAGATCCCGGCATGCTTGGGCGCCTCCGGGTCGGTGCGAGCCAGCAAGAAGATGTAGTCGGCGTACTG
This sequence comes from Acidimicrobiales bacterium, assembly GCA_035551535.1. Classification (GTDB taxonomy): domain Bacteria; phylum Actinomycetota; class Acidimicrobiia; order Acidimicrobiales; family RAAP-2; genus DASZIT01. The sequence goes on along the minus strand of DASZNG010000171.1, from coordinate 4,510 downwards.
GGCCTGGGTGGTCCAGACTTTCTGGCCGTTGATGACCCATTCGTCGCCGTCGAGCTCGGCCCGGGTCTTCAAGGAGGCGAGGTCGCTCCCGGCATCGGGCTCGCTGAAACCCTGGCACCAGGAGATGGTCCCGTGGAGGATCCGGGGGATGAACTGCTGTTTTTGCTCCTCGGATGCCCATTGGAGGATGGTCGGGCCCACCAGCGTGTCGCCGAAGAAGTCGGCCCGGAGGGGAGCCTGGGCCCGGGCGAACTCCTCGTTCAACACCACCGACTCCATCAGGGTGAGCCCCTTGCCCCCGTACTCCTTCGGCCAGGAAGCACAGATCCATCCACCGTCGAACAGCTTTTTGGTCCAGGCCTGGTTGAACGCCGTCCTCTCCTCCGGCGTCATCGAGAATCCCGGGGTTCCCCAGTCGTCGGGGAGGTTCGCCACCAGCCAGGCCCGGATCTCGGCCCGGAACGGTTCCGTTTCCGGCGGGTAGTCGAGATCCATGGACGCGACACTATCCGTCCGGTTCTCGGGTGATGCCGGGCTTCGCCGGCCATCTTCGACGGGTGCCGCGGCCCGGGCCATGACCGGCGGGGGGACCGGCGGCGGTGACCGATCGGGCCCGACCACCCGACCATTCGCCAGGTCAGGGGATACGGTTTGCGCCGAAGTGCCGGGGCGGGGGAGGCTTCCCCCTCATGTGCTCATATGCAGGGGGATCTTGTGCGTAGGCTCGGCCGCCGCCGCGCCAAGGTGAAGGGACCGAAGCGGCCGCCTCCGGTTCCCGAGCGCATCCCGGCCCGGCCCCCCGGGCCCGGCGGACTCCGGATCGCCTTCCTGGTCTACCGGGGAAACCCCCGGTGCGGCGGCCAAGGCGTCTATACCCGGCATCTCGCCCGGGAGCTGGTGGCGCTCGGCCACTCGGTCGAGGTGTTTGCCGGCCAGCCCTGGCCGGAGGTCGACGAAGGGGTCGGCTTCACCCCGGTGCCCAGCTTGGACCTCTACCGGGATCCCGACCCGTTCCGGATTCCGAAACTCCGCGAGTTCCATACGACCGTCGACGCCCTCGAGTTCGCGGTGATGTGCACCGCCGGGTTCCCCGAACCCTGGACCTTCAGCCTTCGGGCTCGGCGGCTGCTGGCCTCCCGTCGCCACCAATTCGACCTCGTCCACGACAACCAGTGCCTGGGCCAGGGAATGCTGGGGATGATCGACGACGGGTGGCCGCTGCTCACCACCCTGCACCATCCGATCACCGTCGACCGCCAGCTGGCCCTGAGCCATGCCACCAACCCCTGGCAGCGGTTCACCCAGCGCCGCTGGTTCGGCTTCCTGCGGATGCAGGTGCGGGTGGCCCGGTCCTTGCCCCGGGTGGTGACGGTGTCGGAATCGTCCAAGACCGACATCGCCGCGCAGTTGGGGGTGGACCGCCAACGGATGACCGTGGTCCCGGTGGGAGTCGACCACTCGGTGTTCCGCCCCCGCCCGGAGGTGATCCCGGTCCCCGGTCGGATCATGGTCACCTCGTCGTCCGACGTTCCCATGAAGGGGCTGGTGCCGCTGCTGGAGGCGGTGGCCAAGCTCCGGACCGAGCGGGAGATCGAACTGGTGGTGGTGGGCAACCCCCGGCCCGAGGGCCGGGTGGCCCGGGCCATCGAACGGCTCGACCTCGGACCAATCGTTCGCTGCGTCTCCGGGATCAGCGACGACGAGCTGGCCTGCAACTACGCCCAGGCGCAGGTGGCGGTGGTGCCGTCCCTCTACGAGGGATTCTCGTTGCCGGCCATCGAGGCCATGGCCTGCGGGGTGGCCCTGGTGGCCACCACCGGCGGCGCCCTTCCCGAAGTGGTGGGGGAGGACGGGGTGACCGGCCTGCTGGTTCCCCCCAACGACCCCGGCGCCCTGGCCGGAGCCATCGGCAGGCTGCTCGACGACGAGGAGCTGCGGCGCCGGCTGGGCACCGCCGGACGCGAACGGGTGCTGGGTCGGTTCACCTGGCAGGTGACCGCCCTCGGTACCTCGGCGGAGTATCACCGGCTGCTCAACGACCTGGACCCTCCTCCGAGCCCGGTGACGGATCCAGTGACTGAACCAGTGGAGACTTCGACATGCTGACCGTTGACTACACGAAACTCGGCCTCCAGGCCGGCGACCGCCTCCTCGATCTGGGCTGTGGATTCGGCCGCCACGCCTATCAGGCCGCCCGCCTCGGGGCCCAGGTGGTGGCCTTCGACGCCGGCGCCGACGAAGTCCGCAAGGTGCTCGACACCTTCGGGGCGATGGCCGACGCCGGGGAGCTGGATGCGGTGGCCAGCCGGGTCGGCTCCGTCCAGGGCGATGCCTTGCAACTCCCGTTTGCCGACGGATCGTTCGACCGGGTGATCGCCTCGGAGATCCTCGAGCACATTCCCGACGACCAGACGGCCATGGCCGAACTGGCCCGGGTCCTGCGCCCGGGCGGGTCGATGGCGGTCACCGTGCCCCGGTGCGGGCCCGAGTTCGTCAACTGGGCCCTCTCCGACGAATACCACAACGTCCCCGGGGGCCATATCCGCATCTACCGGCACCCCGAGCTCACCCGGCGGCTGGAGGCCACCGGGCTGACCGAGGTCGGCAGCCACCACGCCCACGGGCTGCACTCGCCCTACTGGTGGCTCCGTTGCCTGGTGGGTCCCGCCAACGACGACCATCCTGCCGTTGCCGCCTACCACCGGCTGTTGGCCTGGGACATCGTCAAGGCGCCGAAGCTGACCCGGTATGCGGAGCGGGTCCTCAACCCGTTGATGGGCAAGAGCCTGGTCGTGTACCTCCACAAGCCGAGCGGAGCCGGGCGGCAGGCGGGCGAAGGCTCGACCGTCGCCGTCACCCGGTTCGACGCCGACTCCGGCCCGTCGGGCGCGGCATCGACCCCGCGGCCGGCGTCGGTGTCCGACGTCGAGGCGGAGGCAGGGGTCGGGGCATGAGGTCGATCCCCGAAGTCCCCGGCATCCTCGGCGCCGCCGACGTCCTCCAGACGGCCCAGTCGATCGCCGACCTCCAGCTCGACGACGGGATGATCCCGTGGTTTCCCGGCGGTCACTGCGACCCCTGGAACCATGTGGAGGCGGCCATGGCCCTGACCGCGTGCGGCTTCGACGCCGAGGCCGACCGGGCCTACCAGTGGCTGGTCGATTCCCAGCTTCCCGACGGTAGCTGGTTCAACTACTACCTGGCCACCGGGGTGAAGGACGCCCGCCTGGATACCAACGTCTGCGCCTACCTGGCCACCGGCGCCTGGCACCGGTACATCTCCACCGGCGACATCGAGGGTCTCGAGGCCCTGTGGCCGTCGCTCGAGGCCGGGGTGGACTTCGTCTTGCGCTGGCGGCGCAACGACGGTGCCATCCGCTGGTCCTTGGACGCCTCGGGGTTTGCCGAGGAGTACGCGCTGCTCACCGGTTCCTCGTCGATCTACCACAGCCTCCGTTGTGCCATCGCCTGCGCCGAGCGACTCGGTCATGCACGACCGGACTGGGAGTTCGCCGCCGGCCGGCTCGCCCATGCCATCGCCTACAACCCGTCGGCGTTCGCTCCCAAGGTGGAGTTCGCCATGGACTGGTACTACCCAGTGCTGTCGGGCGCCGTGACCGGCGAGGCGGCCCGGCGCTGCATCGAGGGATCCTGGTCCACCTTCGTCATGGAGGGTTTCGGGGTCCGCTGCGTGTCGACCGGCGAGTGGGTCACCGCCGCCGAAACCGCCGAGTGTGTCCTGGCCCTGGATGCGCTGGGTATGGATGATGCCGCCCGGAGGCTCCTCACCTGGGTCCAGGCCCTCCGCAACGACGACGGTTCCTATTGGACCGGGATGGTCTATCCGGAGGAGGCGACGTTCCCGCCGCTCGAGCGCTCGACCTACACCGCCGGGGCCATCATCCTGGCCGCTGACGCCCTCAGCCGGACCACCCTGGCGTCCGGGCTGTTCCGCGGCGAGGGGCTGCCGACCCACCTCGACCTCACCGAGCCGGCGCCGGAAGCCCCGGTCGAACCGGCGTATCCGTCGGGCCGGTCGGGGCTGGGTTCCTGACCTCGCCCCAGCGGTCGCGGCGCATCTGCCGCCCGGGGCAGGTAAATTGTCGGTGTGCTCTGGTTACTGCTGATCGTCCTGATCGTGCTGTTCATCGTCTTCCCGATCATCGGGCTGGCGATCGGCACCATCATCAGTTCGATCGTCGTCGGGCTGGTCATCGGGGCCCTCGGACGGCTGGTCATCCCCGGACGCCAGGCCATCGGGCTCGCCGCCACCGTGATGCTCGGTCTCATCGGTTCCATCGTCGGCGGCTTCATCGGCCGACACGTCTTCCACATCGGCGGCCTGAGCCTGCTGCTGGAGATCGGCGTTGCCGCCGTGGCCGTCGCGCTGTACGGTGCCCGGCCCGGGCAGAAGTCGCTCAAATCCTCCGGCTCCCCGGACCCGCTCGACCGCTGGCGGTAGCCGGGGTTCGGAGGGCCGGAATCCCCCCATCCCCGGAGAGGGCTCCCG
>DASZNG010000170.1:0-13916 GCA_035551535.1 Acidimicrobiales bacterium | reverse complement strand
GCAACTGGGTGCCGAAATTCTCGGCCTGTCCGTGGTGACCAATTTGGCTGCCGGATTGGCGGACAATGGCATATCGCCAACCTCGATACTCGGTGAGGCTGAGCGCCGGGCCGCCGAGGTAGGCGCGATCATTCGAAAGGTGGTGGCCGCTCTCTAGTTGCCGGGACGCGAATCCGACCACCTCTGACCTGGTGCGCCCCGGGGGACTCGAACCACCCAACCTGCGGATTAAGAATCCGCTGCTCCACCGTTGAGCTAGGGGCGCGACGAGATCCTAAGGGTGCGTCTTGGCGATTGCAACCGGTTACAGCTTGATGACACGCACTCAATTGCCGAACGAAGGGGATGATCACCGGCGCATCCGTCAATGAATGGGGGGAGTGCATTTGGCCAACGAGTCGGTGGGGGCGGGCGTGAGTCCCAACTTCCAGGAAAGCCAGGGAAGCGAATCCTTGAAGGCGCGCGTCCAGAACGGGAAGTCGTGCCCCCCGCTGGGGCTCAAGAAGCAGACCTGGGCGAGTCCGGCCTGGTCGGCGTGTCTCTGGAGGTGCTGGGCGTCGGGCAGGAGGGCGGCATCCTGCGCCCCGGTCTCGAACCAGGCCGAGGTGGTGGGGAATTTGTTGTTGGTCAGCAGGGTGGTGGGATCGTCTTTGTTGTACTCGGCCAGCGACCCGTTGAACAGGGTGGCGATGGTGGCGGCCTTGTCGGAGGTCTTGAATGTCTGCTCGCTGTACCCCGAGTAGGTGGCGAAGTCGGGGAAGATCTTGGGATTGCGGAGGGCCAAGACCGTCGCACAGGTGCCGCCGGCCGAGAGCCCGGCCACGGCAAACGAATGGGCCCCGGTGTTGGCGTTGAACTCGGTGCGCATGTAGGCGGGAAGATCTTCGGTCAGATAGGTCTCGGCGTCCCCCAATTTGCTGTTGTCGCACTCGGTGTCCTGGGCGGCGCCGTTGGAATCCGGCATCACCAGGATCGGCGCCGTCCCCTGGTGTTGGGCGGCGAATTCGTTGGCGGTGGTGTCGGCAAACGCCGCCCGGGTCCAGTCGGTCGGCATTCCCGGGTAGCCGGCGATCAGCACGATGACCGGAAGCGCGGGCTCGGGATTGTGGAACCAGGCCGGGGGGAGGTACACCTCGGCCTGGCCGGTCTGGAACTTCGACTTGGTCGGCGGGATGGTGACGTTGATGGTGCTGCCATGATCGGGAAGATGCCCGGTGTCCCGGACCTGGTCCCGGATGACCTGCAGGGCGGGGAGGCTGGTGAAGTTGGCGGCGTCCTTGCCCAGCGCCCGTTCGAGGGTCGGGTAGTAGCCGAACTGCTGGTTGATGACGGTGCAGGCGGCCAGGAAGCAGAACAGCACCGCGACAATCGAGAGCGGACGGAGGACCCAGTGGCCCTTCGGCCAGCCGAGGATGGCGACCACCACCGAGAAGATGACCAGCCACGCCCAGAGATAGAAGGTCCGGGGGAAGTCGTCGGGCACGAACTGGAAGAAATGGACCGACAGGGCCAGGAGCACGGTCAGCACGAAGGCAGCCGGGAGCCCGAACACCAATTGCGACTTCCAGGTCCCGTTCCGCCACCCGACGGTCAAGAGCAACGACGCGAGCGCCACCGTGATCACCACGACGGGGAACCAGCCGGTGATGATCGAGAAGTTGATGACAAGTTCCATAGGCGCTGGGGAAGACCCTACAGCGGGGAACCGTGCCGGTCAGGGTTCGTTCAGGAGTGACCCGACGCCGTTCCGCGCGGTTTGGTGGTCGTGGTGGTCGGGGTCGGACCGGTCGGATACGCCGACGACATGGTGAAGAAGTCCCGGGCCCAATAGGACGCGAAGTACCGGCCCGGTCCGCCGGTCATCTGCGGGAGGAGTTGGGTCCCATTGTCCGGGGTGGCCGCGCCGTAGGGCGTTGCCGGGTTGTAGAAGGAGAAGTTGACCCAGTCGGTGTTGATGTCGAGCTCCATCGCCCGGGTCGCCCCGGCCCGGACCAGGAGATCGGCCAGGTCGGTGATGTTGAGGCCGGGGCCGCCGACGTAGACCAGCGCCCCGCTGGGGGTGACCCCCAGGCCCGATCGGTAGACGTACACCGCCCCGCCCAGGGTGTTGCCCCACTGGGTGGTGTCGGAGGCATTGAGGCCGGCGACGGGTTGGCCCCCGTCGACGATGAGGTCGAGGTTCTGGCGGACGGCAACCACGTTGGGGGTGAGGGTGGCATCCCGTCCCCAGTCGGCCACCGTCATGGTCCCATCGTTGTAGATGACCGCGGAGGCCGCCCCGGTCCGCAGCGCGGACAGGGTCTTGCCGTCGGTGTAGTACCCCCCGTTGGATTGTCCCGACAGGAAGCCGGCATTGAACGCCGACACCAGGGAATTGGCCGCGGTGGCCTGGATCGGGGCGGTGTGGGTGAACGGGCCGCCGCCGGGGATCTGGCTTCCCGAGTAGAGGGTGGCGTGTAGCAATTTGGTGTCCATCCAGGCCACCCCCACTACGTAGCTGGTGTGCACGGCGTCGGGCCGGAGCTCGGTGGTGTACACGGCAGGGATACCGTCGACCAGTCGACCGGCCGGTGACCACTGCCCTTCACCGGCCAGGGCCGGGCTGGCGAACGGGGCCAGGGCGGTGGGAGGGGTCAGATGGGGCGGCCCGGCGGCCACCGTGGCCGGCGTGGTGACCGGGGTCTTGATCGCCCCCTTCGGCACCGTCCCCCCGACCTTCGGAGCGTGGTGGCTGTACCAGAAATTCTCGACCTTGTTGACAATCGAGCCGCCCCCGTTCTGGCGGGCCCACTCGGCGAACCGGGCATTCATCGAGCTTCCGTAGGCAGGATTGGTCAACGCCCCACCCAGCGAGATGGCCAACCAGATCAGGAGGCCGGCGAGGATCACCCCGATGATGACCTTCATTCGCCGACGGCGGTAGAGACGCTCCTGGCGGGCCCGGACCCGCCGGAGCTTCCGGCCCCGGACACGGTGGGCCGGACCTCGGCCTTGGCCGGCCGGTGCCGGCTGCGACGGTGGGGGGCGTTGGACGGTATCTACCACGGGAATTTCCTGAGTGTCTTGCATGCTCGCCCGCCTAGATGACACGGGGTGGGGGGAGTGAGAACCCCGGGCGATGAACCAAAACCCCCAAGTGTGACCGTGACGCCGGTCCACCATTGCCAAGGCCGGATCCGTTCGTGCTCGCAAAGGTCTGAGGATCGGCCACTAGAACTACAACTTTAGCTGGGGCGTCAGCCGGAATGGAGCCGGACGGCCACTCACCCTGGTCACCAGCGCCTCCCCGGGCGTCGAGCTGGCTTTGGGCGAAGTTCTCCACCTCCCCCCAGGTACACTGCCCAACCGTGGAGTGGGGATGGCCGATGCCGACCGGGGAGTCGGGTCGGAACCTCGTCGCCCCTCGTCACCGGCGGTAAGCGGCGATGGCCGCCTCCTGGATCCCCACCCTGGTCCTGGTGGCCGGAATTGCGGTGCTGGCGCCGATCCTGGCCGAATTCAGCGGGAGACTCGGCGTTCCCGCCTTGGTCCTCGAGATCACCCTGGGGGTCGTCGTCGGACCCGACGTCTTGAAGCTCGCCCACACCGGCGGGGTGGTCAGCGGGTTCTCGGATCTGGGGCTGGCCTTCCTCATGTTCCTGGCCGGCTACGAACTGGATCTCCAGCGGATCCGGGGCCGTCCGCTGCGGCTGGCCACCGTGAGCTGGGTCTCGTCGGCGGTGGTGGCGGTGGGCATTTCCTTGGCCGTGGTGGCAACCGGTCTCGAACACGACCCGGTGGTGTTCGGGCTGACCCTCACCACCACTGCCCTGGGGACGGTGTTGCCGCTCCTCCGTGACGCCGGTGGGTTGGACACCGAGTTCGGCCGGCATGTCATGGCGGCGGGGACCATCGGAGAGTTCGGCCCCATCGTGGCGGTCTCGGTATTTCTGACCCAGCGACATCCGGCGATCACCATCCTGCTGCTGGTGGTGTTCCTGGCCACCGCGGTGGCGGCCGCGCTGCTGGCCACCCGCACCCAGCAACCCCGGGTGGTGGCCATGCTCAGCCGACATCTCCATTCCAGCTCGCAACTCCCGATCCGGGTATCCGTACTCCTCATCTTCCTGCTCGTCTACCTGGCCTTCACCCTCGGCCTCGACGTGCTGCTCGGGGCGGTAGCCGCCGGGATCGTGGTCCGCTTGGTCACCGAGGGCGACGACAGCCCGGTCATCCGCGGAAAGCTCGAGGCCATCGGTTTCGGATTTCTGATCCCAATTTTCTTCGTGGTGAGTGGAGTGACCTTCGATCTCCGTTCGCTTTTCCACAATCCGAGTGCCGCCCTTCGCATCCCGCTCTATCTCCTGCTTCTCCTGGTGGTCAGGGGCGCTCCCTCGCTGCTCGTCTACCGGAAGTACTTGCCACGGCGTGAGCAGGTGTCGCTGGCGCTCTTCTCGGTCACCGGGCTGCCCTTGATCGTGGTGATCGCCGAGATCGGGGTGGCGGCCGACAAGATGACCCACGAGAACGCCGCCGCCCTCATTGCCGCCGGCGTGCTCTCGGTGCTCATTTTTCCGGTGGTCGGATTGCGGTTGCTGCCCCGGGGGACCCCGGCGGTGCCGGCGGGGCCGGAGAATCCCCCATCGGCCCCGGGATCCGCCGGGCCTCCCCCCGAGGACGACCCGTTCGGGCGCGGGTGAGCTACGGGGTCGTCGACCAGAGTCTGAGTTGCGGCTCGTCGCCGCCGGACAATCGGTGATACCCGGGCAACTCGTCCATGGGGGTGTCGAGGTAGATCTTGGCCTCCGGCGGATGGGCGAAACGGCCGTGGCTCCATCGGATCTCGACGTGGCCGGCGACCACGAATTGCCGTCGGGGTTCCGGGCGACGGGCACGGTACCGACAGCGCCAGTCGACCCGGGGCTGGCCGGCGGCCCCGGCGGCGATGTCGAAATCGACCACTTCGAACTCATCCCTCCAGTCCCAGGGGCTGGAGATCCGGTACCGGACCGGCTGGCCGGTGCGCCGGTCGATCCCCAGCACGAAATAGGGAGCACTGCCGATCCGGAGCAGCCGCCAGACCATGAGCTCCGGCCCGATGTCGGCTCCGTCCATCCGTCGCTCCCAGCGCAGGGCTGACTCCCGGCTCACCGCGGCGCACAACCGGACGTAGGCCGCCTTGGTCTCCTCGTTCGGATACGAGCGTCCGGCCAGGGCGTCGCGGAGCCGGCGGTGCTGGTCATTGCTGCAGAGCCCGGGAGCCGGAGGAAAGTCGGTCAGGCCGGTGGCGGCCAGGCAGCCCTTATACAGGGCCAACAACTCGTCGTTGGCCACCGCCTCGAACCAGTCGGCGCGGTCCCAGTGCCCGGATACGGCCAACAATCCCTCGAACAGACGGGCCGGGGAGGTGTTGGCGAGGATGTCCGACTCGTACTTGCAACTGATCAGGTAGACGTGGTCGATGCGGAGATCGATCGGGGCAACTTCGTCGCCCGGAGCCCGACGACCGCCGGTCCACTCGATGATCCGGGGGACCCGACCACCCAGCCCGTCGGGGGCGGCCAACATGGCTCGCCCGTTCTCGAACGCCATGCGGAACTCGTCAGCGAATCGCCCGTCCCGATGGATGGCCTCCATCCGGTCCCAGATCTCCCGTCCTACCCGCAGCTGATCCGGCCGTCGGCCCAGGGCGCGGGACAGGTTGTCGTGGCCGAGGGTGCCGAGCGCAGTTCCGAGCTCGGTGACCGTGGTCCGGTCATCGGGCACGAGGTCGTCCCCGACCGACGGGTCCGGTGGGCGAGGGGCTCACGACCCGACCAGACGCTGGATGATCGATTCCCCGACCGACAGGCATTGCGAGACGGCGGAGCAGGTCACCGCCAACAGGGGCTCCGGTGAGGTCACGGTGGTGGCCGCCTTCCAGGCCTTGGCCGTCGCTCCGGTGAACAGCAACAGCCCGGAGGTGGGGGCACTGGTGACGGTGCTTCCCACCGCCACACAGGTGTCGTCGGCGATGCAGGAAACGCCGAAGAACGCCGCAACCGACGCCGGCGTCGGCTGACTGGTCCAGGTGGCGCCCCCGTTGGAGCTGGTGAAGAGGACGCCGTGGCCGGTGCGGGCCACGTTCTGGACGTTGGCGGTGGATCCGGCCACCACGCACCTCACCCCGGGCACGCCGGCGGCCAGCGACGTCGAGGTCGACGGGGCCGCGCTGGTCGGGGAGGTGGGAACGGTGATCTGACCGCCGGGGGCCGAACCCGGCACCGCCCCGGCCTGGTCGGTCGGGCCCTGGACGCAGGAGACCGAATTCAAGAGGCCCGATCCGGCCGGGATCGGCAGGCTGGTCCAGGAAGAGCCGCCGTTGGCGGTGGACACCACCGAGCCGGCGGTGGTGGTGTGGCCGCTCACCCAACAGTGCTGGGCGTCGAGGCACGAGACGCCACTGGCTCCGCCGATGCCTCCCGACAAGGTCCCCGCCTGGGTCCAGGTGGCGCCGGCGGATGTCGACACCAGCGCGACATCGCCGGAGCCCACTGATCCGATGGCCAGGCACCGTCGATCTGATCCGCAGGTGACGGTGGTGACATCGCCGATGGCGGCGGGGACGGCGGCCTGGCCCCAGCTGGTCCCCCCGTTGGTGGTGCTGATGGCGATGCCCTGGTTGCCCTGGCCCTGGCCGACGGCGACGCAGAGGGAGGGAGTGCTGCAGGCGATGTCGGCGAGATAGCCGGTCGTCGGCGGGATGGGCTGCGCCGTCCAGCCGGATCCTCCGTTCGAGGTGGCAATCAACGCCGCGCCGTTGGGGGCACCACCACTCCCGACGGTGGAGCCGACGGCCCAGCACTTGGCCGCGGTCACGCAGGTAACCGCCGTAACCGTGTTGACCGGCTTGGGTGGCACCACCGGAACCAACGAGCCGCTCCACGGGGATCCGGGCGTGAAGGGGATGGTGGCCAGAGTTACGGACGTTTTCCCTGGTGACAGCGCCGCCGGCCCCGACGTGCACCCGGCCAGCACCGCTCCGAGGACGACGCCGGCCAGGACCCCCCGTGTTCGCAGACCGCCTGGACCCCTCATGGTGGAGATCCGGCTATCGGATCTTGATGACGTCAGACGAGACGGCTTTGTCGTGCCACGCCTGGCGTCGTTGGTCCCAGAGTGGAGACAGCACGTTGATGAGTCCCGGGATGAAGAAGATGACCCACAGGATGCTGTAGATGAACCGACGGAGCACCGCTCGCCCGGTGCCGATGGGCCCACCGGTAGTGATGTCCCGGGTGGCAATTCCCAGGGCCATCTTGCCCAGGGTTTGCCCTCGTTCGCTTCCGTCGAAGATTCCGAAGTAGGCAAGGGTGAGCACGATCTCGATGATCTCGGCGATGACCAGGTGGCCGGTATGCACCGTGGTCGTGCCGTTGGAATTGAACACGATGGTGTTGCCGCCGCCGAAGATGCCGCGCAGGATGGCGAAGACGACGCCGAGCATGATGGTGTCGATGATGATGGCCACCGCTCGCTGCCACCACTCGGCCAACGGGCGGCCGTGCCCGTCGACCGGACCGGTGGCGTAGCCGTAGGGAGCACCCGCCGGCGGTTGACCGTAAGGGGGCGCGCCGTAGGGGGGCGCGCCGTAGGGGGGCGCGCCGTAAGGTGCCCCGGCCGGCGGTTGCCCATAGGGCGGGGCCCCGCCCGGCGGCGGTCCGTAGCCGGAACCGGGCGGCGGCGGTGCATAGGTCGGCGCCCCTGCCGGTGGTGGCGAACTGGTCGCCGGGGCCCACGGGGCCGGCCCCGGCGGAGGCGGAGGGGCGACGGGCGGAGGGGGAGGCGCGGCGGGCGGAGGTGGCGGCGGGGCGGAAGCCGGCGTCTCCTGATGGTCGGGTGGCGGATCGCTCGGCGGAGGACTGGTGTCGGTCATCGGAAATCCGATCTCTTGGGGAATGGTCCGAGGGTGAGCGATGAGAGCCGTCAATCGGCCTGGTCGGTCGCGATCTTGCCATGTCTGGCGGGTCGTACGCAGGATTTCTTCCCGTGTTGAACTCATCACCGGTGGTTGGCCGTCTACCGTTGACCGTCGGTGATCGAACACCTTGTACACGCTTGTGCGGATCTCGGCCTCGAGGGGGAGTCGACGGCATGAATTTGGTCGATATCCTGATCCTGGTGGTGGTGGCTATCGCCGCCATTCAGGGGCTGCGGCTCGGCGGCTTGATGCAGGTGCTCTCGTTCGGCGGATTTTGGGTCGGCCTCTATCTGGGAGCGTTACTGGCATCGGTCACCGCCACCTGGGTCCACTCCTCGGCCAGCCGGGCGGCGGTGGCCCTCATCACCATGCTCGGCATCGCCATCGTCTGCGGGGTGGCTGGGCGCATGGTGGGGGTCAAGCTGTTCAAGCGGGTTCATCGGGGCCGGCTCGGGGCGGTCGATTCCGGGCTCGGGGTGGTGGTCGCGGTCACCGCCTCGTTGCTGGCCACCTGGCTGGTGGCCAGCACGCTGGTCAACAGCTCGTATCTCCCGATCAATGCCTCCATCTCCGGTTCCCAGATCATCCGTTCGCTCGACAACGTGCTCCCGGCGCCCCCGTCGGTGTTCTCCCGGGTGCAAGGGTTCCTCTCCGCCGAGGGATTTCCTCCGGTGTTCGCCCAACTGGCTCCGGCATCGGCCGGTCCGGTGACCCTTCCCGGCGATGCTCAGATGCAGACGGCGTTGAACATCGCCGGCCCGTCGACCGTCAAGATCGTCGGCTCGGGGTGCGGTGACATCCAAGAGGGTTCCGGGTTCGTGGTCGCTCCCGGCGTAGTGGTGACCAATGCCCACGTGGTCGCCGGGATTCCCCATCCCACCGTCCAGGACAGCCTGGGGGTGCACGACACCAGCGTGGTTCTCTTCGATCCCACCTACGATCTGGCGGTGATGCGGGTCTCCGGACTCCGCGAGCATCCGCTCGCCCTCGACCCGAACGACGTCAGCCGGGGGGTGCAGGCCCTGGTCCTGGGGTATCCCGGCGGAGGCGCCTTCACCGCGGAACCCGCCGGCATCATGGCCAACTTCTCCGCCGAGGGCCGGGACATCTACGGCCAGGGTCTCACCTTGCGGGACGTTTACGAAGTGCAGTCGGTGGTGCGTCCCGGGAACTCCGGGGGTCCGCTGGTCCAGGCCGACGGCCAGGTGATCGGGGTGGTGTTCTCCCGTTCGACCACCAACGGCAACATCGGTTACGCCCTCACCTCTCCCGGGGTGCTCACCCGGGTCCAGAAGGCGGAGGTCACCTCGGGGTCGGTCGGCACCGGGCCGTGCGCCAACAGCTGATCGCCACCCCGGCGCGCTCGGACCGTCTCCTGCCGCCACAGAACCAGAGGCGCCCGACTAGACATAGACCATGAGCCTGCCCATCGAGGACTACGGAATCATCGGTGATCTCCATACCGCCGCGCTGGTCGGGCGTGACGGCTCGATCGATTGGCTCTGTCTGCCCCGGTTCGACTCCGCGGCCTGCTTTTCGAAGCTCTTGGGCACCGGGGAACACGGCTGTTGGAAGTTGGCCCCGGTCGGGTCGCACCGGGCAACCCACCGGCGTTACCGCGGCGATTCGCTGGTACTCGAGTCGGAGTTCGTGACCGACGAGGGAACGGTCAGGGTCATCGACTGCATGCCGATCCGTCAGCAACACCCCGAAGTGGTGCGGCTGGTGGAGGGCGTGCGGGGCACCGTCACCATGGACATGGTGCTCACCATGCGCTTCGGCTACGGACAGATCATCCCCTGGGTTCGACAGCTCGACAGCACCCTGGTGGCGATCGCCGGGCCCGACGGCTTGTCCCTCTGGACCCCGGTCCACACCGAGGGCAAGGATCTGTCCACGGTGGCCCGGTTCACGGTGACCGAAGGCCAGCGGGTCCCGTTCTCATTGGCATGGTTCGCCGCCTGTGAAGAGCCGCCCCGCCCGGTCGATGCGGTCTACGCCATCGAGGACACCGAGAACTGGTGGCGGGACTGGGTCGCCCAGGGCACCTACAACGGCCCCGACCGCGAAGCGGTGGTGCGCTCCCTCATCACCCTCAAGGCGCTGACCTACCAACCGACCGGTGGGATCGTGGCGGCGGCCACCACCTCGCTTCCGGAGACGCTCGGCGGCGTCCGGAACTGGGACTACCGGTTCTGCTGGTTGCGCGACGCCACCCTCACCCTCGAATCCTTGATGCGGGGCGGGTTCTACCAAGAGGCCATGTCCTGGCGCGACTGGCTGCTGCGGGCGGTGGCCGGAGACCCGTCGCAGATGCAGATCATGTACGGCCCGGCCGGTGAGCGCCGCCTCGACGAGTGGGAGGTCACCTGGCTCCCGGGCTACGAGGAGTCCTCCCCGGTGAGGATCGGCAACGCCGCCGCCGGCCAGTTCCAGCTGGACGTCTACGGCGAAGTGATGTCGGCACTCTACGAGGCGTCGCTGTCGGGTGACCACGTCGAGACGCCGGCCTGGGAGCTGCAGCGCGAGCTGATGGAGTTCCTGGAGTCGGGTTGGCGGGAGCCCGACGACGGCATCTGGGAGGTGCGGGGTCCGAGACGGCACTTCACCCACTCGAAGGTCATGGCCTGGGTGGCCATGGACCGGGCGGTCAAGACGGTGGAGGACTGCGGGATGGAAGGGCCGCTCGACCAGTGGCGGAAGGTCCGGGCCGAGATCCACGACCAGGTCACCGACGAGGGCTTCAATGCCGACAAGGGGTCGTTCACCCAGTACTACGGGTCCGACCAGCTCGATGCCAGCCTGTTGATGATCCCGATCGTCGGGTTCCTGCCGGCAACTGATCCCCGGGTGAAGGGCACCATCGAAGCCGTCGAGCGGGAACTGATGGACGGCGGTTTCGTCCTCCGCTACCGGACCGCCGCGACCGGCGACGTCGACGGGTTGAGCGGGCGGGAGGGAGCCTTTCTGGCCTGCTCCTTCTGGATGGTCGACTGCCTGAACATGCTGGGTCGCACCGACGACGCCCGGGAGATGCTCGAGCGGTTGTTGTCCCTCCGCAACGACCTGGGCCTGCTGTCCGAGGAATACGACCCGGTCGCCGGCCGACTGGTCGGGAACTTCCCCCAGGCCTTCTCCCACGTGTCCCTGGTGAACTCGGTGGCCAAGCTCAACGGCCACGAGAAGCCGGTGGTGACCCCGCACACCCTCAGCCATGTCCGGCGGGCCACCACCCGCTCGAAGACAGGTACCGGGAGGATGCACCTCGGTGGCCACTCCCTCCGCCGTCCCCCCCGCAGCGCCCCGGGTCCGGTGGGACCCGAGAGTCCCGGGGGAGGAGCCACCGAGGCCGAGATCAACGCCACCGGGGCGGCGTCCGACTAGGGGGCCATCTGCATCCCGCGACCACCCGAGGTCCGACCTTCAGGAAGGGAAATCAATGAAAGCGCTGACCGTGGTTCCGTTGACCAAAGATTCCGCCCGACTCGACGAAGTCGACGAACCCCCCGAGTCCGACGGGCCGGTGCTGGTCCAGACCCTGTGCGTCGGCATCTGCGGCACCGACATCGAGATCCTTTCGGGGGAGTACGGCTGGCCTCCCCCCGGGCGTGAACGGCTCATACTCGGGCACGAGTCCCTCGGGACGGTGCTCGAAGCCCCGGCCGGAGGGGATCTGGCCAAGGACGACTATGTGGTGGGCATCGTCCGCCGGCCGGACCCGGTGCCGTGCGCCAATTGCGCGGTGGGGGAGTGGGATTTCTGCCGCAACGGCCTCTACACCGAGCGCGGCATCAAGGAGCACGACGGCTATCTGTCCGAGCGCTACCGGATCGAACCGAACTTCGTGGTCAAGATCGATCCGAAGTTGGGTTCCCTGGGCGTCCTCCTCGAACCGACCAGCGTGGTGGCCAAAGCCTGGGAGCAGGTGGACCGCATCGGCGGGCGGGCCCACTGGGATCCCCAGACGGTGGTGGTCACCGGGGCGGGACCGATCGGGCTGCTGGCGGCCATGCTCGGGGTCCAGCGGGGCCTCGAGGTCCACGTCTTCGACCAGGTCACCGCCGGGCTCAAGCCACAACTGGTGGCCGAGCTGGGCGCCACCTACCACACCGGAACCGTCGAAGACTCGGTCAAGAGTCCCGACGTGATCCTCGAGTGCACCGGGGTGTCGTCGCTGGTCCTCGACGCCATGGAGCACGTCGGGACCGGCGGGGTGGTGTGCCTCACCGGCGTGTCGTCGGGCGGGCACACCCTCACCGTGGACGAAGGAGCATTGAACCGGTCGATGGTCCTGCAGAACGAAGCCGTGGTCGGCTCGGTCAACGCCAACCGTCGCCACTACCAGGCCGCCGCCGACGGGCTGGCCGCCGCCGACCCCGCCTGGTTGGGAAAGCTCATCACCCGGCGGGTGCCGCTCGAATCGTGGGCGCAGGCGCTCGACCGGAAGCCGGACGATGTGAAGGTGGTGATCGAGGTCACCCCGTCATGAGCGCCGGCCACCACACCCACAGCCATCCCTACGACGCCGAGGCGGTCGGCCCCCCGGGGGCGGGCCGCACGATCGCCGACGGGGTCATCGAGCTCGACACCCTGCTGGGCGGCTGGCAGCGGGTCACCGCCGGCTACATGATCGAGGGACCCGAGCCGGTGCTGATCGAGACCGGGAGCCAGAGCTCGGTGCCGGTGCTGCTGGCCGAGCTCGACGGGCTCGGGCTCGGCCCCGAGGACCTGGCCGGGGTGGTGGTGACCCATATCCACCTCGACCATGCCGGCGGGGTCGGGGACGTGGCCCGGGCCTTTCCCAACGCCACCGTCTACGTGCACCCGAAGGGGGCGAGACACCTGGCCGATCCGACCCGGTTGATCGACTCCGCTGCCCAGGTCTATGGCCCGCTGCTCGACTCGCTCTACGGCCGGCTGGATCCGACGCCGGCGGAGCGGCTCCATGTGTTGGAGGACGGCGAGACCATCCGGGTCGGGCCCAACCGCACGCTGGTGGCGGTGGACTCGCCCGGACACGCCAAGCACCATGTGGCCCTCCACGACTCGCTCAGCGGGGTGCTGTTCGCCGGCGACGCCGTCGGGGTCAAGCTGCCCGACGCCGGGGTGCTGCGTCCGTCGACCCCGCCCCCGGATTTCGATCTCGACCAGGCGCTCCATTCACTGCAGCGGTTCGCCGAGCGCCGCCCATCCGGCATCGCCCTCGCCCACTATGGACTGCTCGGCGATCCGGGCGACCTGCTCGAGGAGGCGGACGGGACCCTGCGCCGGTGGGCCGAGGTGGCCGAGGCCGCCTATCGCCGGGGCGAGGACATCGCCACCGCGCTGGCGACCACCTTCGAGAGCGACATGGAGGGGGTCCCCGACGAGCACCGGGAGAAGCTCGACATCATGAACGGCGTCCACTCGAATGCCGCCGGCCTCCATCGCTGGCTGTCCACCCGGGAGGCGGCCGGCGACGCGAGCGGCTGAACCGGGGACTCCGATTCAGCCGCTCGACCCCGACGCGACCAGCTGCGACAGTCTCCGATGTCTCGCGACATCACCAGCGCGGAGGGAGTGGGATTCGAACCCACGGTGCCTTGCGACACAACGGTTTTCGAGATGGCTGGCACCTGTCTATTCGGTTCGCTGCGATACCGCTGACTAGGAACTTTGTAGGGGGAGCAGTCCAGTGAGTATGTAGATAATACCCGAATCAGCCGGCGTTTTTGGACAGAAATCGGGACAAGGATCGACGACCGGGTCGGACCCGTGCGGCCAGGGCCGCCCTGGGGTCTCACAGATCCGAGTGAATAGCGCCAACATCAAATCCGGTGTCGAATACGGACTTTGGGCGGTGCACTCATCGGGCATTCCTCCTAAGCTCGGCGGTCTTCATCTTGTCGACTCTCCATGGCGCGGTGTCGATGGCGACGCCATAGGTGGCTGACGCCGCGGCGATGGATACCTTTTCGTCGATGACATCGTCAAGCAC
>DASZNG010000169.1:0-27207 GCA_035551535.1 Acidimicrobiales bacterium | reverse complement strand
CCGGCGGCCCGAGCCGGCGCGCCAACCGGCAATCCATCGACGCCCAGCCTGAAACCGGCGGCCGTGGCTCCCTTGCTACCGTTAACGGCCATGGCCAGCAGCGGTCCTGAGGGACCCGCTACCGACCCCACCCGTCAGCCGCGGCGAGGAAGCATCCCCAACGAGGAGGGACTGCGCGCCCTCGGCTCGATGATCGAGGGGAATTCCGGTCCCGGGGAACCACCCGGGCCGGACCCCGAGCCGCCCCCTTCGCAAGGTCCCGTCCCGTCCCCGTCCACCGGGACGGACCTCGAGCCCCCGCCCGACCCCTCGGTAGGCCGGGCCGGCCAGACCAAGAGCACCGGCACCTTCGACGAGACCGGCCTCCAGCAGCTGGGGGCGGAGATCAAGAACGGCCACAAGCACCGGCGCCACTCCCACCGGGCCGCCAAACCCCCCAGGCGCTACAAGAAGACCAAACGGGTGCTGCTGGCTCTGGTCATCCTCATCGTGGCGGCGGTGGGGAGCGTCGCCGGCTACGGCTACTACCTCGACCACGAGCTTCACCGGCTGGACGTGAAGGGCCTGACCGACTCCCCCACCACCGGGGCCGACGCCGGCACCGAGAACATCCTGATGGTGGGGTCCACCGATCGCTGCGCCCTCACCGTCCAAAATCCCGCCTACGGGCTCTGCTCCCAGGGGGTGAACGGGGTCAACAGCGACGTGATCATGATCCTCCACCTCGACCCGAACAAGCACAAGGTCTCCATCCTCTCCATCCCCCGCGACCTGTTCATCCCCAACGCCCGCACCACCGGGGCCAACAAGATCGACGCCGCCCTCTTCCAGGGGCCGAGCCAGCTGGTGGCCGCCATCAACGAGGACTTCGGGATTCCTATCCAGCACTATGTGGTGCTCAACTTCGACACCTTCGCCAACGTGGTCAACGCGCTGGGCGGGGTCAAGATGTACTTCCCGATGCCGGTGTTCGACGCCTACTCCGGGCTCAACCAGCAGACCACCGGGTGCGTTGCCCTCGACGGCCTCCACGCCCTCCAGGTGGTGCGGGCCCGCCATCTCCAATACCAGGGGCCGGGGGTCACCACCAGCAACCCGAACTACTGGCCGTTCGAGAACTCCAGCGACCTGGCCCGGATCCGGCGCGACCACGAGTTCCTGCGGGTGCTGGCCGCCGCCGTCTCCAAGAACGGCCTCTCCAACCCCATCACCGACACCCAGTTGGTCAACGGGGTGGCCTCCCAGCTGTCGGTGGACTCCAAGTTCTCCATCAGCGACATGATCAACCTGGTCCTCGACTTCCACGGGGTCAACGCCGGAACCGCCCCCCAGTACACGCTGCCGGTCCAGGTCAGCCAGACCGGGTCCTACAGCTACAAGGGCGGCTCCTACGGCGACATCGAGTTTCCCGCCGCCGCCCAGGACCAACAGGTGATCCGCCAGTTCCTCGGGATCGACCCCACCACCAGCTCCATGCACGGCAGCAAGCTCCCGGCCCCGGGCTCGGTCACCGTCTCGGTGATGAACGGCTCCGGGGCCTACAACCAGGCCACCACCACCTCGGCCGCCCTCGCCGCCCTCGGGTTCACCATGACCGGGGTCGGCGATGTCACTCCGGTCGGCCCCCAGGCCGAGACCGTCGTCTACTACGCCCAGACGACCCCGGCGGCCGAAGCCGCCGCACAATTGGTGGCCAACTCCATCTCCGGGGCGGTGATCATGGCCCTCGACCCGAGCCAGGTCACCGACGGGGCCCAGGTCACGGTGGTGACCGGCACCCAGTTCGCGGTGAACCCGCCGGCCGCCGCCAGCAGCCCGACCACCGCCGGGACCGCAGCGACCACCACCACCGCGCCCACCACCACCACCACCAACGGCGACTTCCAGGCCCCGTCGGCGGCGGTCACCCCCCTCCAGCCCTGGGATCCGCGCTCCTGTACCCCCAGCGGCGGCGAGGGCAGCTGATCTCCCGCCGGTTGGCTGGAAGCCCGCCCGGGTAGGTGGGTCAGGCCGGCTCCACCGGCACCGTTCCCAGCCGGCCGGCGTGGAAGTCCTCGAACGCCTGGGCGATCTCCGCCTGGGTGTTCATCACGAACGGGCCGTAGGCGTAGACCGGCTCCCGGATCGGACGGCCGCCGAGGACCAGCACGTCGAGGGCCGGCGAGCGTGACTCCTGGACGCCGTCCGCAGCCACCACGATGTTGTCGCCCTCCCCGAGGACGGCCAGCTGGCCGGAGCCGAGAGGTTGGCCGTGGTCACCGACGGTGCCGTGGCCGGAGAGCACGTAGACCAGGGCGTTGAAGTCCGGGCGCCAGGGGAGCACCAGCTTCCCCCCCGGGCTCACGGTGGCATGGAGCATGGTGATCGGCGAGTGGGTGGAACCCGGCCCGGCGAAGCCGGCCACCTCGCCGGCGATGAGGCGGACCAGCGCCCCGCCGTCGGGACTGGAGAGCAGGACCACGTTGCCGGCCCCGATGTCCTGGTAACGCGGTGCGGTCATCTTCTCCGCCTTCGGGAGGTTGACCCACAGCTGGATGCCGTGGAAGACGCCGCCGCTGGCCACCAGCGCGTCCGGCGGGCGCTCGATGTGCAGGATCCCCGAGCCGGCCGTCATCCACTGGGTGTCGCCGTTGGTGATCAGCCCGCCCCCGCCGATCGAGTCCCGGTGCTGGAAGGTGCCGTCGATCATGTAGGTCACCGTCTCGAAGCCGCGGTGCGGATGCCAAGGGGTGCCCATGGCCTCCCCGGGGCCGTACTCCACCTCTCCCATCTGGTCCATGTGGACGAACGGGTCGAGCTGGCGGTGGTCGATCCCGGCGAAGGCCCGGCGCACCGGGAAGCCCTCGCCTTCGTAGGCGGTCGGGGCCGACGTCACCGAGACCACCGACCGCCCGCGGCTGGCGACCGGGTCGGGCTCGGGGATCCGGGGAAGGGAAAGCGTGTCTTCAACTGTTACCGCCGGCATCGCCGACCTCCTTGGGCTGGGTCTGGCGCCCGGCCATCCGGCCGCACGCCCTCAATTTCTCCTTCTGTTCAACATAGTTGCGTCCGCAACATTCCCCGGCCGGGCCGGGAGGTCGCCCTCGACGAGCCGGCCCCGGTATCGTTCGCCGGGGTCGACCACCGGTGGCGACCGGACGAGAGTGGGGGAACCATGACCGACACCGAGCGCGCGACCGTCGAGGGCCGGGTCGAACCCGGCTACGAGGGGGTGCGGGACGCCTTCGCCGCCAACTTCACCGAGCGCGGCGACCAGGGGGCGGCGTTCTGTCTGTACCAGGACGGTGTCCCGGTCGTCGACCTGTGGGGAGGGACGGCCGACCGCCACACCGGGTCGGCCTACGGCCCGGACACCCTCCAGCTGGTGTTCTCGACCACCAAGGGGGCCACCGCGGTGTGCGCCAACCTCCTCATCGAGCGCGGGCTCCTCGATCCGTCGGCGCCGGTCACCGAGTACTGGCCGGAGTTCGGGGCCGAGGGCAAGGCCGTCCTGCCCGTCGAGTTCCTGCTCACCCACCAGGCCGGGCTGCCGGCCATCGACACCACCCTCACCCTCCCCGAGGCACTGGCCTGGGACCCGATGATCGCCGCCCTGTCCGCCCAGAAGCCGCTGTGGGAACCGGGGACCGGCCACGGCTACCACGCGCTCACCTACGGATGGCTGGTGGGCGAGGTGGTCCGGCGCGTCAGCGGCAAGAGCCTGGGGACGTTCTTCGCCGAGGAGGTGGCCGCCCCGCTGGGTCTCGAATTCTGGATCGGGCTCCCCGAATCCGAGGAGCACCGGGTGGCCCCACTCAACATGTCACTCGACCACATCACCGAGATGGCCCCCGAGGAGCTCGAACGGATGGCCATCAACTTCGCCCCCGACGGGCTCGGAACCCGGGCCCTGTTCCTGGGGGGCGCCTTCGGCAGCTTCGAGGACGGCGACGGGGTCTTCAACACCCGGGAGGTGCACGCCGCCGAGGTGCCGGCGGCCAACGGGATCACCACCGCCCGGTCGCTGGCCCGGATGTACGCCGGGCTGATCGGCGAGGTCGACGGGGTCCGGATCCTCACCCCCGACACCGTGGACACCATGATCATCCCCCGGACCTCCGGCGTGGACCTGGTGCTCGGGGCCGAGTCGATCTTCGGACTGGGCATGCTGTGCGACACCCCCTTCTCCCCGTTCCTCGGGGCCGGGAGCTTCGGCCACTACGGGGCCGGCGGCTCGGTCGGATTCGCCCAGCCCGGGGCGGGGGTCGCCTTCGCCTACGTGATGAACCAGATGCGCCTCGGGCTGTCCGGCGATGCGCGGACCGGCTCGCTGATCGAGGCGGTGCACGCCGCGGTCAGCTGAGCTGCCCGTTTCCGCCCAGACTTTCCGCCGAGACCCCCGTCGGTGGCGCCCTCCCGGCGTCCCCGTCGGCGCAGTGGAAGCATCAAAGGTCGCGAAGGCAGAATAGAATCCCGTCCAGGTACTCTTACCCTCAGGGAAGAGTCAGGAGACACCAGTGACCCGGCAACGTGGTGGCGCCACACGCCGACGCGGCGAGCAGCAGCAGCACCAAGTCCCTTCCTCCCCCCAGGAGATCGGAAGGATGCTCCGAGAGACCCGGGAGCAGCGCGGTCTCGACCTGGTCACCGTGCACGACCGGCTCGGCCGGCCCATCACCCAGCTCGAAGGGCTGGAGTCGGGCGACCTGCGCTCCATGCCCGACCAGGCCATGGCCCTGTCCACCCTCCGGCGCTACGCCGCCTTTCTGACCCTGGACGGCGACGCCCTGGCCCTCCAGCTGATGGAGGCGTGGTCGTCGGCCCCGGCCGCCAACGGCCGGCGACGGCTGCGGGACAACGGCGGGCTCACCGGGGTGGTGGCCGCCGTCACCAGCGGGCCCGAGCACCTGCGGGCCTTCACCCAGACCGGGCAGGTCCCCCGGGTGGCCGGCTTCGCCACCTCGACGGCCGGTGCCGGTTCCGGCGCCTACGGCTACGGCGTGGCGGTGGGCCCGCCCACCGGCATGATCCCGGCCATCGCCGCCTCCGAGTTCAAGGAGGCCAAACGGGCCATGGCCCGGGCCCGGCGGCGGCGGCGGGCAGCCACCCCGCTGAAGGTCACCACCTGGGTGGCGGCGGTGCTGGTCCTGGCGGTCATCGCCGGCACCGTGATCCAGAGCGCGCAACCCACCTGGTTCGTCGAGTCCCACATCCTCCGGATCACCGCCCCCGGCGGCGGGCCGGTTCCGCCGGCGCCCAGGCCCGCCCCCGCCGCCCCCGCCCATGCCCAGGCTGACCCGGTGGTCGAGACCACCACCGACGGCTCGACCTTCGGCCAGTACACGGTGGCCAGCCAGCACTTCACCTTGAAGCTGGCCGCCTCCGACATCTGCTGGGTCCAGGTCATCGACTCGTCGTCGACCACCCCGGTGCTGCAGGGGGACCTCCAGGGGGGCCAGGATCAGGCGTTCCCGGCGGACAAGTCGATCAGCGTGCAGGTGGGGAGCGCGGCGGTGGTGGTCGGTATCTTCATCAACGGCAAGGCCGTCTACCTGAACACCCCGGCCAACACCCCGTACACCTACACCTTCACCTCCACCACCTAGGCACCGGTCGGTCGGTGGGCGCCGCCCGCCGGGCGGGGGTCACCACCTCCGGGAGACGGCCGCTACCCGGCGAGGTGCCCGGCCACGAACTCGCCGATGGCGGCCACGCTCAGGTCCGTCTCGGGGAGGATCACCCCCGGGAACGCCTGGAACACGTGGATCATCTCCGGCCACACGGTGAGGGTGACGTCGTTGCCGGCCGCCGTCGCCCGCTCGGCCAGCCGGGTGGCGTCGTCGAGGAGCACCTCGTCGGCTCCCACCTCGATCCGGAGGGGCGGTAGCCCGGACAGGTCGGCGGCCAACAGGGGTGAGGCCAGCTCGGTGCGGGGATCGGTCCCGGCCAGGTAAGCGTGGGCCAGCCCGTCGAGATCCTCCTTGCTGACCATCGGGTCCCGGTCGGCCAGCTCCTGATAGGAGGGCGCCGACTGGGTGAGGTCGACCCAGGGCGACAGGCACACCGCCGCCGCCGGAAGCGGGATCCCTTCGGCCCGCAAGGCCAGCAGCAACGCCATGGTCAGCCCGCCCCCGGCCGAGTCGCCGGCCACCACCAACCGCTCGGGGGGGATCCCGTCGGCGATCAACTGCCGGTAGGCGGCAATGGCATCGTGGACCGCCGCCGGGAACGGGTCTTCGGGCCCGAGCCGGTAGCCGAGGGTGACCACCGCGCACCCCGAGGCGATGCCGATCCGGGCGGCCAGGTCCCGGTGGCTGTCGAGGGACCCCGAGCAGTAGCCGCCGCCGTGCAGGTAGAGCACCGCGGCGTCCCGCCCGACCCCCGCCGGCGTCAGCCACTCCGCCGGCCGTCCACCCAGCTCGGCGGGTTCGACCCCCACCCCCTCCGGTGGCGGCGCCGCCAACGAGGCGGCGTCCATGGCCGCCCGCTGGTCTTCGATGGGACCGGTGAGGAGTCCGGCGTCGGCCAGCAGCTTCGTCACGATCTCGATCCCGGGATGGCTCATGGTCCCGGAGCGTACTGTGCGGGCATAAGCGATGGCCGGGCTGTTCCCGGCGGCGGGAGCCGGACCTACTGGTACCGGGGCCTCCAGCGGCCGGTTCACGGTGGCCGAGGTGCCGGTGACCCGCACCGAGCCGCTCGGTGATCTAGCGCACCCACGTGTTCTTCGGGACCGGGCTGCTCCCCGGCCGCCTCTCCGCCGACCCCGAACGCCGCCCCCGGCTGCGTCGGTCGTTCCCCCGCCCGGCCGACGCCCCGTCCATGCCCGGCTCCCGCCTGTCCGACCATCTGGCCGTCGAGCTGGTGGTGCGGGACCGGTCCCAGCCACCCGACAACGGCCGGCCGGTAGCATGACCCCGGTGACCACCGAAGCCAGCCAACCTTCGACCGACGGCTCGGTGGCCGGGGAGCGGGGGGCCTCCGGGTTCGGGGACGTGACGGTGGAGGTCCACGACGACTTCGTGGCCACCGTCCAGATCCACCGCCCGCCCAACAACTACTTCGACGTCGCCCTCATCCGGTCATTGGCCGACGCCTACCGGGCGCTCGACGCCGACGACGGCTGCCGGGCCATCGTGCTGGCCTCGGAGGGCAAACACTTCTGCGCGGGGGCCAACTTCAGCAGCCGGCCGGCCGGGCCCGAGCCGGGTCTCGGCGGCGACGTCGATCAGCTGTACACCGAAGCCGTCCGGCTGTTCGAAACCCGGACCCCGGTGGTGGCGGCCATCCAGGGCGCAGCCATCGGCGGAGGCCTGGGTCTGGCGTGCTCGGCCGACTTCCGGGTGGCCGCCCCCGAGGCCCGGTTCGCGGCCAACTTCGCCCAGCTCGGCTTTCACCACGGCTTCGCCCTGACCGCCACCCTGCCGCCGATCGTCGGCCAGCAGCGCAGCTGGGAGATGCTGTACACCGGCCGCCGGGTCGCGGCCGAGGAGGCCGCCGACATCGGACTCTGCGACCGGTTGGTCGACACCGGGCAGCTGGCCACCGCCGCCCATGCCTTCGCCGCCGAGATCGCCGCCGCCGCCCCGCTGGCCGTGACCTCCATCCGCCAAACCCTGCGCGGTGACCTGGCCGACCGGGTCCGGGCCGCCACCGTCCGGGAGGCCGGCGAGCAGGCCAAGCTGCTGCCCACCGCCGACTTCGCCGAAGGCGTCCGGGCCACCGCCGAGCGCCGCCCGCCCCGTTTCGAAGGTCGGTGACCGAGCCGGCCGAGCCGCTCGACGCGGCCGGGATCCGAACCGAGGTCCGGAGCTGGATCGCGGCCAACTGGGATCCCGACCGCAGCCTGGTCGAATGGCGCACCCGGCTGGCCGACTCCGGGTGGGCGTGCCCGGCCTGGCCCCGGCAGTGGTGCGGGCGCTCGCTCCCCGCCTCGGCCACCGACCTGGTGGCCGAGGAACTGGCCCGGGCCGGGGCGGTCGGGGTTCCCGACGGGGTCGGCATGCACCTGGCCGCCCCCACCCTGCTCGAACACGGATCCGACGAGCTCAAGGGTCGGCTCATCCGGCCCACTGTGACCGGGGCCATCTCCTTTTGCCAGCTGTTCAGCGAGCCGGGCGCCGGCTCCGACCTGGCCGCCCTGACCACCCGGGCGGTCCTCGACGGCGACCAGTGGGTGGTCAACGGACAGAAGGTGTGGAACACCTCGGCCCACCACGCCGACTTCGGGCTTCTGGTGGCCCGGACCGACTGGGACGTGCCCAAGCACCAGGGCATCACCTACTTCGTCATCCCCATGCACCAGCCCGGGGTCGAGGTGCGGCCGCTCCGCCAGATGAACGGCTATGCGTCGTTCAACGAGGTGTTTCTCGACGACGCCCGGGTCCCGGTGGCCAACCTGGTCGGGGAGGTCGGACACGGATGGACGGTGGCCCAGGCCACCTTGGCCCACGAGCGCCGCTACACGGTCATGGGGTCGGCCACCCCGCTACCCGACACCGGGGGCCGGGCCGTGCGCGAGGCCGGGGCCGAGCGGGCCGTGGTCTACGAGCCCTACAAGTGGTACCCGCAACGGGCCGGCCGGTTCGACCTGGTCGTCGGGCAGGCGGCCGCCACCGGGGCCGGCACCGACCCGGTGGTCCGCCAGGAGATCGCCCGGTTGGTCGGGTTGGCCCGGTCGGCGAGTTGGACGGCCCAGCGGTCCCGGGCGGCCCGCGCCCTCGGCCGTCCCCCCGGCCCGGAAGGTTCGCTCGGGAAGATGGCGGCCAGCCAGGTGGCCCGGGCCTCCTCCCGGGTCCACACCCACATCGCCGGGGCGTCGGGCCTGCTCACCGGGCCGGACAGCGTGCTCGGCGGGACCATCGCCGAGATCTTCGTGTCGGTTCCGGCGGTGTCGATCGCCGGGGGCACCGACGAGATCCAGCACAACATCATCGGCGAACGGGTGCTCGGCCTGCCCCGCGAACCCGATCCCTCCCACCAGCTACCGTTCCGAGATGTGCCGAAGAACACCGGTGCCTGAATCCGAGCCGACCTCGGCGCCGGGATGGATCTGAAGGTGGCCACCCTCGACCGGGACGGCGTCGTCATCCACTACGAGGTCCACGGGGAACCCACCGACCGGGCCCCGGTGTTGCTGACCCACGGCTACTCGGCGTCCGCCTCGATGTGGGATCCCAACCTCGCCGCCCTCGGCGCCCATCGCCAGCTGCTCACCTGGGACCTCCGCGGCCACGGCCGGAGCGCTTCACCCCGGGATCCGGAGCGCTATTCCGAGCCGGCCAGTGTGGAGGACATGGCCGCGGTGCTCGACGCCTGCGGGGCCGACCGGGCGGTGGTCGGCGGGCTGTCGTTGGGCGGGTACCTGTCGCTGGCCTTCTATCTGGCCCATCCCCACCGGGTCACCGGATTGCTGCTGTTCGACACCGGACCCGGGTTCAGGAACGATGAGGCCCGGGCCAAATGGAACCGCTACGCCGAGTCCACCGCCGTCGGCTTCGAGACCGAGGGCCTCCGGTCCCTGTCGGCGAGTCCCGAAGTCGGCAGCGACGATCACGACCCGACCGGGTTGGCTCTGGCCGCCCGGGGCATCCTCACCCAGCGCGACCCCCGGATCATCGAATCGCTCCCGCGGGTGGCGGTCCCGACCCTGGTGCTGGTGGGCGCCGACGACAAGCCGTTCCTGGCCGCCGCCGACTACATGGCGGCCAAGATTCCCGGAGCCGTGCTCGCGGTCCTCCCCGACGCCGGGCACGCCTCCAACATCGATCAGCCCGCTGCCTTCAACCGGGCGGTCACCGGGTTCCTCGACCGGGAGGACATCGCCTAAAACCGGTGCTTCCTCCAGGCGACCGTTTACGATGAGCGGAATCCATCTGGAGGTCCACCTTTGAGCCGGCCCGATCGAACCCGTATCGGCATCGCTGGAATAGCTGTCGCGGTGATCGCCGGTGGAATGCTCTCCAGTTGCGGGACGACCGGATCGCCGCCGTCATCGGCGTCGCCGACCACCCTGCCCCCGGCGTCGATCTCGGCCAGCACCGCCACCGACCAGTCGGTGAACATGCCGAAGTCGTCGATGGACCTGAAGGCGATACCCCTGGGGAGCCTGGTGTACTCCACCACCATCACCGCGGTCGGGGCCGAGCACGTCTGCAGCCCGCTGACCGGGACCCTGCCGGTCAAGACCCCGCCGTGGGTCGACGCCGCCGCCGCCACCTGGAACATGACCACCAAGGCGGCGGTGGCCGGCGACGTCACCTGGAGCTCGAGCTTCCGCGCCACCCACTCCGGCTCGAACCTGGTCCTGCGGGGGAACGACCTGCCCCCAAGGTCGGGCACCTTCCCGGTCGACCCGGCGGATCCCGCCCACGCCTTCAACCCCGACCAGAACCCGGTCGGCCCCCACAACTTCACGCTGAAGGTGCCCAACGACCCGACCCAGAACCCCACCCCCACCTGTGTCCCCGGCGACGGGGCGGTCGGGGTGATGTCCAACGGGATCATCCTCCTCGATGGGTTGGACGCCAACGGGAACGACGCCGGGGCGGTCGAGACCCAGGACACCTGCCATGGCAGCCCCGGCCTCACCGGCTACCACTACGTCTCGCTGTCGCCCTGCCTCCTGTCGACGGCGGCCCGCACCACCACCACCCAGGTGGGTTGGGCCCGGGACGGCTTCGGCATCTACGTGGAGTACGGGAGCAACGGCGACCTGCTCACCAACCAGGACCTCGACGCCTGCCACGGGCGGACCAGCCCGGTGCCCTGGCACGGCCAGACGGTGACCATCTACCACTACGACATGACCCTCGAGTACCCCTACGCGGTGGGTTGCTTCTCGGGAACGCCCAGCCCCCTCCAGGATTCCTGAGGGTCCCGCCTCCCGTCCCCGATCATCGGTCGAGCCCCACCGCTGGCGGCAGGTCGAATCCGACCGGGGTCAGCGGGTGGGTGCACGGCGGCCCGTCGGATGCCCACACCCGAGGGAGGTCCGGGTCCGCAGCCGGGTCGCACACCAACATCGACGAGCGGGTGCCGTAGAGCTCGGTGTGCACGCAGCAGGCGGAGATCCGGGCCTGGCGTTGCGCCGTCTCGCTGGTGTCGACCGGCGCCAGCGGCAGGACATGGTCGGCCACGATCGCCTCCAGGCCGCCGATCACCGAGTCGGCGGATCGAGACCGGCAGTCGCCGAGCCGAGCGCGCACATGATCGACCTTGGCACTCGGATCCCCGAGCGGCTTGTTCTCGAGAATGTGGACGCCCGGTGGGAGGAGCTGGCTCTCGGCCTGTCCGGGTCCGGTCATGTCCACGTAGTAGAGGTCCCGGCGATCCCCCACCAGCACCCAGCACGGATTGAACTCGCCGGGAGCGAACGTCGAGCGGAGCGCGTCGACCGCGGCGGCCGCCGACGGATGGGCCGCCAGCAACATGGGGATCTCCCCCCGGGACCGTTTGGCCGGGTCGCGCCCTCCTTCTGCCGGCTTGTTGGTCAACGCCGCCACCACGCCGTGCTGGTTGACCGCCATCCAGGTGCCACCGGCGACCAGGTCCCGGCCGCCGAGCACCCTCGGCCCGGCCTCCCGCAACACGGTCATGGGCACCGCCTCCCGGGCGTAGAACTCATCCCGGTTGGCCGCCACCAGCAACGGGGCGTCTTCGACCACACCGGAGACGGCGACCAGCAGGCACATCGGAGGCCCGGCCGGCTTCAGATCTTCCGCAACCGGGCCCGGCGGACCCGATGCTCGCCGTCCTTTTTGAGGACGAGGTTGGCCCGCCCGGCGGTGGGGGCGATGTTCTCGCGGAGGTTCACCAGATTGATGTCCGACCAGATGCCGTGGGCGATGGCCGACACCTCGTCGGTGGACATCCCGGCGAAGGCGTGGAAGTACGAGTGCGGATCGCGGAGCACACTCTGGCGCAGCTCGAGCAACCGGTCGGTGAACCACCGGGCGATGTCGGCCTCGTCGGCGTCGACGTAGATCGAGAAATCGAAGAAGTCCGAGGCGACAACGTGGTCCGGGGGGACGTCGGTGGTGCTGACCTGGAGGACATTGAGCCCCTCGACGATCACCATGTCCGGGCGCTCGACGGTCTGGACCTCGCCGGGCACGATGTCGTAGGTCACGTGCGAGTACACCGGGATCTCCACCCGGGGTCGGCCGGCCTTGAGGGCGGACAGCACGTCGATCATCCGGCGGCGGTCATAGCTCTCGGGAAAGCCCTTCCGGTCCATGAGTCCCCGGGCCCCGAGCTCGGCATTGGGATACAGGAACCCGTCGGTGGTGATCAGTTCGACCCTCGGGTTCCCGGGGCCGTCCTTGAGCACCGCCTGGAGGAGGCGGGCGGTGGTGCTCTTGCCCACGGCCACGCTGCCGGCCACCCCGATCACGAAGGGAGACACCCGGGTCGACCTCCCCAGGAAGCCGTCGACCCGACGGCGGGTTTCCTGCACGGCGGCCGAGTACACGGACAGCAATTGGGCCAGCGGGACGTAGACGTCGGCCACCTCGTCCAACGAAGCCGGGTCGCCGGTGGCAACCAGGGTGACGACATCGGTCGGCGACAGACCGGTCTCCGCCGGCTGCCCGAGCGCGGTCCACTGCGCCCGGGTGAACTCCTCGAAAGGGATATCCACCGGCTGTGTCGCCACGAGCTCCTCCAAGCGGTCGGCGTTTCCGCCCGGCGGGACGGTGACGCATGGTACTGCGTTGCCTCCGGGTTCCGGCCCGACCCGGCCCTTCTGCAAAACTGACTCGATGTTCGACGAACTACTCGCCGCCAACCGCCGGTACGCCTCCGGGTTCAGCCTCCAGGGCATCCCGGGGACCGCGGCCAAGGGATTCGCGCTGGTGACCTGCATGGACAGCCGGATCGAGCCGTTGGTGATGCTCGGGCTGTCCCAGGGCGACGCCAAGATCCTGCGCAACGCCGGCGGGCGGGTCACCTCCGACGTCCTGCGCTCGTTGGTGCTGGCCACCACCTTCCTGGGTGTCGAGTACGTCGCCGTCATGCACCACACCGACTGCGCGCTGGCCGGCCGTGACGATGCCGAGGTCCGGACCGGGCTCAGCCCGCGGCAGCTGGCGGGATCGGAGGGATGGAACTTCCTGGCCATGCCCGACCCCGACGCCGCGCTGGCCGGTGACGTGGACGCGGTGCGTACCAGCCCGGCTCTGCCGGCAGGCATCCGGGTCGAGGGCTGGCGCTATGACGTCGCCACCGGAGCAGTGCTCCGGGTGATCCCCAGCCCGGCGATGGCCGAGGACGCCGGCGGCTGACCGCCACCCCGTCGGCCGGATAATCGAAGGGTCGATATCGGCTTGATTTATTGGAAAAGGGTGTTGGGTTTCGGCAATCTGGAACAGATCAATCCGTTCTGACAACGAAAGGGCCCACCATGGACTTCATGCTCGAGCTGGTCATACTGCCGGTCTCCGATGTCGACGCCGCCAAGGCCTTCTACACCGACCGGGCCGGGTTCCATGCCGACGCCGACTTCCAGGTCAGCGACGATCTCCGATTTGTTCAGCTCACTCCCCCGGGCTCGGCCTGCTCGATCGCCATCGGCCAAGGGCTGACCCAAGCGGCGCCGGGATCGGTCGAGGGCATGCAACTGGTGGTCGCCGACATCGAAGCTGCCAACGCCGAGCTGCGCGAGCGGGGCATCGACGCCGGCGAGGTCCAGAAGTTTCCCTGGGGCAAGTTCGTCTTCTTCGCCGACCCGGACGGCAATCGCTGGGCGGTGCAGGAGGTACCGGCGCGGGGTTGATACCGACGGCGTCGAGCCTCGGTCAGGATCCGGCCGGGGCGAGCGGCACTTCGATGGCCGAGGCGGCCCCGGGGCCGTGCTGAACGGTGTAGATACCCCCGAGGAGGTTGGCCAGCTCCGGGGCGGTCGGTACCAGGTGCGGAGTGTCGGAGGTCGAAAGGGTGACCCGGATCCGGTGCCCGACGGCGACGGTGTCGTAGGTGGGGAACACCTCGACGTCGTAACGGGTGACCTGGCCGGGTACCACCGGCCGGGCACTGGCTCGGCTGTAGGTGTGGCCGGCCTGGAGGATCTGACCGTTCGCCGCCGTCCAGGTGGTGGCCGGGTCGAGGGCTCGCAGGGATCCGAGCAGCGCCCCCTCGGTGAGCGGGGTCGAGGTCCCGTCGGGGGCGACGTCTTCGACCTGCGCCACCCACTCGGTGTCCGGGGTGGTGGCCGACGCATAGACGGTGGCGTCGATCGGGCCTTCGATGGTCTCGGCGTGGGCCAGTGGACCGGTGGTGTAGCTGACCCGGTCCGGGCCGAGTTCGCCGGGCAGGTCGTTGTTGACACATGGCGCGTTGGCGCTGACCAAGGACGTCACCAGGCTGAGGACACCGGCGCTCCATTGATCGGTGGGCCGGCCGCAGGGATTTCCGACCGGCGACCACAGGACGGTGTCGGCGCCGGCGGAGGCCGGGGGAGTGGTGGTCAGGGTCCCGTTGTTGAGGGACAGGGCGGCGGAGCTGCTCTTGGCCCCGCTGAAGTAGAAGCGGGTGGGGGTGGCCGCCGGGAACGGGTACTGGGCGTGCTCGCGGTAGCTGGAGGTGCCCAGGTCGTAATAGTGGAGCGGGGTCGGCGTCTGGGCCATGCCGGTGTTCTCGCCCTTCAGCCAGGTGTCGAACCATTCGAGCTGGAGGGACCCGTAGTCGACGGTGGCCCCGCCGAGGTGGGTGAAGGGGCCGTCGAGCAATTGGTAGCGCCCGGTGGCTGGCTGATCGGGGAGCATCGGCGCGGTGACCGGGCGACCGGCGTAGGCGTTCTGGAGCCCGGCATAGTTGAGCGGCTCCCCCCGCTGGAAGAGGTCGTACTCGCCCCCGACCAGATAGGCGGGGACGCCGTTGGCCACGATCTGTTGGAGGACGTTGACCGGACTCCGCGCCTGCCAGTAGGCGCCGTCGTAGGCGGAGGCCGATCCCGCCAGGGTCTGGGCGGCGAACGGCACGTCGAAGCTGCCGAGGTCGGCGAGGTGCTGCAGCTCGGTCACGCTCAGGTCGGCGACCAGGTTCGTCGGGTTCTCGAGGGCGTCGAGCAACGGGCCCTCGGCATTGAGGCCGCCGGTCAACCCCAGGTAGAAGAGGTCGAACTCGATGTCGATGAGGCCGCCCATGGTGGCGGTGTCCTTGTAGATGTCGTTGGCCGCCACCACCGGGAAGATGGCTCTGAGTGGGCTGTCCTTGCCGACCGCCGCGGCGGTCAGCAGTTGGTTGATGGCGAGGTAGGAGGCGCCGTAGAGGCCCACCTTGCCGTCGGACCCCGGCAGCCTCGACGCCCAGTTCACCAGGGTGACGCCGTCGGTGACCTGGGCCGGGTCGAACAACCCGAAGGTGCCCTCGGAAGAACCGGTGCCACGCACGTCGGCGACCACATCGATGTAGCCCCGCTGGACCAGGTAATTATTGGCGCCGGTCTGGGCGCCGTCGGAACCGGGGAGGGCGCCGAGGGTGCTCTTCCCGTACGGGGTCTGGGTCAGCAGCACCGGGAACCGGCCGGCCGCCGGCTTGCCGCTGGCGTTGGTCGGGTAGTACACGTTGACGCTCAGCACGGTGCCGTCCGCGGCGGTGACCGGAACGTCGGTGCGCTGGCCGATTCCATAGGTCGCCGGCTCCGGCTTCCAGCCGGTGCCCGCCGCCGCGCTGGCCGCGATCACCTGGGCGGGAAGCGAACTCCCGATGGGCAGAGACGGTGCGGCCGAGGCCGGTCCGGCCGTCGGCACCAGCGACATCGCCACGATCGACACCACCACGACGCCCGCGGCACTGACCCGTGTTCTCGGCAAGCCGAATCCCTCCCAAGTTGACCGGCCCCGAGGTTACATTTCGGGGGACGGCAACGGCGAAGTGATCCCGGTGGCGCGATGGCTGGACGAATCTCGCCAGATGGGTCACCCTTCATCGTTATATGACTGTGCGTGAACCCCAGAGCGGCCACCAGCCGCCCGACCCCAGCCCCTCCCAGCCGGAGCTGGCCGCGGTGGATCCCGGCATTCGAAAGCGGCTGAGCCGGCGCCGATTCCTGGCCGCCGGGGCCGGCACCTTGGTCGCCGGAGTCGTGGGAAGCCAGCTGGAGCCCGCCCGTCCGGCGGCGGCCGCCGTGAATGCCGGGTCCTCCCTCACCGCCCTCCAGAAGCAAGCCCTGGCCGTGCTCGGGAAGAGCTCGCTCCGTACCCCCGGATCGCTCCCGTTCCCGAAACTCCCCCCAGGCACGGACACCATGCCCGAGATCGAGAACATCGTGGTCTGCATGCTGGAGAACCACTCGTACGACAACTTCTTCGGGATGCTCGGCCGGGCACCGGGACAGACCCCCCGCGGCGACGGGTTCGTCATCGACGATCCCACCCCTACCGCCTTCAACCCCTACGGCACCCCGACCTTCACCAACCCCTACGCCAACGGGAGCAGCCAGCTCGCCTTTCACATGCCTTCCACCTGCCAGAACACCGGCGGGCCGTCGCAGGAATGGAAGACCAGCCACGATTCCTATGCCGGCGGGGCGTGCAACGGCTTCGTAACGTCGTCCAGTGGTCCGGTGTCCATGGGGTACTGGACGGGAGCCGACCTGCCGTTCACCTACGCCCTGGCCGACACCTTCCCGATCGGCGACCGGTGGTTCTGCTCGCTCCTCGGGCAAACCGACCCGAACCGGCGGTTCCTGATCGCCGCCACCGCCATGGGGATGACCGACGACGTGGGTACGTCGGCCGGCAACCTGATCCCCGACGTCAGCCTGCTGCTCCCTCCCCTGGGCGGCACCATCTTCAACACCCTCAGCAACCACGGGATCAGCTGGCTGGACTACGCCGCCAGCTACCCGCTCGGCGCCACCGCCGCCCTGTACCCCGTCAACGACGTGGCCGCGTTGGTCGCCAACACCCCCATCGGGCAATTCTTCACCAACTGCGCGGCCGGGAAGCTCCCGGAATTCTGCATCGTCGACATGGACTACTCGACCCAGTCGCAGGAGAACCCGCAGAACATCGTGACCGGCGAGACGTTCCTGGCTTCGGTGGTGAAGGCCATCGGCGCCTCCCCCAACTGGGACAAGACTCTCCTGATCGTCACCTACGACGAGCACGGCGGCTACTTCGACCACGTGCCGCCGCCGGTCGCCCTGCCTCCGGATCTGATCCCGCCCCAGGTGCAGCCGGGCGAGTCCGAATACGAGGGCTTCGCCCGCTACGGTTTCCGGGTCCCCTCGGTGGTGGTGTCCCCCTACGCCAAGCCGAACTACGTCAGCCACCAGGTCTACGACCACACCTCGATCCTGGCCATGGTGGAGCGCAAGTGGAACCTTCCGGCGCTCAGCTACCGAGACGCCAACGCCAACGATCTGATGGATTTCCTCGACGTCGACGCGATGATGCGTGGCCGACCGACCTTCAGCCCCTCAGCCATTGCCGCCCTTCCCCCCTCCGGCGAGAACCGCGGGTCGCTGGCCTGCTCGAGTCAGCCTCCAGCGAAGATCCCGCCGGCCGGCTCGGTCCGGCCTCGCTGACCTCCCGCGCCGGAGTGACGAGGCCGACCGACCCGAACGAGAGAGGCGTCCGCTCCCGGGCTCAGACCGGCGAAGACCGCAGCGGCACGAACCCGCACGGCCGGCCATTGCCGGCCTCCAGCTCGCCATTCACCATCTCGAACATGACGGAGATGCCGTCGCCGTCGGGGTTGACCAGCGGGACCACGATCCGGCCGCCCTCGGCCAACTGCTCGATCCAGGCGGGAGCGACCTGGCGGGCGCCGGCGGTGACAATGATCCGATCGTATGGGGCACCTTCCGGGAAACCGACCCGGCCGTCGCCTCGAACCACCTGCACCTGCCGATAACCCGCCTCGATGAGGCTGCTACTGGCCCGCTCGGCCAGGTCTTCCTCGATCTCGACGGTCACCACCTGTCCCGAGGGTCCGGCCAGATGAGCGAGCAGCGCGGCGTTGTAGCCCGTCGCGGTGCCGATCTCGAGTACCCGGTCGCCTGCTCCGACTTCGAGTTGCTCGAGCATCTGGGCCACCATCGCCGGCTGCGACGCCGAGCTGATCGGCGCGCCGTTGTGGTCGTACTTGATCGTCACCGCCCGATCGGCATAAGCACGCTCGACCGGCACCTCGGTCAGGAAGAGATGGCGGGGAACCGCTCGCATCGCGGCTTCCACCGCCCGGCTGGTGATGGCTCCGGACGCACACAGCATGTCCGCCATGGCGTCCCGAGCAGACGCACCCTTGTCCACCGCGACCCACGGTAGCGGGCGGTCGGGGCCGGATTCAACGGAACCAACGCCGAGGAGCCCGGTCCCGACCCGCCCCTCAGGCCACGGTGCCCTTTCGCTCGTGGAGTTTTTGCAGCGATCTGACCAGCGAGGATTCGATCAGCTTGTCATTGTCCTTGGAGATGAAGTGGTGCACCCGCTTTTCGAGCAGGGCCCGGGTGAGGGGATGGAAGACGTGATAGGTCTCGCGGAAGTAGACCCGGGTCTTCCCTCCCCCGAGATCCTCGAGCCGGGTCCACCCCGAGGCCCTCGACCACAGCGGCTTGCCGATGGCGTCGTATTTCCACGACACCGGGCGCTTCGCCTCGGTGATCCACTCCCACGACTGGGCTTTGCCCCCGGACAGCAGGTATTTGGGGACGGGGAAATGGCAGTGACGGACCAGGCCGTTGCCCTCCTCGTCACCAGGGTGGTAGATCTCGATCTTCACCGTGTCGGTCTCGATACCCACCCGGGTACGAGCCCAGATCACGTCCCACACCTCGTCGGGCGTCCCCTCCACCACGAAGTCAAACCTGTGGTCTTGCATGTCCCCTCCCCCTCTGTCTCCCAGTGTGTCGTCCGGTTGTACCCTTTGCGACTCTCATCTCGTCAACGCCGCCGAGCCACCTCGGCCGCGGCGGCGGTGAGTTGTGCCTTCATTACCTTGCCACCGGCGTTCCTCGGCAACTCGGCGAGGAAGGAGATCTGACGCGGCACCTTGTAGTCGGCCAGACGCTCTCCGGCGAAACGCTCCAACTCGTCGCTCGTCAGTGTCTCCCCCGGACGGACGACAACATAGGCGGCGACGTCCTCGCCGAGCACATCGTGGGGAACGCCGACGACCGCGGCCTCGACCACCGCCGGGTGGGCCTGGAGCGCCGCCTCGACGTCGTCGGCGTACACGTTCATCCCGCCCCGGACGATCATCTCCTTCTTGCGACCGACGATGTAGAGATAGCCGTCCGCATCGAGATACCCGAGGTCGCCGGTATGCAGCCATCCCCCCTCCCACATCCGGGCGGTTGCCTCCGGATCCTTGTAGTACTCGCGGTGTCCGTTCGGGTTCCGGGTGATGACCTCGCCGACGGCACCGGTGGGATTCGGGGATCCGTCCTCACCCACGATCTGCACCTCGGTGGGCGGCCTCGGCCGCCCGACGGCCCCCGGCCGGGTTCGGGAGCCTTCCGGATCCATCGCGAAGGTCGCGTGGCCGCCTTCGGTCATGCCGTAGCTGTTCAACACCACGGCTCCGGGCAACCTGGCTTGCAGGCGCAGCAGCGTGTCGGGGGCCAGCGGGGCGCTGCCCAGAATCAGGCTCTTGAGGCTGGAGAGGTCGGCCGACTGGAAGTCGGTGTGGTGGATGAGCAGCTGAGCCATCGCCGGCACCACGAAGGCGATCACCGGTCGTTCGTGTTCGACGATCCCGAGCCACCGCCCGGCGTCGAACTTCGGGAGGTAGAGCACGGTCATGCCCGCCTTCATCGGGTTGTAGATGAATCCGAGCCCGGCAAAGGTGAAGACCGGGGTGGCGGTGAGCCAGGCGGATCCCTGCCATGCCGGCTCGGCGTTGGGCAGGAGGGCGACGCTGCGATGCCGGACGGCGACGCCCTTCGGCCGTCCGGTGGTCCCCGAGGTATACATGACGTCGGCCAGGTCGTCCTCGTCAACGGGCACCTGAATGGCGCCATCGTCCGCACTCTTCAGGTCCTCGATGTCGATGAGCCCCGGAATTCCCGACGGGCTCAGCGTCGCCGCCGTGGTCAGCGAGGGAAGCGAGCCCAGCAGCGGGGCGACCGCCTCGTCGTAGGCGCCACTGGTCACGATGGCGGTGACCTCGGCGTGTTCGAGGATGGCACGCACCTCTGGCGGGGAAAGGCGGTTGTTCATCGGAACCGAGACCGCCCCGAGTTTGTGCACCGCGCTGTAGGCGACGAGGAAGTCGAGGATCCGCTCGGCCTCGAGCAAGATGGCGACCAGGTCGCCCTTTTCCACCCCCCGGGCCTGAAGGCCCCGGGCCAGGCGGTTCGACTCGCGTTCCCACCGGATGAAGGTGATCGACGATCCGTCGCCCAGATTCCGGTACGCCACCTTGTCCGGGTGGGCGGAGGCCATCCACCGGAGTTGGTCGGGCAGCCGGTCAGCCACCCGGGGTCCGGTTGGCCGTGGGCGACGGGGCACTCCTGGGCATCGAGTCGGTCCCGAGTTCGGTGGCCATGGGGTGCTCCTCGGATGTGGTCGGCGTTGTCCCGTTCGAAATCGGCGCGTCCAGCCTTCTTCGAACGCGGTCTCGATCGGTCGAGGGCGACTCTACCGACCACACCACCTCCGCGCGGGGCCGGCGACCCGGGGATGGACCCGGCTAGGTTCGCGGGATGCTCGACGGAGATGGAGCCGAGTCTCAGCCGGGGTACTTCGATGTGGTTCTCAAGCAGCGCGCCACCCGGCAGTTCACCGACCAACCCGTCAGTGACGAGCTCCTCGATCGCTGCCTTCGGGCGGCCACCCACGCCCCCAGTGCCGAGAACCTCCAACCTTGGTTGTTCGTCGTGGTCCGCGACGCGGGAGTCCGAGCGAGCATCGGAGACCTGAACCGCCGGGCCTGGCGAGAGGGCGGCCGCCAGCACTCCGAGGGCCGACTGTCGGAGTCCCTCCTGCGTGAGGTCGAGCGGGGTGCCGAGGGAGGGATCGGGTCCGCACCGGTCATCGTGGTGGTCTGCGGCGACGCCAGCATCGGGCTCCCGGCGACCCTTCCATCGTCGGTGTTCCTGGCGACCCAGAACCTCCTGTTGTCGGCCAACGCTCTGGGCCTCGGTTCGGCAATGACGACGCTGGCCACCTTCCGCGTTGACGAATTGCGCCAGCTGCTCGATCTACCGGCGACCGCGAGACCGATGGCGATCGTCCCCATCGGCTGGCCAAGTCAGCCCCCGGGAAAGCCTCGACGCCTGCCGCTGAGCGAACGGGCCTACCGGGACCGCTTCGGCCATCCCTGGTGACGGTGGAATCCGAAAGCGACCTCATGGCCATCCCGATGTGTGATCCGGACAGCCGTCTGGCCGAACGTCTGACCCCCGGGCCGTCGCCAGCGTCCGACCCGGCGCCCCGCCGGCTCGAAGTGACCCGAACTAGCTTGGCGACAACGCCGATGCTGCCCGTCGACGTTGGGGGAGG
Organism: Acidimicrobiales bacterium; assembly: GCA_035551535.1. Lineage (GTDB taxonomy): Bacteria > Actinomycetota > Acidimicrobiia > Acidimicrobiales > RAAP-2 > DASZIT01. The sequence goes on along the minus strand of DASZNG010000169.1, from coordinate 5,779 downwards.
CGAGTCGTGACCGATCACACAGCTGGAGAACTCCGAACCGGGAAGAACTACGTGGTGGTGACGGCCGACGCCCATGCGGCGCCGGACGACTTGGACCAGTTCCTGTCCTACGTCGACCCGACCCACCGCGAGGCGGTGGCGGCGTTCGGCGACCTTTCCTCGGTGGCGATCCCCATGCTCGGGGGCGTCGATCCCGGGGAGATCGACGAGGCGGATCCGGTCCGGGCGGTGGCTAGCCGCAGGCTGGCGGGCATGGGGGTGGACATCGACGCCGCCGACGAGTGGCTCGAGAACTACAGCACCGACTGGGTATTTGCCTCCGACGCCGGTGGCCGGCGGCTGGCGGTCCTCGAGGAGCAGGGGATCCATGCCGAGGTGGCGTTTCCCGGTCCGGTGCTCGCCGGTGGACTGTCGCCGGCGATGTACCTGGGTTCCCAGACCACCAAGGGTTTGGAGCCGGTATGGCCGGCCCTCCATGGCTACAACCGATGGCTTGCCGAGTTCTGCGCCGCCGCCGCCGGGAGGCGGGCCGGGTGCATCCCCATCGATTTCCACGACATCGACCGGGCGGTGGAAGAAGTCGCCTGGGCCCGGGACGCCGGATTGTTCGGTGGGGTGATGCTCCCGGCCATGTCCATCAAGTCCGGGCTCCCCGGCTACGCCGACGAGTACTACGAGCCGTTCTGGAGCGCTTGTGAGGACAACAGCCTGGTCGTCAACCTCCATACCGGCGCATCGGGGATGGCCACCGATTCCAAACAGCTCTACGACGCCAAGCACGGAGGATTTCTGGGGCTCTATGAGGTGTTCGTGTTCACCCGGCGCCCGCTGTGGTTCATGATCTTCGGCGGGGTGTTCGACCGTCACCCGAACCTCAAAGTGGCCGTGACCGAGAACGGGGCGCAGTGGCTGCCCTCCCTGATCCGGGACATGGAGAACTTCTTCGACACCCACGGTGCCGCCCCGGTCCGGTCCTACCTCAAGCTCCGGCCGGAGGAATACTTCGACCGACATGTGTTCCTGGGCGCGTCGCTCATGAAGCGCTACGAAGCCGAGATGCGAGAGGAGATCGGCCTCGAGCGTTTGATGTGGGGGGCGGACTATCCCCATCTGGAGGGGGCGGCGCCGGTCCATCGGCTGATCCTGCGCCACGTGTTCGGCGGAATGCCCGAGGAGGACGTGCGCAGGATGCTCGGCCTGAACGCGGCGAGGGTCTACGGTTTCGACGTTGCCCAACTGCAGGAAGTCGCCGACCGGACCGGGCCGACGGTGGCGGATCTGGCCACCACCGTTTCGCTGGACGACATCCCCAAGACCTTCAGCTGGAGCCTGGCCCGGCCCGTACCGCTGTCGGCGGCGTCCGCCACCCCGGCCTGAGGATCGGAGCCGCCCCTTATTGCAACTTGGGCAGGATCGTGTCGACCAGCTGCTCCTCGCCGGTCAGGTTCGGCGGTGTGCCACTGGGGGCCACGGCCACCCTCAGGTAGTAGTCGCCCTTCATCACGCTCAGCGAGGCGTAGCCGTCGTAATAGGCCTGGTCGCCATAGCCGGAGATGGACTGGGCTCGGACCTGCGGCGAGACCTTGTAGCTGTTGTACCAGGTCAGGGCGTCAGATCCCTTGACCACCACGACCCGGACGGAATCGATTTGGGCGGTGTCCGGGGTCGTCGGCGTAGGTGCCGACGGCCCGTAGAACACACAGGCCAGCCCTCCCTCGACGGTGGCGGTCCCGAGCACCCCGGAGCTCACCGACTGCCCGAGAGCGCTGGCCGCCTCGGCTTGGGTGACGACTGAGCAGGAATTGAAGTTGGCGGTGCTGCCTGCCGTGGTCGTCGACACCGCGTTGGTCGACGTAGTCGAGCCGGCAGGCGTCGTCGTGGCTGCACCCGTAGACCCAGTCGTGCTCGAAGACGTGGCCGGCGACGAACTGCAGGCGGCCAGAACCATGGCGGCGGCCACGGCGATCCCGATCCCAACCACCCCTGGACGCCACTTCACAGAGAGCCTCATGCGACCTCGGTTTCGGTGATCAAGGCGCTCACCAGGGGCGGAGCGTAATGCACGGGGGGACCGCACGCTTGGAGGCAACCCGCCCGGTGACGGGTGTCTGTTTTCCGGACCGAACCCAGCGGGCGGTGGCGCGCTGACGGAGGGGTCAGCGGTCCTCGGCGATCACAGCGGCATACCGGGCCAGGTACAGCGGCCAGCCGGCGTCGCCTTCGACACCGTCGGTGATGGCTTCCCATCCCGGGCCGTGCCGGTCGATGTTTCGGTGTTCCAGCTCCACCCGGGTGCGCTCCGGAGTTTCCGCGACGAATCGGACCTCGACCTCGCTGACATTGTCCGGCTCGGTCTCGATCTGCCACTGCGGGCTGATGTCCCAGCTGAACACCACCCGGTCCGGCGGTTCGTAGGCCAGGACGCGCGCCCAATGACATTCACTCCCGTCGACGCCCCGGTCGTAGATGTGGCCACCGACCCGCGGCTCGAACACGGTTTCGGCGATCGGCGACGCGAGCAGGTTGTGCTCGGGTGGCTTGAAGTCGCCGAATCGTTCGGTGAATACCGTGAAGGCCCGCTCGACCGGCGCCTCGACGACGACCTGCTTACGGACAACCGCAGTCGCTGCCTGAGTCATGACCTCTCCTCTGTTGGTTGTTCAACGACATCCTTGTAGCTCGCCAGAGCCCGGTTCCAAAACGTGTCGAGTTGGTCGCGCAGTGCGCTCACTCCGACCGGATTCAGCCGGTAGATCCGGCGGGTGCCGGCGGCGCGCTCCACGACCAGACCCACTTCCTTCAGCACTTTCAGATGCTGGGACACCGCCGGCCGGCTGACCGGCAGCTCCGCGGCCAGTTCGCCAACTGCCCGTGGTCGCTCGGCCAAGGAAGCGAAGATGGCGCGCCGAGTGGGATCCCCGAGCGAACCTAACGCGTCTGGCGTTTGGTAAGTATCCACTAACGGTAAGTGTAAACTTATGGATGGGATCCGTCAAGGCGTCGCCGTCACACTGACTCCCGCCGAAACGTCACATCGTGACTCCCGCTCATCACGCCTTAAGAGATGAGGTCGAACGACCCCACGAGACGAGAGAGGTAGGAAGCCATGCCGAGAACGTGTAAGGCCGAAGCACCGGTGGCGATGGAGTCCGAGGTGCTCACCAGTCGGAACGTCGAGCTCGACGACTTCACCGTCGTGTTCCAGGAGTTCCACGTCGACGCCGACGGGACGCCGGTGTACAGGGGCTTGCCCGACGATCGCTGCCAGTGCCCGCACTGGGGTGTCGTCGTGAGCGGCGAGATGTGCCTGCGCTACACCGACGGCGAGGAGACCTACCGGGCGGGAGACGCCTACGTGGCCCGTCCCGGCCACGTCCCGGTCGTCACCGCCGGTACCGAGGTCATCGAGTTCAGCCCCACTGCGCCGCTGGCCGAGACCCTGGCCGTCCTCGGGGCGAACATGGCGGCCGCGGGGAGCCAGTCATGACGGGCGCCGACGAGACACGGGGCCGCGAGCTGGCCGCCAAGTTCATCGCCTTCCTGGAGACGGGCACGCCCCCTGAGGGCCTCTTCACCCCGGACGCGTTCTGTGACTTCACCATGCCGCAGTGGCGGCTCCAGGCGCAGGGCGTCGAGGGCATCGTCCGCCTTCGCAAGGGCGGCCACCCAAGCTCTGGGCGGGTGCCCCGCTCCCGATTCGACGCCACCCGCACCGGATTCGTTCTCGAAGTGGAGGAGGAGTGGGACCAGGACGGCGACACCTGGTATTGCCGGGAGCTGTTCCGCGCCGACGTCGCCGACGGCGCGGTCGCCCAGCTCTCCGTGTACTGCACCGGTGACTGGGACCACGCCCAGGTCGAACGTCATCGGGCGGCGGTGACGCTGCAACGCCCCTAACGCGCCGGGCGTCGGCCTACCATGCGCACCGTGGACGGAGCCTCTCCAACCGGGTCGAGCACCGAGGCGGCAGAGCGGCTTGCCGCCGCCTCGGTGGCGAAGGCGGCGGGGGACGTCGACGCCATGCGGGCCGCGCTGGTCGCGGCGTTCGCGGCGGCCCGGGCGACGGGGGACTCGGAGGCCCTCACTGCCGCCGCCCTGGCCATGCCCGCCAGCCAGCGGTTCGGGGTCCACCCGGGCCAGATCCCGGCGCTGCTGCACGAGGCGTACGAAGCCGCGCAGACCCCACTGGCACGCTGCCGACTGGCGGCCGCGCTAGCCCGGTCGTGGGTCTACGGCGGCGACGCGGTGCGGGCCGTCAGCTTCGCCGACGAGGCGCAACGACTCGCCGCCGAGGTCGCCACGCCGGAAGCCACCGCCGACGCGCTCGACGCCGCCCTGCTGGCGCGCTGGGGCCCCGACGACTTCGGCAAACGGGTGAGCCTCGCCGCCCGCCTCGATGACGTGGCCGCCCACCTGGCCGACCCCGAGCTGCGGCTCTCCGCCCATCTCTGGAGGTTGAGCACCGCGTGGGAGTGCCTCGACATCCTTGCGGTGAACCGCCAACTACGCGCCCTCGACCTCGTGGCGGCAGAGTCGGGCTCCCCCCGGGCCGCCTTCTACGTCGCGTCCCGACGGGCCATGCACGCCCTCGCCACCGACGATCTCGCCTCGGCCGACCGGCTCATCGCACGCACCGCAACCATCGGCGCAGAGATTGCCGAGCCCGACGCGGAGGGTGTGCTCCACGAACTGGGGGGAATGCGGGCACGGGTGTCGGGCGACCTGGTCGCGCTCCGGGACGAGGCGGAGGCATTCGAGGCCTTCGGCGCGGCCGAGGGCATCCCGTCGGTGTTGGCCGTCGGGGCCAGCTTGTGGCTGGCCGCAGGCCAGCCCGACCGGGCCGCGGTGCTGGTCACACAGCTGACTGCCGGCGGCACCGACAGCATCGCCCCTGACGTTGACTTCCTGCTCACGGTGAGCCTCGCCGTCGGGGTGGCCGCCGGCCTCGAGATGTCCGATGTCGCCCGGGACGAGGCGGCTGCCCTCGAGCCCTATGCCGGCCGGGGGGTGCTCAATGCGGGCGCGGTGACGTTTCACGGCGTAGTCGACGACTACCTCTACCGGGCGGGGCGGTTGCTCGGCGAGGCTGACGCCGATCGGTGGCGGCACGCGGCCGAGAGCGCCTACCGGCGCATCGGTGCCGGGTGGTGGGAGCGGGGCCTGGGTGCCGCCCGGCCCCGTGCACCCTCGACGCCGGTGCGATCGGTCTCCTTTGTGCGGGACGACAGCGGCCGGTGGTGCGTAGGCGCCGAGGGTGTGACGTTCGTGCTGCCCGACTTGAAGGGGCTTCGGTACCTTCGCTATTTGCTCGAGCGGCCCGGGACCAACGTCGGCGCCCTCGCGCTTTCCGATGCGCTCGCCGGCCATCCCGGTGCGACCCTCGACGAGGCAGATGTGGGCGATCCCCTCGACCCTGCTGCGCTGACCGCCTACCGGCGTCGACTCGTCGAGCTCGACACCGACCTGGATGCCGCCGACATCCGCGGCGACCCGCTCGCCGCGGCCAAGCTGTCTGCCGAGCGGGAAGCGCTCCTCCTCCAGCTACGGGGGGCGACCGGCCTCGGCGGTCGCCTTCGACTCGGTGGCGCATCCTCGGAGCGGGCGAGGGTTGCGGTGCGCAAGGCCATCGCCACCGCCCTCTCCAAGATCGAAGGCCAAGATCCCGGGATCGCTCGCCTCCTGCGCGACTCGGTTCATACAGGGGCGTCGTGCCGCTACGACCCGGACCCCGATCAACCAATCACCTGGATGACGGGTTAGGCCCGTAGGCCGCGACGCC
>DASZNG010000168.1:0-19412 GCA_035551535.1 Acidimicrobiales bacterium | reverse complement strand
AAGTCCACGACCAGGGGCCGACGGCCCTCTGGAACCTGGCCAAGCTCTGCAGCCATCACCACCACCTCCGCCACCATCGGGGCTTCACCCTGGCCGGAGGACCCGGGAACTGGCAGTGGATCCCGCCCGGTGCCGACCCCGCCCCGCCCGACCTGGCCGAGAACCTTGCCGAGGGACACCTCCCAGGCTCCGACCCGCCACCGGATCGGCAACCAGGCCGTTCCCTCGGCGACCAAAGGCTCTTCCCGAAACAGGAGTGAGCCGACGGCCGGCTCGAACGACATTTAGATCGACAACCGCCCCTTCGCCCGCCGCTTTTGACGGGGTCGGGAGAATCGATCAGCGCAGATGGAGTCCGCCGTCGACCAGTACCACGTCACCGGTGACGTAGGAGGACCGAACCAGACCCAGGATCACCTCGGCCACGTCCTCGGGGGTGGCCGTCCGTTGGAGCGGCGCCTGGGCGCTGACGAAGGCGCGGACGGTGTCCCACTCCGCCGTCCACGGGGTGTCGACCAACCCCGGGGCCACCGCGTTGACCCGGACATCCGGACCCAGGGTGTTGGCCAGCAGTCTGGTCATGTGGGAGAGCGCCGCCTTCGAGCAGGCGTAGGGGATGGAACTTCCGGTCGGCCGTTCCCCGGCGATGGACGAGACGTTGACCACCTGGCCCCGCCCCGACGCGGTGAGGTGGGGGACCGCCGCCACCGTCAGCTGCCAGGTGCCGATCACGTTGACGTCGAAGATGCGGCGCCAGATCTCCGGGGTGGCCGCCTCCAGGTCCCCATGGGGGATGAGCTCGGTGATCCCGGCATTGTTGACGAGGACATCGAGCCGCCCGTGACGCTGGATCACGGTGTCGATGAGCCGGTGGGCCTGCTCGATGTCGGCCACATCGGCCTGGACGTAGTCAGCCCGGGGGAGCTCGGCCGCCAGTTCTTTCCCGGCCGACACCGAGTGCACCGAGTTGACCACCACGGTGGCGCCTTCGGAGGCCAGGAGGCGGGCGGTGGCCGCCCCGATCCCGGACGACGATCCGGTGATCAACGCCACCATCCCGTCGAGGAACGACCTGGGTGCGGCGGAGGCGGAGTTAGCGGCGGGTGGGGGGGTAGCGGGGGTGGGTTTCTCAGGCATTGCCGGAGCCTAAGCCGACCGGTGGCGTACGGTCTGTCCGTGCGACTGGTGAGCCTGCTGGACGACGGCATCCGGACCGGCCTGGTGGTAGGCGAGGAGATCGTCGATCTCACCGATCCGGTCATCGGGCTGCCCGGCGACATGGTCGGATTGTTGAGCTTGGGGCCCGACGCCGCCGACGCGATGGGTCGGGCGCCGGCCACCGCCGCCCGCCGGCTGGCGATTGCCTCGGCCCACCTCCTGGCGCCGGTGCCCCGCCCGCCCTCGTTTCTGGCCATCGCCCAGAACTACGAAGCCCACAGCCGAGAGCTGGGTCGCCCGCCGCCGGAGTTCCAGACCTGGTTCGCGAAGCAACCCACCTGTGTGATCGGACCCGGGGTCGGCATCGAGGTTCCCCGGGTGTCGACCCAGGTGGACTACGAGGGCGAGCTGGGCATGGTCGTCGGCCGGCGATGCCGCCACGTGCCCGCCGACCGGGCCTTCGAGGTGGTGGCCGGGTTCATGGTCGTCAACGACGTCAGCGTCCGGGACTGGCAGTGGCGGACCCCCACCATGATGATGGGCAAGGGCTTCGATACCCACGGCCCGACCGGACCGTGGCTGGTCACCCCCGACGAGCTCGGAGACCCGCAGCGGCTGTCGGTGCAGACCTGGGTCAACGACGAGCTCCGCCAGGACGGCAATACCGGCGACATGGTCTTCACCTGCGCCCAGATGATCGAGCATCTGTCGACCGCCTTCACCCTCGAACCGGGAATGATCCTTTCCACCGGGACCCCGGCCGGGGTGGGGGCGAGCCACGACCCACCTCGTTGGATCGGTACCGGCGACACCGTGCGGATCGCGGTGGAGGGAATCGGCGAGCTGTCCAACCCGGTGGTCGACGAGCCGGGCTCGCCGGCGGACGGTCGCGCCTAGCCATGCCTCCTCCCGCTCCCGCCGCCGGCCCCGACCGGGTGCGCATCACCTCGGCGCTGTCGATCCCGCTCGCCGAGCTCCAGTTTCGCTTCACCCCGAGCGGCGGTCCCGGTGGCCAGCACGCCAACAAAGTCAATACCCGGGTGGAGCTCCGCTTCGATGTGGCCGGGTCCCCGTCGCTCGGTCCCCGCCAACGGGCTCGCCTCCTCGAGAAGCTGGGTCCGGAAGTCAGGGTGGTGGCCGACGACGAGCGGTCCCAGGGGCGCAACCGCCAGCTGGCGGTGACCCGATTCGCCGAGCGGATGGCCGCCGCCCTCCATATCGACAAGCCCCGCCGCCCGACCCGGCCGTCCAAGGGAGCCAAAGAGCGTCGGCTCAGCGCCAAGCGGCAGCAGTCCGAACGGAAGCGGGCCCGTCGACCGACCTTCGACGAATGATGAAGCCGGAGCAGGCGGATCAGGCGGATTGGGCCGATTGCGCCGCGGGTCGAAAGGTGTCGAGTACCGCCTGCAGCCGGATCGGGCTCTCGGCCCGGAAGCGATCGATGCCGGCGAGCTTGACTCCCTCGTAGCCCCGGATGAGATCGGGGAGCTCGGCCACCGCCGTCACCGCCGCCACCGACGCGGCGTTGGCCCGGTTCAAGTGGCCCATGGCCTGACCCACGAGGGCGAGGTACTCGCCCACCAACTCCCTCTCGGTTCGGCGCATCCGGGTATGGCCGAACGGATCGAACGCCGTGCCTCGAAGGTGGCGGGCGGCGTGCAACCAGCGGAACACGGGACGGGTGGCCCGGCCGAGGCTGATCTTACGGTGCAACCCCAGTCGTTTGAGGATCGGAGGCTGGAGCATGACCCGCAGCCGCGCCCCGGGTCCGAACTCGTCGTCCAGCTTGGCCCGTTCCCAGGCGTCGAGGTGGAGCCGGGCCACCTCATACTCGTCCTTGTAGGCCATGAGCTTGTACAGCCCGACCGCGAACGCGGTGGTGACCGGCAGCCCGGGACCGGGCGTTCCGGCCTGCTCGGCGGACAGGACCGAGAGCACCTCGCGCAGGTAGCTCCCGGCGTACCCGGGGCTCTGGTAGCCGACCAGATCGTCGACCCGACGCTCGAGGACGGGTCGCAGGATGTCGGGGACGGGATGGTCGGCGAGAAGTCGCCGGGCGGCTTCACCCATCGACGAAGGTGAGGACCCGGTGGGCGCCGGGGCCAGCGCCCGGTGGACGGCGGTGGGATCGATGACCGCCGCCCGCCCCCACCGGAAAGCGGCCAGGTTGGCCGGCACCGCGATGCCGTTGAGCCGGATGGCCTCCTCGATCGACCCGGCACTGACGGGCAGGCACCCGTGCTGGAAGGCGGCCCCGGTCAAAACCATGTTGGTGGCCAGGTGGTCATCGGAGATCTTCTCGGAGATCCAGTTGGCGTCGAGGTAGAGGTTGGCGCCGCGACGGGTGTCCCGCTCGACCCGGGCGATCAGCTTGGCCGGCTCGGGAAAAGTGACGGTGGCGTCGGTGACCATCCGGGCGGTGGCGACTTCGGCGGTGTTCATCACCGCCACCGTCCGCCGCCGGTCGGCGGTGGCCAGGGTGGTCGGATCGGCCGCCCCCAGCGGGTCGAAGGCGAGCAGCACGTCGACGCTCCGGCTCCCGGCCCGGACGGCGGCGTCGATCGGGCGGGAGGAGATGCGTAGGTCGGACACCACCGGACCGCCCTTTTGGGAAAGGCCCGTCTGCTCCACCCCGGCGGCGAAGCGCCCGTCGAGGAGGGCGGCCATCTGCAGGATGCGGGAGATGGTGACGACCCCGGTCCCCCCGATGCCGGGCATCCGGATGAGGAGATCGTCGACCGGAACCTTTTTGACCGGCGGCCCCAGCGCCACCGGCGGTTCGGAGACCGGCGTCCGCGCCCCGTTGGCCGGCGACGTTGCCCGTCGCTTCGGGAAGACCTCGACGAAGGCAGGACAGTCGCCCTGGAGGCAGGAATAGTCCTGGTTGCACGACCCCTGGTGGATGGCGGTCTTCCGGCCGAACTCGGTGTGGACCGGCACCACCGACAAGCAGGAGGACTTCTCGCCGCAGTCGCCGCACCCCTCGCACACCCGTTCGTTGATCCACAGCCGCATGGTCGGCGTCGGGAGCTTGTCCCGCTTGCGCAACCGTCGTTCCTCGGCCGCGCACCGGTCGTCGTAGATGAGGACCGTGACCCCGGCGACGGCGGCCAGCTCCGCCTGGATCCGGTCGAGGTCGTCGCGGTGGCGGACCTCGGCGATGGCGTCGAGGGCGACCCCCCGGTAGTCAGACGGATCCGGGGTGGCCACCACCACCCGCTTCACCCCTTCGAGCGCCAGCCACCGGGTCAACTCGGGCACCGGCAGGCCACCGGCCGGGGCCTGGCCGCCGGTCATGGCCACCGCCTGGTTGTAGAGCAGCTTGTAGGTGATGTTGGCCCCGCTGTCGACCGCGGCCCGGACGGCCAGGGAGCCGGAGTGGAAGAAGGTCCCATCGCCGAGGTTCTGCACGAAGTGGGCGTCGTCGGTGAACGGGAACAGCCCGTTCCACTGGGCGCCCTCGCCGCCCATCTGGGTGATGCCCACCGGCTGGCCCCGACCGCCGGGATCGAACGACGCCATGATGTGGCACCCGATGCCCATCCCGACCAGGGCGTCGTCGCCGGCCCGGGTGGAGCGATTGTGCGGACACCCTGAACAGAAGTAGGGCGTCCGGGAGGCGAGAGGAGCGGTGCCGAGCCGGAGCCGCTCGGTCCTGTCCAGTCGGGCCAGATGGCGCCGGGCACCCTCGGGGAGGGCGTCACCGAGTCGGGCGGCCAGGACCCGGGCCACCAGGTCACTGGTGACCGCGGCGTACTCGGGAACCAGCGGGCGGCCCTCGGGGTCGCGCTTGCCCACCACCAGCGGCGGGTGGGGCTGGCGGTAGAAGGCGTCTTTCACCTGGGTCTCGAGGAAGGCCGCCTTGTCCTCGACGACCACCACCTCTTCGAGCCCCCCCAGCATCCGCCGCAGGTGCTCGGCATCGCCGGGCCACACCATGGCCATCTTCACCAGGCGGATGCCCAGCAACTCCAGTCCGTCCTCGTCGATACCCAGGTCGACCAGGGCCCGGCGGACGGCGGCGTAGGCCAGACCCGAGGCGAGGACCCCGAGGCGGGGCCGGGCCGGCTGGTAGGTCACCCGGTTGAGCGAGTTGGCGGCGGCGTAGCCGGCCGCCCTCGGGAGCCGCTCCTCGATCAGGTCCCGCTCGGCCACCATCGACTGGGCCCCGATCAACAGCGAGGGGCGCCACTGGCGGGACAGGTCGGGGGCCGGGATCCAACCGGCGGGGTCGCGGAGGTCGACGGTGCCGGCCCCGTCGGCGATGTCGGCCACCACTTTGACGGCTGCCCAGGTTCCGGCGAAGCGGGAGAGGGCGACGGCGTGGAGCCCGAGCTCCCGGACCTCGGCGACGGTGGACGGCGCCAGCAGCGGGACCATCAGGCTCTGGGCCATGGCTTCGCACGAGCTCGGGATGGTCGAGGACTTGCAGGTCGGGTCGTCGCCGATCCAGGCCACCGCCCCCCCGAGGGGTCCGGTCCCCGAGTAGTTGCCGTGCCGGATGGCATCCGCGGCCCGGTCGAGCCCCGGGTTCTTCCCGTACCAGTAGCCGGTGACCCCCCGGTGGCGCCGTCCCGGGAGCTCGTCGAGGAGCTGGGTGCCGCCCACCGCGGTGGCGGCCAATTCCTCGTTCACCCCCGGGCTCACCACGATGCCGGCCGCGTCGAGCAGGGCTCGGTTCCGCTGCATCTCGAGGTCGAGGCCGCCGAGCGGGGAACCCTCGTAGCCGCTGACGAACCCGGCGGTGTCCAGTCCCCGGCCGGTGTCCAGACGACGCTGGTCGAGGGCGGCTCTCACGATGGCATCGATTCCCGACAGCAGGACCCGCCCCTCGGCGGCGGTGTACTTGTCCTCCAGCGTCACCCGGGGATCGGGACTCACCGGCCCCGGCCGCAGGTCGACGACGTTGCCGGTGTCCGCCCCGGCCGCTCCCGGCCCGCGGTCCGGCTGGCCGAGCCGGGCGCGCCTCGGCGCCGGCAGATGCGGACTTCCCGCAGGCCGTGGTGGTCGGAACGGGATGGTGGACATGGTGGGCGGTCAGTGGGGTACGGAGGCTGGGTGCCCAAGCCGGTCGGTGGCCATCTCCTCGGCGACGTCGAGCGGGGTCCTCCCGCTCACCTCCGCCTGCTCGAGGATCTCGCCGGTCCGATGGCCGATATCCATCACCACTCCCCCTAACCGCTGGTGATCCCAGCCTGACCGGATCGCATGGATATGAATGACGCCCCCGGCGTTGAGCAAGAAGTCGGGCACGTAGGTGATCCCCGCGCCGGCCAGCTCGGCCGCACAGGACCGTTCGGACAACATGTCGTTGGCGGCACCGGCCACGATGCGGGCCCCGAGGATCGAGGCGTTGGTGGCGGTGATCACCCGGGCCTGGGCGCAAGGGGCCAGCACGTCGCAGGGGATGGCGAGCGCCTCCTCCGGCTCCACCGATCGGCCGCCGACCGAGGTGGCGACCCGTTCGGATCTCTCGGGATCGATGTCGGTCACCAGCACGTCGGCGCCGGCTTCGGCCAGCCGGAGGGCGAGGCTCGAGCCGACATGCCCGGCGCCCTGGACGACCACCCGGTGGCCGTCCAGCCCGCCGTGGTCGAGGTGGCGCACGGCGGCGACGATGCCGGCGTAGACGCCGAGGGCGGTCCACGGTGAGGGGTCGGCGTGGCTGCAGGCCACATCGGGGACCACCGTCCCGATCACGGCCAGATCTTCGATGGACGTCCCCATGTCGACACCCGGGATGTAGGCGCCGTGGAGATCGGCGACCATCCGGCCGAAGGCCCGCAGCACCGCAGCTCGATCGGCGCCGTCGTCGGGGCCGAGGATGACCGACTTGGCTCCGCCGTAGGGCAACTCCGCCAGTGCGTTCTTCAGGGTCATCCCCCGGGCCAGCCGACCGGCCTCGGCCACCGCGGCATCGAGGTCGGGATACGGCATCCAGCGCACGCCACCCAGGCCCGGCCCCAACGTGGTGTCGTCGATGGCGATGACCGCCTGCATGCCGGTGGCGTGGTCGTGGGCGACGGCCAACTTCTCGGTCCGGACCTTCGGGACTGCATCGGTCAGCGTGCTCACCATTCCATTACACACTGGGTCTGGGGCGATAGGTGAAAAATTCAGCAAATGTGCACCTAGACGCAACGTAACTCCGGAATACGGATCGTTACCGCGCCTATTGTGCGTACTTTCGGCCTCCGCTACCGTTGTGGTCGTGCCCGACCGGGAGCTGGACGACACCGATCACGAGATCCTCGAGCTGCTGTCCCGCAATGCCCGGCGGACCATGGCCGACATCGCCGAACGGGTCTCGCTCTCGCCCTCGGCGGTCACCCGACGGGTCGAGCGGCTCGAGCGTGACGGGGTCATCAGCGGTTACACGGTGGTCATCGACCACGCCAAGGCCGGCCGGCCGCTCCAGGCGTTCATGGAGGTCCGGTTCTCGGGGACGGCCGACCTCGAGGAGATCCGGGCCACCGCCAGCACCCTGCCCGAGGTGCTGGCCGTCTTTGCCACCGCGGGAGATCCCGACGCCCTCATCTGGCTTCGGGTGCCGGATGTGGAGCGGCTCGGGCAGGTGATCGAGCAGCTGCGACGGAGCGGGCGGGTCACCGGGACCAAGACGCTCATCGTGGTCGACACCTGGACCCGGCACGTCGAGGTCGACGACGAGCCGACGGCGTTCTCGGCCTGAAGCCCGAGGCCGGTCCGAGACGCGTCCGAGGCGCGGTCAGATCCGGAGCTTGTGATTAGCAGCCGGCCGCCAGCTCGACCGGTTCGGATTGGTCCCAGGCCCGGTCGAGCAGGTCGGCGATCTCGTTGGTGAGCCGGTCGGGGCGCACCCGGAGCTCGAGCAGCGAGTTGGCCCGCACCAGCTGGGCGTTGGGCATCCGGCGGGCCAGCTGCTGGGCGTCGTGGAAGGCGTGGATGCGATCGGCCCCGTGCCCGATGACCAGGGTGGGCATCACCATGGCCTCCCGCTCGTCGACGGTCGGGGTGATCGGACCGGCGAGGACCCCGTGCAGGACGGCGGCGGTTTCCTTGGGTTCGTTGGACAACGTGTTCATCACACTGTCGACGGATCCGATACCGGTACGCGGGAGGCGGCGCATGACACCGGCGAAGGCCCGCACCACCGGGGCGGCGTAGTGCACGGCCAACAGCAGCGGGATGAAGGTGAGGGCGGCGGCGGGCAGCGCCCACTCGAGCACCGGCATCTCGATGACCAGCCCCTGTACGCGTTCGGGGGACTGGGCCGCCACCATCAAGGCGACGCTGGCTCCCAGGGACACGCCCCCGATCACCGCGGTGTCGATGCCGAGATGGTCGAGGAGGGCCACCACGTGGCGGGCGTAGGTGTCCATCCGGTGGAAGGAGGCGCGCCGCGGCTTGTCGGACAGCCCGTGGCCGGGAAGGTCGAGCAGGATCACCCGGTTGCCCTTGGCCGCCAGGTCGGTGGCCAGGCGCCGGTTGAGGTTGGCGTCGAGGAGGATGCCGTGCAGGTAGACCAGCACCCGCGGCCCCTGCCCATGGATCTCGTAGTACAGGCGCTGGCCACCCGACTCGAATTCCCCGACCTCGTAGGGGGCGCTAACCGGTGACAGCTCCACGGGGATCACGTTATTGGTAACCCTCGGGTCACTGTTACCTTGCGCGTTGGGTTTCGCGCCCTGAGTTCTCATCGGGGTGAAGCGTACGTGCCCGGCCGCCGATTTGCCAGAACCGGCAGCTCGAGACGGACCCGTTGCTGCAACTCGAAATCGAGGTCGGCGATGACCACGCCGGGCGACGGGTCGGTCCGTTCGATGAGCACCGAGCCCCACGGATCGAGGATCATCGAATGGCCGTGGCCGGTCGGCATCCCCGGAGGCAGCCCCCCCACCTGTCCGGCGGCGATCACGAACACCTGGTCCTCGATGGCCCGGGCCCGCAGCAACACCTCCCAGTGGGCCGCCCCGGTGGCGGCGGTGAAGGCGGCCGGCACCGCCACGATGGTGGCGCCGCTCAGGGCCAGCGCCCGGTAGAGCTCGGGAAACCGGAGGTCATAACAGAGGGAGAGACCGAGCACGACCGGACCGCCGCCGCCCGACCGGGCGGACAGAGGAGCCAGGCAGAGGGCATCTCCCGGGGCGATGGCATCCGACTCCCGGTGGGCGGCACCGGCCACCCTGACGTCGAAGAGATGGATCTTCCGGTAGGCGGCGGCGACGCTCCCATCGGGGGCGACCAGACAACTGGTGTTGCGGAGCCGGGACTCGGCACCGGGGTCGGCGGCGGTGCCGACCGGGGGTGCCTCCGGGAAGCTTCCCGCCAGCAACCAGATCCGGTGACGACGGGCGAGGTCCGAGGCCCAGCTCACGGTGGGGCCGTCCAGGGTCTCGGCATTGGCCCGGAGGTGGTCGGGGCCGCCCGCCACCGAGAAGTACTCGGGGAGCACCACCAGTTCGGCGCCGCCGTCGGCGGCCCGGTCCACCAGTGCGGCCGCGGCCCGCAGGTTGAGGTCACGGTCGGAGGTCGCGGTCGTCTGAATGGCGGCAACCCGCATGACGACATGCTACGGCCGGGCCCGAACCGGTCCCCGCCGGGCACATTCGGAGGGTCAGACGGCATCAACGGACAGTTGGATGTACCACCTATACGTACGAGCGTATTGTACCTATGGTTTGAATAACAGTGGATCTGAATGTTGATATAGACGGGCCGAGCAATAGCCGGTGGCGTCTTGTCCCCGGCGGGAAAAGGTCCCAGTTCACCTGCACCTACGTCTCAAACAAACGGTCACTATCGGTGACACAATAGCGGGATAAGAGATTTGACTGTGGGACATCCATAGATGAATAATGCTCATATAGTCTAAGAAAAAACCGCAGAAGCATCGGGAAGGGCAGGTGGTCGGGGATGAGCGCATTCGGGCTCGATGCGCCGGTGCCCACCGCCCCGGTCCCGACGGTGGCCACGGTGCCGGCCCTTCCCGGCGTCGCCCCGGTTCTGGCCAAGGCACGCCAGGAGAACTTCCCCGTCGCACTCTGGTTCCTCCCGGCCCGGGTCCGCGCCCGCCTCCTGGCCGTCTACGGCTTCGCCCGGCTGGTCGACGATGTCGGCGATGAGGGTGCCGGCACCGGCGCCGCCGCCCGGCTCGCCCGGCTCGACTGGCTCGACTGGCTCGAGCAGGATCTGGAACGGGCGGCCACCGGGTCGGCCGTCCATCCCCTTCTCCAGCGACTGACGCCACTGCTGGTCGACCTCGGGCTGCCGCTCGACCCCTTCCGCCGGTTGATCGAGGCCAGCCGGCGCGACCAGCAGGTCCGGCGGTACCGGACCTTCGACGACCTCCAGGCCTACTGCCGGCTGTCGGCCACCCCGGTCGGCGAGTTGGTGCTCGGGATCTTCGAGGTGTCGACCGTCGAGCGGGTGGCATGGTCCGACGACATCTGCACCGCCCTCCAACTGCTCGAGCACCTCCAGGACGTCGGCGAGGACGCCGGGCGGGGGCGGGTCTACCTGCCGGCGGAGGACCTGGCCCGGTTCGGCTGCCCGGAGTCCGACCTCGATGCGCCGACCGCCAGCCGGGCACTGCGGGAGGTGGTGGCGTTCGAGACCGACCGGAGCCGGCATCTGCTGCGGCAGGCCACCGCGCTGGCCGGCAGTCTCCCCTTCCTTCCCCGGCTGGCGGTGGCCGGGTTCGCGGCCGGGGGCCTGGCCACGGTCGACGCCCTGGTGGAGGCCGACTACGAGGTGCTGGGCGAGACCCGGCGACCGGCTCGAGGCCGGCTGCTCGTCCATCTCGCCCGGCTGTCGGCCGTCCGATCCAGCGCCGCCAAGGCGAGCCGAGCGAGGGGTGGACGCCGATGACGCTGGAGTCGGCCTATGAGTACTGCGAGGAGGTGACCTCACGCGAGGCCAAGAACTTCGCCTACGGGATCCGGCTGCTCCGGCCGCCCGAACGCCGGGCCATGACCGCGGTCTACGCCATGGCCCGCCGGATCGACGACATCACCGACGGCGATCTCCCGCCCGAGCACAAGCTCGATGCCCTGGCCCGGGTGCGCAAGGACCTCGACCGGGGCGACCCGACCGGACACGACCCGGTGCTCCGGGCCCTGGCCGATGCGGCCGAACGCTATCCGTTGCCCTTCGACGCCTTCGGCGACCTCATCGACGGGTGTGAGATGGACGTCCTCGGTACCACCTACCTCACCCGGGACGCGCTGGTGGGATACTGCCGCCGGGTGGCCGGCTCCATCGGACGGCTGTCGTTGGCCATCTTCTCGAGTACCGACCCGGAGGCCGCCGTCATCCATGCCGACGATCTCGGGGTGGCCCTGCAGCTGACCAACATCCTGCGCGACGTGGTCGAGGACGGCGGAATGGGACGGGTCTATCTCCCGGCCGATGACGCCAAGTCGGTCGGCTGTCCGGCCGATCTGGTGGCCGCCCCGGAGGTGGTCGCCCGGCTGGTCGCCTTCGAGTGCCCCTACGCGGCCGGGTGGTTCGATCGGGGCCTCGAGCTGCTGCCCCTCCTCGACCGGCGAAGCCGGGCCTGCGTGTCGGCCATGGCCGGCATCTACCGCCGCCTCCTCGACCGGATGGCCAACGATCCGGTTGCGGTCACCCGGGGCCGGGTGTCGCTGCCCACCTGGGAGAAGGGCTGGGTGGCGATCTCCAGCCTGGCCGGGTTGGGCCGATGACCGGGGCGTTCCGAGCGGGCCGGCCGGACGGGCACCGCGGGCTAGCCAGGCAGGGCAGGCAAGCATGAGCCGACCCCGGCTGGTGGTGATCGGCGGGGGAGTGGCCGGGATGAGCGCGGCGTTGTCGGCGGCCGACGCCGGGTGTGAGGTCACGGTCATCGAGCGCCGCCGGCGGCTGGGCGGGTTGACCTGGTCGTTCGAGCGCAACGGGCGTTGGTTCGACAACGGCCAGCACGTCTTCATGCGTTGCTGCACCGAGTACCGGGCCTTCCTCGAGCGGTTGGGGATGTCCGGGTCGGTGACCCTGCAGCCGAGGCTCGACGTGCCGGTGCTGTCACCCGGAGGAACGACGGCCTCCATCCGGCGGTCGGGGTGGCCGGCCCCGCTCCACCTGGCCGGGTCCATCGCCCGGTACCGGCACCTGTCGCTGGCGGACCGTGCCCGCCTGGGGCGGGCCATCCTCGCCTTGCAGAAGCTCGACCCCGAGGATCCCGGGCTCGACAACGTGGCGTTCGGGGAGTTTCTGGCCGGCCACGGCCAGAGCCCGCGGGCGGTGGCGGCGCTGTGGAACCTGATCGTGCTGCCGACGCTCAACGTCCCCGCCGAGCGGGCGTCGCTCGCCCTCGCCGTCAAGGTCTTCCGCACCGGTCTGCTCGACACCTCCGACGGGGGCGACATGGGATGGTCGAACGTCCCGTTGGGCCACCTGCACGGGGAGGCCGGCGAGCGGGCCTTCGACGCCGCCGGGGTCGAGATGGTGTTCGGGTCGCCGGTGAGTGAGATCTCCCGGTTGGGCGACGGATTCGCGGTGGCGGCCGGAGCCCGGTCGGTCGAGGCGAGGGCGGTGGTGGTGACCACCCCGCCGCCGGTGACCGCCGGCCTGGTCCCGACCTCGGCCGGACTCCCCGACCTGTCCGGGCTGGGGACGTCGCCCATCGTGAACGTGCACCTGGTGCTGGACCGCCGGGTGACCGACCTGTCTTTCGCGGCCGCCGTCGACTCGCCGGTGCAGTTCGTTTTCGACCGTACCGGGTCGTCGGGGGCCGGGCGGGGTCAGTGCCTGGCGGTGTCGCTGTCGGCGGCCGACACCTACATCGGGCAGCCGAAGGACGTGCTGATCCGGACCTTCTTCGAGGCGGTGGGCGAGCTGTTCCCGAAGGCTCGGGAGGCAGGGTTGGTCGATGCCGTGGTCACCCGCGAGCGGGCAGCGACCTTCGCGGCGGTGGCCGGCAGCCGAAGGTTCCGGCCGAAGGCGGTCACGGGCATCCCCGGGCTGTTCGTGGCCGGGGCATGGTGCGACACCGGATGGCCGGCGACCATGGAGGGCGCCGTCCGTAGCGGCAACGCCGCTGCCCGGGGGGCCATCGAGGCCATCGCCTCGGCCAACCCGGCGGCACCGCCCGCGGATCTGCCGACCCCCGACCCTGCACCCCTTCGTGTCCCCGAGGAGGCCACATGGTGAACGCCCCCGCCCTGGAAGTCACCGAACCGGCAGCGTCCGGGAGCAACGGCAACGGCAAACGCAACCGCAACGGTTCGGAGCCGGTCGCCGCGGTGCTGGCCCATACCGCCGACCTGGTCGGGCCGGCCATCGACCGGGAGGTCGGGCGGTTGGGCTCCGGGCTCCGCGCCCCGGTCGCCCACCACCTGGCCGGCGGGGGCAAGCGGATCCGCGCCGCCCTGGTGCTGCTGGCCGCCCGGGCCGCCGGAGGAGACGAGCGCGAGGCGATGCCCGGCGCGGTGGCCATCGAGTTGGTGCACAACTTCTCGCTGCTCCACGACGACCTGATCGACGGCGACCGCCAGCGGCGCCACCGCTCGACCGTCTGGGCCGAGTTCGGGGTGGGACCCGCGGTGGTCGGTGGCGACGCGCTGGCCACCCTGGCGTTGCAGGTGCTGCTGGCCGAACCGACCCCCGCCCGGGTGCGGGCGGCCGCGACCCTGGCCAACGCCACCCTGGCCATGATCTCCGGCCAGGCCGACGACATGGCCTTCGAGACCCTCTCCTCGGTGTCGGTGGCCGAGTGCCTGGCCATGGAGGCCGGCAAGACCGGGGCCCTCATCGAATGCGCGATGGCGCTCGGCGCCATCTTGGTCGGCGCCCCCGAACCGGTGATCGAGGCGCTGCAGGATTTCGGAGCGTGTCTCGGCACCGCCTTCCAGGCGATCGACGATCTCCTGGGCATCTGGGGTGATCCGGCGGTGACGGGCAAGCCCATCGGCAGTGATCTGCTGGCCGGCAAGAAGACCCTCCCGGTGGCCATGGCCCTGGCCGGGCTCGACGGGCAGGCCGGGGAACTCCGCGACCTGCTGGACCGACGATGGTCACCGGCCGGCATGTCCGAAGCCGAGATGGAGCGGGCTGCCTGGCTGGTCGACGCCGGGGGCGGCCGCCGGGGCGCCGCCGACACCGCCGCCACGTCGTTGCACCAGGCCCATTCCGCCCTCGAACGGCTACCGCTGGAGGCCACCGCGGTGGCGGAGCTGGCCGAGGTCTCCCGATTCGTGACCGAGCGAAACTGGTGACCTCCACCGTTCCCGACACCCGTCGCGTCGTCGGCGCCGCCACCGGCGAGAAGGACGGTTACGCCGACGGCCCGGCCAACCCGGCCGCCGCCGACACCCTCCGACGGGCGTCGGACCATCTGGTCGGGCTCCAGCACCCGGACGGCTGGTGGAAGGGCGAACTGGAGACCAACGTCACCATGGACGCCGAGGATCTCCTGCTCCGTGAGTTCCTCGGCATCCGGACCCCGGAGCAGACGGCGGCCGCCGCCACCTGGATCCGGGGCCAACAGCGCGAGGACGGGACCTGGGCCAACTTCTTCGGCGGCCCGCCCGACCTGTCCACCACCATCGAGGCCTACGTCGCCCTCCGGTTGGCCGGGGACCCCGCCGACGCCGCCCACCTGCAGAAGGCGGCGACCTTCGTCCGCGACGCGGGGGGGCTCGAGCGCAGCCGGGTGTTCACCCGCATCTGGCTGGCCCTGTTCGGCCTCTGGCCGTGGGAGGAGCTCCCGGTGCTGCCGCCGGAGATCATGTTCCTGCCGTCCTGGTTCCCGCTCAACATCTACGACTTCGGCTGCTGGGCCCGCCAGACGGTGGTGGCGCTCACCGTGGTCAGCGCCCACCGGCCGGTGCGGCCCGTCCCCCTCGGCATCGACGAACTGCGCGGCCCGGATGGGCCGAACACCGAGCGAGCCTCCCGGAGCTGGCGCACCTGGCCGGGGCGGTTCCAACGGCTGGACGACCTGCTCCATCACTACGAGCGCCTGCCGGTCACGCGGTTGCGCCGGCTGGCCCTCCGGCGGGGAGAGGAGTGGATCCTCGCCCGCCAGGAAGCCGACGGCTCCTGGGGTGGCATCCAACCACCGTGGGTCTACTCGCTGATTGCCCTCCACCTGCAGGGGTACCCACTCGACCATCCGGTGATGGCCGCCGGCCTGGCCGGGATCGACGGGTTCACCATCGAGGACGATCGGGGCCGGCGGGTCGAGGCCTGTCAGTCCCCGGTGTGGGACACCGGCCTGGCCGTGATCGCCCTGGCCGATGCCGGGCTGGCCCCCGACCATCCGGCGCTGCGCCGGGCCGCCCGCTGGCTCACCGGTGAAGAGGTGCGGGTCCGCGGGGATTGGTCGATCCGCCGGCCGCAGCTGGCGCCCGGAGGTTGGGCCTTCGAATTCGCCAACGACAACTACCCCGACATCGACGACACCGCCGAGGTCGCGCTGGCGCTGCGCCGGACCACCGAGCCCGATGGCGGAGCGGTGGAGCGGGCCGTCGACTGGGTGGTCGGCATGCAGTGCACCGACGGCGGCTGGGCGGCATTCGATGTCGACAACACCCAGCGCCTGTGTGCGGAGCTGCCGTTCTGCGACTTCGGCGAACTGATCGATCCCCCGAGCGCCGACGTGACCGCCCATGTGGTCGAGTGGCTGGCCTCGACCGGTCGGGCGTACTCGGCCACCCGCCGGGGGCTGGCATGGCTCCTCGACCACCAAGAGGCCGACGGCTCCTGGTTCGGACGATGGGGCGCCAACTATGTCTACGGCACCGGCGCGGCGGTGCCCGCCCTGGTCGCCGCGGGCCTGGCCCCCGACCACCCGGCCATCCGCCAGGCGGTGGGGTGGCTCGGCGACCGCCAGAACCGCGACGGGGGCTGGGGCGAGGACCTCCGTTCCTACGACGACCCGGCCATACGCGGCCGGGGGGCATCGACCCCGTCCCAGACGGCCTGGGCTCTCCTCGCTCTCCTGGCCGCCGGTCAGCGGGGCCGGGCAACCGAGCGGGGGATCGAATGGCTGGTCGCCCACCAGCGTGCCGACGGCGGCTGGGATGAGCCGTGGTTCACCGGCACCGGCTTTCCCGGCGACTTCTATATCAATTACCACCTCTACCGGATCGTCTTCCCGATCATGGCCCTGGGTCGTTATCTGCGGGGCGGGGACCCGAACCCGGGCCGCGCCAACGAGTGCGACCGCGCTGCCGATGGTGCCGACCATGGCTGAGCTCACCGCGGTCAGCCCGCGGCAGATCGAAGCGGTGGCGGTGGGCGGGCGGGTCTTCACCGTCGGCACCGGGCCCGAGCGGGTTACGGCCGCCGGGACGGAACTGGCCCGGAACCTGGCCCCCGGCGACCCGGTGGCCCTGGTCGGTACGGTCGGCGGCGTCAGCGGCCACCTGTGGCCCGGGCACCTGGTGGTGGGCACCGAGCTGCGCACCACCGGGGACGACGCTCCCCGGAAGCTGCCCGGCGCCCTCCTGCTGGCCGAGGAGCTGCGACGGTACGGGCACTTCGTCCACACCGGGCCGATCGTCTCGTCACGCCACCCCGTCCACCGGTGCGAATCGTCCGAATCGGCGGCGCCGGCGGCGCCGCTGGCGGCCGCGGCCGGAGATGCCATCGCGGTGGACACCGAGTCGGCCTGGCTGGCCGGGGCGCTGGGCCCGCGTCCGCTGGCGGTGGTGCTGGCGGTGGCCGATTCCGGTGGCCACGCCCCGGTGGCCGGGGGCCTGCGGGCGCTCGGCGCCCTCCTCCGGGTGCGCCCGGCGCTCGAGCGTTGGGCCCGGGTCGTCCGACCCCGTACCGTGCTGCTGGCCGGGCCCCGGTCGTTCTGCGCCGGCGTCGAACGGGCCATCGACACCGTCGAGCGCGCCCTGGTCCGATTCGGACCGCCGGTCTACGTCCGCCGGCAGATCGTCCACAACACCCACGTGGTGGCCGGGCTGGAGGCCAAGGGGGCTGTCTTCGTCGAGGAGTTCGACCAGGTGCCCGACGGCTCGACGGTGGTCATCGCCGCCCACGGGGTATCGCCCGCCGTCCGTCGGCAGGCCGCCGCCCGGCCCGACCTCAACGTGATCGACGCCACCTGCCCGCTGGTGGCCAAGGTGCACCACGAGGCGCGGCGGTTCGCCGACGGCGATCATCACATCGTTCTCATCGGGCACGCCGACCATGAGGAGGTGGTCGGCACGGTGGGCGAGGCCCCCGACCGGATCCATCTGGTCGAAGGTCCGGACGACGTCGCCCGCCTGGACCTGCCCGACGCCGCGCCGCTGGCCTATCTGACCCAGACCACGCTGGCCACCGACGAGACCGCCGAGGTCGTGGACGCCCTCAACACCCGGTTTCCGGCCATCGTCGGACCCAGCGCCACCGACATCTGTTATGCCACCCAGAACCGCCAGGATGCGGTCCGGGCCCTGGCCGGGTCGTGCGACCTGATGCTGGTGGTCGGGTCGGCCAACTCATCGAACACCGCCCGGCTGGTGGAAGCGGCCCGACGGCGGGGTTGCCCGACCGAGCTCATCGAGGACGAGTCCGATCTCCGGCTCCCGTGGTTGCTCGACGCCGACACCGTCGGTGTCACCGCCGGGGCGTCGGCGCCCGAGTCGCTGGTCCAGCGGGTGATCGAGGTCCTCGAGGAGCTCGGCCCCGTCGAAGTCCGTGAACACCGAATCACCGAGGAAACCGTCCAATTCGCTCTACCAAAGCAGGTGCGCTGATGCCCATCCCGTTGCGACAGAACATGAAGATCGGATCCCACCTGCTCCGGCAGCGGATCAAGGGGACCAAGCACTACCCGTTCATCGTGGAGATCGAGCCGCTGTTCGCCTGCAACCTGTCGTGCCCGGGTTGCGGGAAGATCCAGCACCCCACCGAGATCCTCCGGAAGCGCCTCTCCCTGGAGGACATCGTCGGCGCGGTGGAGGAGAGCGGGACACCGATGGTGTCCATCGCCGGTGGCGAGCCATTGCTGCATCCCGACATGGAGAACATCGTGGCCGAACTCATCCGGCGGAAGGTCTACGTCTATCTGTGCACCAACGCCGTGCTGCTGCGGCGCCGGCTGGACAAGTTCACCCCGTCCCGGTTCTTCTCCTGGGTCGTGCACGTCGACGGCCTGCGCGAGCGGCACGACGCCGCCGTCGACCGGGAGGGCGTCTTCGACGAGGCGGTGGCGGCCATCCGGGAGGCCAAGGAGCGCGGCTTCCGGGTCACCACCAACTCCACCTTCTTCAACACCGACTCACCGAAGACGGTCAGGGACGTGCTCGACTTCCTCAACGACGACCTCGGGGTCGACGCCATGATGATCTCGCCGGCCTACGCCTACCAGAAGGCCCCCGACCAGGAGCACTTCCTCGGGGTCGAGCAGACCCGCAAGCTGTTCGCCGACGCCTTCGACGGCAAGCGCAAGAAGTGGCGCCTCAACCATTCGCCGATGTTCCTTGACTTCCTGGAGGGAAAAGAAGAGTTCAGCTGCACGGCCTGGGGCGTGCCCAGCTACTCGGTGTTGGGCTGGCAGCGACCGTGCTACCTGATGGCCGACGGCTACGCCGCTTCCTACCGGGAGCTGGTGGAGACCACCGACTGGGACGCCTATGGCCGGGGCAAGGACGTCCGTTGCGCCAACTGCATGGCCCACTGCGGGTACGAGCCGTCATCGGTGATCGCCACCATGGGGTCCTTGCGCCAGTCGCTCCGGGCGATGGTCAACACCCACTGATCGTGACCACCATCGACTCCCACCCCGCCAGCGCGGTGTTGACGGCCGAGCCGGGGGCCGAACCGGCGCCGCCCACGGCTCCGGTGGCAGACGGATCGGTGCTCCCGCCGCCGTCGGTGGGCCTCAACGGCTCCCGGCCGCCGTTGGCCGGGGTCGATCCCGAGCGCCTCCGGAGTGTCGGGACGGAGGAGCTGACGGACCTGGCTGCCGACATCCGCCGGCTGCTGGTGTCGACGCTCGCCACCACCGGCGGGCACCTGGGGTCGAACCTCGGGGTGGTGGAGCTCACGTTGGCGTTGCACCGGGTGTTCCACTCGCCGGACGATGCCATCGTGTGGGACACCGGGCACCAGGCCTACATCCACAAGCTGGTCACCGGTCGGGCCGAGGCGTTCGCATCCCTGCGCCAGGCCGGCGGGCTGTCGGGCTATCCGAACCGGGCCGAGTCGGCCCACGACCTGGTGGAGAACAGCCACGCCTCCACCGGGCTCTCCTATGCCTACGGGCTGGCCGCGGCCCGGAAGCTGGCCGGGGATCCCCGCCGGGTGGTGGCGGTGGT
>DASZNG010000167.1:0-25724 GCA_035551535.1 Acidimicrobiales bacterium | reverse complement strand
AAGTCCACGACCAGGGGCCGACGGCCCTCTGGAACCTGGCCAAGCTCTGCAGCCATCACCACCACCTCCGCCACCATCGGGGCTTCACCCTGGCCGGAGGACCCGGGAACTGGCAGTGGATCCCGCCCGGTGCCGACCCCGGCCCGCCCGACCTGGCTGAGAACCTTGCCGAGGGACACCTCCCAGGCTCCGACCCGCCACCGGATCGGGAAGCCGACCATTCCCTCGGTGACCAAAGGCTCTTCCCGAAGCAGGAGTGAGCTCGGGCGGTAAGCCTGAGCTCGCGCTCGAGGAATATCCGGGGCGAAGGTCGGATTCCCTAATCAGCGCGCATGCACCACTTCTGCGAGCCGGGTTCGTAGTGTCTTGGACGAGAAACCGCCTGTTCGCTTCGAACCCGAGACGACCTTGTGATGTGAGGGATGTGCGATGGTCGCATTAGTAATCATCTTGACGGCTGTCGTTCTGATGCTGACGGTGTTGGTCGCCGGCCTGCTGAGAAGCCACGCCGACATCTTGAAGGCTCTCCATGACCTCGGCGCCGGCGTCGGCGACCCTTCTCAGGATCTGGTCAACGGTGTCGGCCATGACCATGGCCATGCTCATGGCCACGGTCGTGACCGTGACCAGAGTCATCGTCGGGGAACGAACCGCAACCGGAGTGCGAACGGGGCACCGGTCTCCTCCCCGGTCCTCCTCACCATGGGTCCCTCGCTTCCCGGAGAGCGGAACTCCACGTCGGCCCCGACGATCGCCGGGGTCACACCCACCGGAGATGCCCTGGCCGTCGCCGTCACCGGGAACGATCAACTCACACTGCTCGCCTTCTTGTCGTCGGGCTGCGCGACCTGCGCCGGATTTTGGGAGGCCTTCCAGACCCCGGAACATCTGGGCCTACCGGAGGGAATCCGGTTGGTGGTGGTCACCAAAGGTCCGGAGATGGAGATCGCCGGTGAGGTAGGGGCGAAAGCCCACAGCCGGCTTCAGGTGGTGATGTCGACCGATGCGTGGGGCGACTACGAGGTCCCCGGTTCCCCCTTCTTCGTCCTGGTCGACGGATCGGCCGGTCGACGGATCGGCGAAGGCGTGGCCAACCACTTCTCACAGGTCGCCGAACTGGTGCGGCGGGCCCAGATCGACATGCAGGCGTTCGGGATCGGAACCCGCGGCCAGGGCGGGGAGGAGGGCGGGAGCCGGAGCCGGGCGTTTGCCGGCGGTCTCGACGGACCCGCCCGGGAATCGGCCAATGACGAGGAGCTGCGGGCGGCCGGCATCCTTCCGGGCGACCCGAGCCTGTATCCGACGTCGCTCGACGACGTCTTTCCGTCCAATATCGATGTCCTCCCGCCCCAACCCGATCGGACCGGAACCCACCCCTCAACCCAGCGACAGGGCCAGGAACGTCGAGCTGGCTGAGCGATGGCGACTCTCCAGGCACACGGTATCCAGGCCCAGCTCCCCAGCAACTTCGAGGGGCGCATCTTCATCCGGCCGAGGGTGGCCGACGAGATCACCTATCCGGTGGCCCACTTCGCCACCTTCCCGCTTCCGGACCAGGTTGGGGACTTCGGGTCCGGCGCCGTCACCATGATGGGTCCCAGCGACATCTTCGCGGTGCTGTTCGAGTACGGGCCGGAAAGTGTCGGAACCCGACTGTTCGCTCGCCCGGGGATGCCCCGTTCGCTCGGCAGCAATGATTTCCGTCCCAACCTGTTGCGAAAGGGGATCGGGGGCCAGTCCGGCACCCAGTGGTTCTTCACCGAATCCGGGCGCCCGTTCACCCTTTACGCCGTCCTCGGCAGTCATGCCCGACGGGGTGCTCTGGTGCCCCGCGTCAATGACCTTCTTTCCAACCTCTCGGTGAGCCCCCAGCCGCTGCCCGTTGCTCATGGAACGGCGACATGGAACTGATCGGCCCTTATCTCGTCGCCTGTGCCCTCTTGCTGATCGCCGGGGTGATGAAGGTGATACGTCCCGACGGCACGGCGCGAGCGGTGGCGCTGGTCGTTCCCGATCGACTGCGCCGACCCCTCCAGTTCCGTGTCCTCCGGGTGCTGATCCGGATGGGCGCCCTCGCCGAGGTGGTGCTCGGCACCGTGGCCATCTTCCTGCCTCGTCCACTGCCGGCGGCACTCGTCGCAACCTCGTACGCGGCCTTCGGCGGGGTGGTGCTCTACGTCCGGTCCCGAGGCGGCTCGCTGGCCAGCTGCGGGTGTTTCGGTCCCCTCGACACCCCCGCCACCCGGCTGCACGCGGTCATCAATTTTGGCTTGGTGATTCCGGCGGTGGCGGTCGCCGTCGGCGCCCCCCCGGGTGCGTCCACCGTCGGCATCCTCGCAGCTCAGCCCCTCTATGGTCTCCCGTTTCTGGCCGCCGGCGCGCTCTGCATTTGGCTCACGTATCTGGCTCTTTCGTCGCTTGCCCAACTCCAGGCCGCTCGTCAGTTGGTCGGGAGCGCGGCCGGAAAGTGGAGCTGAAGGCGATGAGCCAGTGAGCCAGTGAGCCAATGAGCCAGTGAGCACGTGAGCCAGTGAGCACCACGATCGTCGAGCGCGCCTCGGAGTTCCTCGGGTCACGGTTGTCCCGACGCAGCTTCATCAACCGCTCGGCATTCGCAGGAAGCGCAGTGGTCATAGGTGCCGGTCTGGATCTGGCCCTGAGACCCGGCACCGCCTACGGCGCCATCTGCTCCTGCGGCAACGCCAACTGTGACTGCGGGTCGACCTGTTGCTCCGGATTCAGCGAATTCTGCTGCTCGGTGAACGGCGGTTACAACTACTGCCCGACCAATACGGTGATGGGCGGATGGTGGAAGGCGGACAACTCCTCCTATTGCGGTGGGCCCCGCTACTACATGGACTGCAACGCGACCTGCGGGTGCACCAACGGATGCGGGAACGGCTTCAACTTCTGCGACACCGACTGTGACGGGACCAGCTGCGGCTGTGGACCCAATGGGTGCGATTCGTACCTCACGGGATGCCTGCAGTTTCGCTACGGCCAGTGCAATCAGAACGTGGCCTGCATGGGCCGGATCGTCTGTCGGGTGGTGGCCTGCGTGCCACCCTGGCAGGTGGATGCGTCGTGCACCACCGCCAATGCCGAGGACGACAGCACCGCCGAGCAGAACGAACCCTGCTGGACGACGGCGGTCCCGTCACCGCCGCCGCCGCCTTGCAACTCCCCGGCGACCAACTGCCAGACCGTTGGCATGGCCGCCAGCGGCGACGGCAACGGGTACGCGATCCTGACCTCGTTCGGGAAGGTCTTCACCTTCGGTGACTTCGTCAACAACGGTGACGAATCCGGCGTCGCCCTGGCTCGACCGATGGTGGGCATCGCCGCTTCCCCAACCGGTGGCTACTACTTCGTGGCTGCCGATGGCGGCGTCTTCACCTTCGGGAATGCCCAGTTCTTCGGATCGATGGGCGGCCACCCGCTGAATCAGCCCATCGTGGGCATCGCCGCCACCTCGACCGGCAGGGGCTACTGGCTGGCCGCCGCCGACGGCGGGATCTTCGCCTTCGGGGACGCCCAGTTCTACGGGTCGATGGGCGGCCATCCGCTGAATCAACCCATCGTGGGCATGGCCGCCACCCTGACGGGCAAGGGCTACCGGCTGGTCGCCGGCGACGGCGGGATCTTCTCGTTCGGCGACGCCCAGTTCTACGGGTCGATGGGCGGGCATCCCCTCAACCAACCGATCGTGGGGATGGCCACCACGCCGTCGGGCCGGGGCTACTGGCTGGCGGCCAGTGATGGCGGCATCTTCGCCTTCGGGGACGCACCCTTCCGCGGCTCGATGGGCGGCCTGCCCCTGGCCAAACCGATGGTGGGCATGGCGCTCTCCCGCCTGCAGTCCGGGTACTGGCTGGTGGCCCAGGACGGAGGCATCTTCTCCTTCGACGCCCCGTTCCTGGGGTCTCCCGCCTAGGCCATGAAACTCGACACCACCACTACGACAGCACCGCCGAACCGAGGAGCCCGATGACCGCGTTGATCTTTTCCGTCGCCGCCCTGGTCACGATCGGATCCGCCATCCGATCCACATGGTCGCCGTGCGGGTTGTCGATGTTGGCCTCCATCACCCCTCTCAGTGAGACGGGCCGCGGAAACCGGTTCCGGACTACCGCGACCTGGTTCGTGGTCGGAAGCACCTGTGGGGGCCTCACCTTGGGGCTCGGTGTGGCGGTTTTGGCCATCGGCGCGCACCGGTTGGCTTTGTCAACGACCGCCATCGGGGTTGTCGCCCTGGCCGCGGCGATTCTGGCTGCGGCGTCCGACACCGGGATGGCAGGATTTCGTCTTCCGGTCCATCACCGTCAAGTCAACGAACGCTGGCTCGACCACTTCCGGCCGTGGGTCTATGCCGCCGGTTTCGGATGGCAGATCGGCACCGGACTGGCCACCTACATCACCACCGCGGCCGTCTATCTCATGATCCTTCTCGGCGCGCTCGGGGGCAGCCCGGTAAGGGCGGTGGCGCTTGGAGTCGGCTTCGGATTCGTTCGAGGCCTGTCGGTGCTGCTCGGGAGGAACATCACCACCCCGGACGGGCTTCGGGCGTTCCACCGCCGGTTCGTCGACACCGGTCCGAAGGTCGGCCGCATCGTCGTGGCCTGTGAGGCGGCGGCGGCGTTGGCGGTGGCCTGGTTCCTGTCACCGTTGCTCGGACTCGGCGTGACGGCGGTCGTCGCGGTCGCTGGGGTCGTCGGGGTGCGACGGAGCGCGGCTGCGACCGCTGCCGAGGCAGCGGCAGCGGCAGCGGCAGCGAGTGGGACGTGTACTCCTCTGCCGGGGTCAGGGTCAGGGCCAGGCTCATCGGCAGGGTCATCGGCAGGCGCCGGCGATCCCGAAGCGGCGACGGCCGAGCCGTCAGCCGGGGTCGCCCGCAGCCAGCGACTTCGAGCCGGAAGCGCCACGTGACCCGCTTCCAGCGGTAGCCGGTTGTGGCGCCGCCTTCGGTTTCGGATCGCCGAGAAACGGCCCCCCCACCACCGGCTCCTGGTCGCGCCACTTCTTGAAGGCTGGATACCTGGTGGCTAACAGAACCAATCCGGCTACCGCCAAACCGATTCCTGCCACCTGGACCAGGATGAAGGCCACATGGCTGGGGTCGGTCAACCACAGCCGTTCATCGAAGAATCGCTCGATACCCCAGAGGACCATCCCGGCCCCGATGATGATGCCGGCCGGTGGCGCTTGGCGGCGGCGCTCGAGGTCGATGGCCCGCTCACCGTCGGCGGTTGGTCCGTCGTCAGCAGGAGCGTCAATGGAACTGTCGGAGGAAGCGTCAATGGAACTGTCGGTGGAACTGTCGATGGAACTGTCGGACGAGCCATGGGTGCCGGCCAGGTCGTTGTCCACGTCAGCAACGTCTCCGCCATCGCCTCGGGAACCGACCCGTTGAGCCACGCTGCCACCGTCGGCCATGGCCAGGCCGGCCACCGGGCCGACCAACCGGTCGGCCACGCCGGAAACCCCGACAGCCGCCTTCCCGATGCCTGCTCCGGCGGTGGCAAGTTTGGCTGAACCGGAGGGGGCCTGGCCGCGGAGCCAGCGTTCGATCAGCAACAGGATGGCGAAGATGCTCAGATCCATGGCCGCCTGGAAGATCGGAACCGGAAGCCGCTTGCCGACCTCTCCGGCGTAGTACATGCCGAACCACTGGTGAGTGGCGTGACCGCCGCCGTTGACCATCAGCTGCGGCCCGAGCAGACGGCCGATACCCCAGGCGGCCATGAGCACCGGCGCGACCAGATCGAGCAGCCGGAGGGTGGGTATGGACGGACAACGCCGGCGGGCACTGATGATTCCGACGGGCACGGCCAGAATCAAGCCGCCGAAGGACGACAGGCCACCCTGCCAGATGGCGAACACCTGAAGGGGATCGGAGGAGTACTGCGACCAGTTCGGAACCACGCTCATGATGCGGGCGCCGACGATGGCGGCGACGATGACCCACAGGAACATCCCGGTGATCCACTCCCACGGATAACCGGCGTTGCGTACGCGGCGCTCGAAGTAACGCAGCGCGAACCAGAAGGTGATGGCCAGTCCGATCCCGTAGGTGTGGACCTCGAGGAACCAGATATGGAATGCGACGGGGATTGGTCTCATAATTGGCTGGTGCAGGCGGGCCCGGTGGGTGGCTCGGGGCCGGAAAACCGCGCTGCCGTCCCGCTGGTGCCCTGCAAGTATGCCTCAGACACCCGGTAAGGTGATTTCGGGGTCGCGGAGGGGCGCAGCGGACCCGAGCCGCCCTGCTCGGAGCAGGGTGACGGACACCAGGGTCCGGCGGTGCGGGGTCATCCGGTGCGGGGTCATCCGGTTCGAACGAGGGGGAGCAAATGGCAGCGGTTTCCGGCAAGGTGGCCGTGGTCACCGGGGGTGCTTCGGGTATCGGGTTGGCCTCGGCGATCTGGTTGGCCGAGGCCGGGGCCACGGTGGCCGTGGTCGACCTCGATGCCACCGGGGCCGGTCAGGTGGCGGACGAACTCGGCGGCCTGGCCGTCCCCGCTGACGTCAGCCGGTCCGACGCGTGGCCCGGGATCGTCGAGACGGTGACCGAGAAACTCGGGGGGATCGACATCGCCCACCTCAACGCCGGGGTGACCACCGGAGAGGCCGACATCACCGCGCTGACCGACGCGCAGTACCGTCGGGCCCTCGGGGTGAACGTAGACGGGGTCACGTTCGGCATTCGGGCCCTGGTGCCGGCCATGGCGAACCGGGGCGGCGGGGCGATCGTCGCCACCGCGTCTCTGGCCGGCCTCATCGGGTATTCACCCGACCCGATCTACGCGCTGACCAAGTCGGCGGTGGTCGGGCTGGTGCGGGCCCTGGCGCCCCAGTTGGGCGAGAAGCACATCACCATCAACGCCGTCTGCCCGGGCCTGGTGGACACGCCGTTGATCGATGACGCTCGTCAGTTGCTGGAAGACAGCGGCTTCCCCCTCATCGATCCGAGAGCGGTGGCGGACGCGGTGATCGGCTGTCTCACCGGCGATGAATCGGGTCAGGCGATGGTGGTGCAGGCCGGGCGCCCGGCGTTGTCGTTCCGGTTCGGCCGCCCACCCGGGCCCCGCGTCCCGGGGGCCGAGGGAGACAGGGGGGCCGAGGGGAAGCTACCGCCGGAGGAACTCACCGCCCACGACCAGGGCCGAGCTCCGGGGGACGGCTAAGCGACTCGTCCGACTCCGACGAAGCCGTCACCGGTGCGCATCGGGGTGTCCCAGACCGAGGCTCCGGTGTAGGGCGCCTCGACCATCATGCCGCCACCGATGTACATGGCGACGTGGTCACTCCCGCCAGGACCGTAGAACAGCAGGTCACCGGGAGCGATGTCGCCCAGCGGGATGTGGGTGGTGTCGTCGTACTGCGCCCCCGAATAGTGGGGAAGGCTGATCCCGACCTGCCCGTAGGCCCACATCACCAGACCCGAGCAGTCGAAGCCGGCCGGAGTGGTTCCGCCCCACTCATAGGGAACGCCGATCTCACCCTGGGCCGCCTGCACCGCACCCGCGGCGCCACTGGAGGTCGGGGGAGGTGGGCTGAGGTTGACGCTGCCACCGCCACCGCCACCGCCACCGCCACCGCCACCGGCACCGGCACCGGCACCGGCACCGGCACTACTCGAGCTGGACCGGGCGGCGGCTTGAGCTGAAGCCTGCGCCTGTTGCGCGGCAACCACCTTGGCCTGGGCGGCCTGGGCGGCCGCGGCGGCCGCCGCCGCCTGCTG
This sequence comes from Acidimicrobiales bacterium, assembly GCA_035551535.1. Lineage (GTDB taxonomy): Bacteria > Actinomycetota > Acidimicrobiia > Acidimicrobiales > RAAP-2 > DASZIT01. The sequence continues at coordinate 17,983 of DASZNG010000167.1, read as the reverse complement.
CTGGGCGACCAAATTCTTGATGTTGGCGTTGACGCCGTCCAGTGCCGAGGCGTCGGACGCGGCCAACTGGCTGGCCTGGTTCTTGGCGGATGACGCCGCGTTGGCTTCCGAGGTGGCCTGGGACTGCTGCTGCTGCAGGGCGTCCTGTTGCGCCTTCAGCTGGGTCTGTGCGGTGTGCAGCTGGTCGACCGTGTTGGTCACGTTGCCCGATGCGATGGCCGAGTACTCGTTGTGGATGCCGGCCGCATTGTTGTCACCGGTGAACATCTGGGTGAACTGGTTGCTGGTGCCGTTGCTCATGTAGTCGGCCACCGCATGGCTCTTGAGCTCGTTCTGGTCCTTGCTGACCTCGGCCTGGTCCTTGGCCAGCTGAGCCTGACTCGCGGCGATCTGGGCGTTGAGTTGCGACACCTTGTAGCTGGCCGTGTCGTACTGGGAGGTCAACGACTGGATCTGCTGCTGTTCGGCCGCGATCTTGGCGGTGAGAGCCGAGGCCTGGGCCTGGGCATCAGAGATTTGGTCGGCCGAAGCGAGGCGCGGGGGCACCACAACCAGTGCCGTGATTCCGGTTGTGACGGCCAGTGCGAGCACCGCACCGACCCGCCCACGGGACCTCGTGCGTGCCTGTTTCGGGGCACCTGGCTCGGACGTCGAGTACTGCTCGGCGTGAGTCATAACGTCGTACGTTTTAGTCCATCCGCGACATAGGCACAAGGACACTCCCTCGCTTTGCTGCTCTGACCTGCGATATCGGAAATTCCGATTGATGGCAGATGGCGCCATTTCGTCGTATACGGCCGCCTCCCGTTGCGATCCCGTTTCCCTGTCGATGAAGCCACTCGCAACCCAGGGGCAACACCGGTCCACCCGCGCGGACCGGCGGCAAAAACGCAGGCTCCGAGCCGCTTTCGGCCACCGTCGTCGGCCACGTCCCGATGGCCATCGCCAATAAAGAAAACGAAAGGAGAACGCGAAAAAATTGCGAACAAACGCGAACGAACGCCAACAAACGCAATCGACCATGCGGTCAACAAATGGACCCGGGTAGGGTCGGGGCATGGGTGAGATCATCGAATTTGCCAGTAACGGAAAGACTGCGCCGGGGTATCTGGCCGTCCCGTCCGGCGGCGCCGAGTCCGGGCCGGGGATCATCGTCATTCAGGAGTGGTGGGGACTGGTCGATCAGATCAAACGCACCTGCGACCGGTTCGCCGAAGCCGGTTTCACCGCCTTGGCCCCCGACCTCTATCACGGGACCGCGGTTCCGCTCACCGAGCCGGATGACGCCGGCAAGGAGATGATGGCGCTGAAGATGGACACCACCGCCAAGGACCTGAGCGGCGGGGTGGACGAACTCATCCGGCGCACCGGTCGCCGCGAGATCGGCGTCATCGGGTTCTGCATGGGCGGGGGACTGGCGCTGGTGCTCGCCACCCAACGCCCCGACGCGGTGAAAGCGGTGGTTCCGGCGTACGGGCTCATCCCGTGGCCCGACGCCCAGCCCGACTACTCGAAGATGACCGCGGCGGTGTTGGGCCACATCGGCGCCGACGACGATTACTTCACCCCCGAGAGCACCCGGCAGCTCGAGGCGCAGCTGCGCGATGTCGGCGTGCCGGCCGAGTTCCACTTCTACACCGGTGCCGGTCACGCCTTCTTCAACGAGGACCGTCCCGAGGCCTACAACCCCGAGGCGGCCGCCCTGCTCTGGGACCGCACCGTGGCCTTCTTCCGCGAGCAACTGGGCTAGGCGGGCGCCATGGCGGCACCCGGAGACGCGGGGTTGGTCGACCGGTACCTGACCCTCGGTCTCCGGCTGGGACGGCACATCGACGGGATGGTGGACGCCTATTACGGACCTCCGGCCCGGGCCCAGACGGCCGACCGGGAACCGGTGCAACCGCCCGAGCGGCTGGTGGCGGCGGCGAGAGCGCTTCTTGCCGACATCGACGCCGGGGCCGCGCTGGACGGTTCTTCCCAGGTCGTGGGTGGTGTCCTGCCGGACGACGGGGCGGCTCCGGCCCGACGTCGGTGGCTGCGGGCCCAGGTGATCGGGCTGATGACCACCGCCCGGAAGCTGGCCGGCGAGGCCATCGGCTACGCCGACGAGGTCGAGGCGTGTTACGGGATCCGGCCGAGCCGGGTCGACGAGGGCATCTTCGAGGACGCCCACCGGCAGTTGGACGAGGTGCTCCCGGGTGGCGGTCCACTGGCCGAGCGGCTGGTCACCTGGAGGGAGGCCCACGCCGTGCCCACCGACACCCTCCGGCCCGCCATCGACTCGTTGGCCGAGGACTTCCGGGACCGGACCCGCTCCCTGTTCGGGTTGCCGGAGGGCGAGCACGCCGAGTTCGAGCTGGTCAACAACCAGCCGTGGTCGGGATTCAACTACTACCTCGGCGGCCTGCAGAGCCGGGTGGCGGTGAACACCGACCTGCCGGTGCTGTCGACCAGCCTCGCCCACCTGGTGGCCCACGAGTCGTATCCGGGGCACCACACCGAGCACACCCGCAAAGAGGTGGGGCTGGTGCGTCACCGCCAGTGGTGGGAGGAGTCGATCTTTCTGGTCGGGACCCCGCAGTGCCTGCTGGCCGAGGGGCTGGCCGACCTCGGGCTCGAAGTGATCGTCGGCCGGCGACCGGAAGCGGTGGTGGCCGGGCACCTGCGACCGCTGGGCCTCCGCTACGACCCCGAGGTGGTGGCGGCGGTGTCGGAGGCGGGCGAGGCCCTCGGGGCGGTGCGCCAGAATGCCGCGTTCCGGCTCCACGAGGACGGGGCCGACGTCGACACGGTGGTCGACGAGGTGGCCCGGTGGGGGTTGCTGTCGAACGACCGGGCGTCCAAGGCCGTCGAGTTCCTCACCCATCCGACCTGGCGGGCGTACCTCACCTGCTACGTGGAAGGGCTGCCATTGTGCCGAACGTTCGTGGGTGGGGATCCGGCCCGGTTCGACCGGTTGCTGTCCGAGCAGCTGATACCGGCCGACCTGCAGGCCGATCCGGCGCCTCCTGCTACCGGCGTGACCGGCGTGACGGGCGTGACCGGCGTGATGGGCGTGACGCCGGCGGCGACGGCGGCGACGGCGGTTCCTTCGGAGCCAGGTCGTGGGGCCCGCTAGGGGGATAGCCACCGGCGGCCCGGATGGCGGCCCCCCAGGGTTCCAGCCCGGCCAACAGCTCGGACAGGTCCTCCCCGACGGCGGCCACCGCCGGGCCGCACTGATCATCGGTGGCGATCTCGACCGCCTCCCGCCGCGCCCGGCCCTCGTCGGTCAGGCCGTTGTCGTCGATCAGGCGCCGCGAGCGCAGCCGGTCCTCGGCCGCTCCGAGCTGGTCGTCCGACCACGCCCGGGTCCGGACGTAGGTGCGAGGCTCGAGGCCCCAGTAGCGCTCGGTCAGCAGTCCGATCTCGGTGGCGTCGAACCCGGCCGACGTCCAGGCGGCGGTGTGGGCGTCACCCCGGAACTCGCGCAGGAGGTCGCCGGCCCGCCACATGTCTCCCATCGGGTCTCCGGGGGCACCGAGGCTCAACAGCCCGGCGTAGAGCGGGCGCCCTTCCGGCCGGAGGGGGGCGGCGGCCCGGCGGAGAAGCTCGGTGACCCGGTCGATGCCCTCGGGGCGATCGCCCAGGATCCGGGTCAGCTGGGCGGTGGCCCCCCGGGTCCGGGCCGAGGCGATGGTCGGGGCGTCGCAGCGCGTCCAGCCGAACTGCACCGCCGGGATCACGGCCTCGGGATTGAAGACACCGAAGGCGGCGGCCACCAGCTCGCCGGGGACCTGGCCCAGGCACGACCCGCGGCTGGTGAAGTAGGCCGGGCCGTCGGGAAGCTGGACGCCGGTGTCGAGGGTGAAGGGGCTGGCGGAGAAACCGAGCTTCTCGTACTCCTGGTGGCATTCGCCGGCGAAGTAGACCTGGCCCACTACCGGTTCGAGCGCGGCGGCGAGGCGACGGGCCGCCTTGCCCCGACGGTCGGCGGTGTCGGGGCGGTCGGCGCGGCTCATGGGCCCACTGTAGGTGGGCGATCCGGCGAGGGCCGGGGTCCCCGGTTTGGCGGTTCCCGACGATGGCCGTACCATCTGGGCATGTCCGAACGCTCCCGTTACCTGCCCCGCCGATCGTGTTTCTCCACTCCCGGGTCGAACGAGAAGTTCCTGTCCAAGGCCCCCTCGGTGCCGGCCGACATGAGCTTTCTCGACCTCGAGGACTCGGTGGCTCCGTTGGAGAAGGAGAACGCCCGGGCGAAGGTGGCCGACGCCATCAAGAACCTGGCCTGGGACGACCGGGTGCTGTGCGTGCGGATCAACGCCTGGGACACCGAGTGGACCTACGGCGACGTCATCGAAGTCGTCGGCAACGCCGGGGAGCGCCTCGATGAGGTGATGCTGCCCAAGGTCCAGCGGGCCGCCGAGGTGGTCGCCCTCGACCTGCTGCTCTCCCAGGTGGAGAAGAAGAGCGGGCTCCCGGTCGGCCATATCGGCATCGAAGCCCAGATCGAGACGACCACCGGGCTGATCAACGTCGAGAAGATCTGCGCGGCATCCCCCCGGCTGGAGACGATCATCTTCGGGCCGGCCGACTTCGCGGCGTCGATGGAGATGCCGGTGTTGACCGGCGGGGTGGCCATCCCCGAGTACCCGGGCGACCACTTCAACTACGTGTTCTCGAAGATCCTGATGGCCGGGCGGTCCAATGGCTTGCAGGTCATCGACGGGCCGTTCCTGAAGATCCGGGAACTCGACTCGTTGCGGGAATTCTCGCAGCGGACCCGGGTGCTGGGCTACGACGGCAAGTGGGCGTTGACCCCCGACCAGGTCGGGGTGCTGAACGAGGTCTACTCGCCCACCCAGGAACAGTTCGACAAGGCGTGGGACATCCTCGACGCCTACCGGAAGGCCACCGAGGACGATCGGACCGGCGCGGTGATGTTCGGGGACGAGATGATCGACGAGGCTTCCCGCAAGATGGCCACCAAGTTCGTGGTCCGGGGCGAGCGCGCCGGGCTCAGCCGCTCGAAGGACTGAATCGGCGCGGCTGCGTTGCCGCCGCTGATGGCGGCGCCGCGCCCGGCCTTCCCGTTGCCGTACACTCTCGCCGTGACCATGTGCATGATGGCGCGTCGTCGTGTCCTCGAAGTCGGGGGCACGCTGGGGATGGCACCAGCTCGATAGCCGGTGGGCTGCGCGGATCGTCGCCGAGGCGGGGGTCGGGCCGGACGATCTGGTGCTGGATGTTGGCGCCGGGACCGGAGCCATCACCTCTTCGCTGGTGACCTGTGGCGCCCGGGTGGTGGCGGTCGAGCTGCATCCCAAGCGGGCAGCGATGTTGCGAGTGCGATTCGACCGCGATCCGGTCAAGGTGGTGATGGCCGACGCCGCCGATCTTCGGTTGCCCCGTCATCCGTTCCGGGTCGTGGCCAACCCTCCGTTCGGCGTCACCGCCGCGCTGTTGGGCCGATTGGTGGCGCCGGGTAGCCGTCTGGTCCGGGCTGACCTGGTGGTCCCGTGGCATGTGGCCCAGCGCTGGGCCTCCGGCCACGGTCCGGGGTCCGGTCGATGGCTTCGACAGTTCGAGGTGGGCATCGGTGTCTCGATCCCGCGCTCCGCCTTCCGACCGCCACCACCCAACGGCGTCGCCCTGCTGGTGATTCGACGGCGGGTCCGGCCGGGCTGAACCGCGTGACGAGACATCCGGCGACCGTCCGCCGTCCGCCGTCCGCTGGCGACCGTCCGCCGTCCGCCGTCTGCCGTCAACCGGCGGCCGGGGGCCGGGGCCGGGGGCCTACTGAGGTGAGTCCGACTTTGACGGCGGTGGATCGACGGCCGGGGCCCCGTTGTCGTTGACGTGCTCTGTCCACTCGGTTCCCGACCAGTAGCGATGGTCGTGCTTGAAGAAGGGATCCCGGAACCAGCCGGGGGCGGTGCCGGTGTGGTTCGGATCCGGGACGCTCGGCGGGGTGACTGGCGGACCTCCGGGCTCGATTCTGGTGAGGGAGCTCTTGGGCATCGCAGGCCCGCGGTACTGCCCGCGGCGGCGCTGAGAGGAAAGGGCCCGCAACGCGAAGAGCCCGGCGAAGATCACCAGGGCGATCCACGAACCGTGGGCGTAATACATATCTGCAGTGTACGGCCGGAGGCCGGGGATCGGTCATCCCCCCTCGGCGAGTTGCGGTCGCCTCCTCCCCGCTACCCACTGGTTACCGCCGACCACCTCGAGGGATCAGTTTGGAGCCCCGATGATGGCCCGGGTCCGGAGGACGGCGTCCAGGATCCGGCGGTCCCCGGAGGCCGCCAGTTGGGCCCGACCAGCGGCCGGCAGGTTGTTGGTCAACAATCTCCAGGCCTGGTCGGTGGTCATCGAGAGAGTGGCCACGACCCGGGCCCCGGGCCCGTCACTGAAGACCCACCCCGACTCGGCTGCCACCAGCGACCACGTGGCGGCGTAGGGGCCGTCGATGGTGATCACGACGGTGTCGCCGAAAGCCACTGGAACCTCGCCGAGCCGGAACGGGTAGGCCCAGCGCAAGCCGTCGAGTACCGGACCGACCAGATCCGGGCGCAGGTCGGCGGGCAGGCCGAGGGCCTGGAGGAGCTGTTGACGGTGGATCCAGTATTCCGAGAGCTCGCGCAGCTGGTTGAGCCACAAGGGGAGCGGATCCGGGCCGGCCCAGGAGACGTGGGCCAGACGGGCGGCCGGGTCCTCGTGCCCGAACATGTCCACCAGTTGTGGCCCGCTCCAGGCCAGCAGGTCGACCACAACCCGGGGGCTCAGCCGCCGAGCGGCGCGCACCCATGCTATCTGAAGGTCGTCGATCCACTCGATGAACCCGGCCTCGCTCAATCCGGCGGATGGAACCGTTCCGATGTGGTCGTCCCGATTCCGGGACAGGCTGCTGAGATCGACTCCGACCAGATGGCAGGCGAGCTCGACGACGGTCCACTCCGGACAGGGGGTCGGCTTCCCCCAGTCGGCCGGGCCCAGGCCGCCGAGAAGTTCGAGCAGCCGGTCTCGTTCGATCCCGATGAGCGGGGGAATCTCTTTCGGCGGTGCGTCGTCGATGGCCACAGCCCTCATGCTCGCAGAGGGGACCCCGGTTTGCGCTCGACTCAGTCGAACGGATCGGACGCCAGTTCGGGGCGCCCGCTGTTGGCCAGGATCACGAACCGGTGGCGCCGCCCGGCGCCCACCCACGGGTCGTACCAGCGAGCCGCGTAGCTGTGGCCACCATCGGTTCTGCTCCGGCCCTGGTGGACAACGCCGAGGCTGACCCGCTGGTCGTCCTCTACCGTCACCCAGCCCAGGCGGGCGTCCTCGCCCTCGACCCGGGCCAAGGGCTCGTGCCAATGCAAGTCGCCCGGGGGAGCGTCGAGGAAACGGAACTCCCACCGGTCAGGGTCCTCTCGGGCCCCGTCGTGGAATTCGGCGGGCGCCAGAGCCCGCCTCCAGGTCGGGGCGCCAGCCACGGGTCCCGGGAGGTAGTGGCGGACGGACAGTGAGAACTTCCGTTCCGGGAGCAGATGGCTGACGTAGCCGGTCGGAGCTGCGGCCACCTCCTCGGCCAGACGGACGGCCTGAGCGGCCAGCCACCCCTGGGTGGCCGGCCCGTGAAGGTTGTGGCCGCCCTCGTAGTACTGGCGGCTGTACTCCTCGGCGGTGGTGCAGTACCCGCAGTACCCGTTGGCCACCGAGGAGACGATGGTGACACCACCGCCAACACCCACACCGACCCCACCACCCCTGACACCGACACCCTCCACCGCTTCAGCGATCCGCCGCCCGGCTTCCACCGTGATCTCGAAGGGGGCGCCCACCATGGTGGCGTCGCCGATCCGCAGCACCTGGATGGTGAGCACCCGGGGGAAGTCCGGGGTCGGCAGGATGAGTGGCTGCAATCGACGGGAGCCGAGCACCCACTTGGCCCCGTGTGCCCGTCGTTTCGAGAACGGCTTCGGGTAGCCGGCCCGGAACGGGGGGATCAGGTGCAATGCCGGGGTGGTGTTCTCCTTGGCCCCGGCCACCTGGGAGGCGCCGAGAAGGGGCGGGGCCAGGCGGTGGTCGGCGATGACGTCCCCGCCGTTGTCGAGGTCGAGCTCCCGTATCCCGGCCGCCAGCGAGACCCGGTCGGAGAGCTCCCCCTCCATCCGGTCGTAGAGTTGGGCGGCCTCGGCCCCGATGCCCCGGCCGACCCGCTCGGCCTCGAGGAACCCGGCCCGACCGAATCGGATGGCCGGGGCACAGTCGGCGTGGGTGCCCTCGATGGCCCCGATCACCGGGCGGCATCCGGTGGACCGCTCCACTCGCCGGGCCAGCTCGTCGTGGAGATAGGCCCAGAGGTCGGCGTGGTACTCGTGACAGTGGTGGCTGATGCCGGTCCCGTGCACCGAGAACACCGTCATGGCCGCCAACGGGTGGAGTCCGCCGTCGTCGGCCCGGGCGTCGACCCGGACCAGGTGGAGCCAGGGGTTGACGGCGGCGAATTTCCTCTGGGGATCGAGCCGCTTGTCGGACACCGTCTGGTTGCGGCGGTAGGGGTCGAGTGACCGGTTGCGGGTGAGGCCCCACACCTCGGTCCGGCCCACTCCGACCCGTCCCGGGACCCGGGTGTTGACCGCGTCGACCACCGCACCGGCGATCCGGTCGGCCAGGAATTGGGTCCAGGCCGGATCGAATCCCGGGCGATTGGAGGCAAACCGGTTGTAGAACTCCGAGGCGTCGAACTGGCCAGGTCCGGCATGGGTATGGGTGGCGCCGATGAACAGACCGCTCAGGCGGACGTCGGTGGATCCGGCCACCGCCCCGGCCACCAGGTGTTGCAGCAGAGAGGATCCGCTCAGCAGATCGAGTTGGACGAGGGCCAGCGACACCCGGCCGGCCCGGAGATGGAGGACGCGGGCCCGGAGCCGGTTGCGGAACCCGTTGCCGTCGTGGGCATTCTTGGAGAACCCGGCTTTGGGCATGCCCGGCGGCGGGGTGATGTCGACCTCGGAGGCCCCGGCCAGCAGGCCGCCGACGTCGGGAAGGTCGGCAGCGAATGACGGCGGGGTGATGGTGAAGCGCGCCTCGCCGGCTCCAGCGTCGATCAGTTGCCGGAGCGGGCTTTCGTCGTCACCACCGGCGGTCACGCCCCGGGAACGGCCTGCTGGGTGTCGAGCATCTGGGCCATCACCATCTTGATGAACTCGTCGGCCTCGTCGGTCATGCCGCCGGCCACGCCCCCGTAGATGGCCCCCGACTTCGGAGCCTCACCGGCATGCTGCTTGGCGAAGACGACGGCGTCGGCCAGGTCGGTCTCGAAGACGTCGGCCAGGCCGCTCTGGGTCTGCGGCCGGGTGACGGCCATGTGGAGGGCGTTCGGGTACTGCTGGCCGTTGAAGCGCCATCCGCGTCCGCGCATGAAGTCGTTCACGTGATAGACGTCGAACTCGTCGGAGGTGAAGCTGAACAGGAACGTCGGGCTGCCGAGGATCCGCAACTCGGGATGCGAGACTACGGCGCGCTTCATCCGCTCGGCGGTCTCGAAGATCTCCTTGGCGTAGCCCCGGTACCCGGCCCGGCCCAGCTGCACCAGGGACGCCCAGGTCGCCGCCAACAGACCGGCGGAGCGGGAACCGTCCATGCCCGGCGAGGTGTACTTGCCCCCGCTCCAGTCGGTGAGGAAGAAGTACTGCGAGTTGCGGATCGCCTTGTCCCGGAACAGCAGGGTCGAGGTGCCCTTCAGTGCGTAACCGTATTTATGGGTGTCGGCGGAGATGCTGGTCACCCCGGGGACCCGAAAGTCGAAAAGGGGAATGTCGTACCCGAGCTCCTGTCCGAAGGGCAGGATGAACCCCCCCAGACACCCGTCGACGTGGAGGCCGACCCCCTTCTCGAGGGCCAGTTGGCCGAGCTCGGCGATCGGGTCGACGGTGCCATACCCGTAGTTGCAGGCGGATCCGACGATGGCGATCGTCTGGTCGTCGATGAGGTCGGCGACGGCGGCGACGTCGACCTGGGTGGTGATCGGGTCGACGGGCACTCGGCGCAGTTCGACCCCGAAGAGGTGGCACGCCTTGTCGAAGGCGGGGTGGGCGGTCTCCGGCTTGACCAGGTTCGGGCGGGTGACCCCCCGCGGCTGGCCGGCATACTCCCGGTAGGCCAGTACCGCGTGGCAGATGCTGCCGGTTCCTCCGCTGGTCAGCATGCCCACCGGCTCCGTGTCGGTGACCGCCTCGGCGTGGAAGAGATCGAGGACCATGGCAATGATCTCGCCCTCGAACCGGGTCGAGCTCGGGCACATGTCGCGCTGGAGGGCGTTGACATGGGCGTAGAGCCCGAAGGCCTCGGTCAGGAACGCGTAGTGGTCGTGGTCCCCGCAGTACATGGTGCCCGAGCACTTGCCGGTCTCCCAGAAGGCGTCTTCCTCCTTGGCCATGGTGGCCAGCTCGGCCAGCACCTCGCCCCGGGGACGCCCGGATTCGGGCAGGGAGCGATTCACATCGAATCTGCCCGCGTAGGGGTAGTCGTTACTCATGGCATCTCCTCGGTGGGGGAAGGGGGTCGGGGAAGGCGGAGGCTCGTCACGCCGGGTCAGGCCTTGGCCCGAGCCAGCAGCCCCCGGGCGATGACTTTGAGGGCCAGCGTCTCGTCGGCCCCCTCGAAGATGGACAGCACCCGGGCGTCGACGAAATAGCGGCTCACCGCGTACTCCTCGGCGTAGCCCATGCCGCCGTGGATCTGCAGTGCCTCCCGGGTCACCCACTCGGCCGCCCGGCAGACATAGGCCTTGATCATCGACGCCTCGAGGGCACCTTCCCCCTTGGACATCAGCCGGGCCACTTCGTAGGAGAACTGCCGGGCGGACTGGATGAGCACCGCCATCCGGGCCAGCTTCACTTCGGTCAGCTGGTAGTCGACGATGGGCGACCCGAACACCCGACGGTTCTCGGCGTAGTCCAGCGCCGCTTCGTAGGCGGCCTGCATCACCCCGAGGGCCCGGGCCGCGGTCTGCAGCCGACCATTCTCGAAGCCCTGCATCTGGAGGTAGAAGCCCCGGCCCAGCCCCTCCTCCCCGCCGACCAGGTCGGCGTCGGGCACGAACCAGCTTTCGAAGGCGACTTCGTAGGAGTGCATGCCCCGGTACCCGATGGTGTCGATGGCCCGGCCCTCCATGCGACCCGACGAGTCGGCCGGGCGCCCGTCGGCGCCCGGCTCCTGGGCGAAGACGAATCCGTGACCCTCACCCTGCGGCTTCTCGACCAGGAACAGGGAGAGGCCGCGATGCCCCTTCGACTTGTCGGGATCGGTGCGGGCCAGCAGCATCAGCACGTCGGCCCGGGCCGCGAACGTGCACCAGGTCTTGACCCCGTTGATCAGCCAACCGCCCTCGGCCCGGGCGGCCATGGTCATCACCCCGGCGACGTCCGACCCGAAGTCGGGCTCGGTCACCGCCACCGCCCCCATCACCTCGGCGGTGGCCAGACGCGGCAACCAGCGCTGCTTCTGTTCCTCCGTCCCCCCGTAGACCAGGGCGCGGGTGAGGATCTCCGGCCGGGTGATGAGCGAACCGCCGGCTCCCAGCGAGCCCCACGACAACTCTTCGGTGGCGACGACCATGCCCATGTAGTCACTTTCGCCCCCGGTGGCGAACCCGCCGTACTCCTCGGGGACCGACATGCCGAATCCACCCATCTCGGCCATGCCGGAGATGATCTCCTCGGGGATGTCGGTATTGGCCCGGTGGATGTGCTCCGCTCGGGGCCGGATCTGCTCCTCGGCGAATCGGTGGAAGGTCTCGCGCACCAGTTCGAAGTCGGCATCCAGGTGGCGATCACCCGGTTGCCGGGCCAGGGAGGCCAGAAACGCCGGGTCGCGGAAGGTGGTGACGAACTCGGTGGTCGGAGCCATCCAATCGGGGGCGATCCCCCAGGCAGCTTCCCGACCGACGGTCCGGGAGGCCAGGTCGGCGATGGCATCGGCGGCGAAGGCGCAGGCGATCCGGGCTTCGACGTCGCCGTGGGCCCCGTAGCCGAGCACGGCTTCGGCCGTCCGTACCGACGAGGCGGCGTGGGCCAGGTCGTAGGCCAGAACCTGGGCGACATCCGGGCCACCCTCGGTCCCGAGGGCGGTCGTTCCGGCACTGACGACGGAGGTGGCGACGGCGATCGCCTGGACGGCGGCTTCGAGGTCGGGCGTGGGGAGGGATTCGCTGGGCACGCAGCCAGGTTACCGATCCCCCGATACCCGCTCGGCCCGGCGGCCACCGGGCGGAAACCACCTCGGCGGACCTCCCGCGGGCGACGTCAGTCGCGGCGAACTTGGGCGACCACGGTGACCAGCGGCGGCAACACCACCGGGTCGTCACCCGGATTCACCTCGGTCAGCAGGGTGATGTAGTCGGCGACCGGCCCGGGCCCGGCCCCGGCCGGGGCCTCGGCCCAGGTGTCGACGGTGACCAGCCCGGCCTGTCGGGCCAAGGCGGGCAGCAGGGCGCCGATGTCGGGGTGGAGGGCGTCCGGCATCGAGAACGGCTCACCGTTGATCCGGCCGGCGGAGGTGATCGGCTCCTGGGCCACCACCCAACCCCCGGGACGCACGGCGGCGGCCATCCGGCCCAGCACCACCGCGGGGTCGACCACGTGCAGCAGCAGGAAGCGGCAGAAGGCCAAGTCGACAGGTTCGGGCAGACGGAGATCCTCGCCGGCCTGAGTGATGGCCAGCACCTGGCTGTGGGCCGCCGCGGCTTTGGCGACTTCGTCACGGGCCTCGGGGTCGCTGTCGACGGCGTAGACCCGCCCGTCCCGGCCGACGATCTCGGCCAGTGCCACCGACACGTCGCCGCCGCCGGCTCCCACATCCACGCAGGTCCATCCGGCACCCAGGCCCAGCCGGTCGAGCGCGGTGGCCAGAGGCCGTCGGTACACGTCGTCGCGAAGACCCCGCATCTCCATCCGCCCACGCTATCCGCCACCGGGTCGGCCCGGCCCTGACCTCGCCCGGTGGCGGCCCAACGCCGGCCCAACGCCGCCCCAACGCCGCGCCCCACCGGCCGGCCCGAAGCCGCCCCAACGGCCGGCCCGAAGCCGGCCCAACGCCGCCCCACCGGGTCGGCCCGCCCGCACTCACCCGATCCCGGTGCGCGAACAAGCCGCGGCGGGGAAGCCGATAGCCTCGACTCTCGTGAAGGTCACCATGATGTTGTGCGATTCGGCCCAGGTTGCCGACGGAAAGCTGTACATCCTCGGCGGGGGGTGGAGCATGACGGGCCCCGATCCGGTCCCCTCCGCCATCGCCCTCAAGATCGATGTCGCCTGGAACGAGGCCGAGACCTCCCACCACTGGGAGCTGTTCTTGGAAGATGCCGACGGGCGCCCGGTGCTGGTCCAGACACCGGAGGGAGAACACCCGGTCGAGGTGCGGGGCGAGTTCACCGTCGGGAGGCCCCCGGGGATCCCGGAGGGCTCGCCCATCGACGTGGCCCTGGCCGTCAACCTCGGGCCGCTGCCACTGGTCCCCGGGACCCGGTACACCTGGCGGATGGCCATCGACGGCGACTCGCAATCGGATTGGCTCCTGGGCTTCACCACCCGCCCGGCGCCGGAGGCGGCGTGACCCACTCGATCGGTACACTCCTGCTCCCATGACCATCTATGACCGGCCCTTCGGCCGCTATTTCGAGGAGTTCGAGCCCGGGGACATTTACCGGCACTGGCCGGGAAAGACGATCACCGAGGCCGACGACCACCTGTTCTGCATGATCACCATGAACCACCACCCGCTCCACACCAATAGGTGGTTCGCCGAGCACGAAACCGTCCAGGGAAAGAACGTGGTGGTCGGCAACCTGGTCTATTCGCTGGCTCTGGGGATGAGCGTCCCCGATGTCAGCGGGGCGGCGATCGCCAACCTCGAGGTCGAGTCGCTGATCCATCGGTCACCGACTTTTCACGGCGACACCATCTATGCGGAGACGAAGGTGATCGACAAGGTCGAGTCGAAATCCCGTGACGACCGCGGCATCGTGACGGTGGAGACCAAAGCGTTCAATCAGCACGGGGACGAGGTGTGTTTCTTCCGGCGAAAGGTCATGATCTGGAAGCGCGCCGCCGCACCAGCCCGGCGCTTCCCTTATGACGACGGCGCTTGGGGCTAGCCATCGGGTGATCCCGCCCACCCGGCGGCGCCCGGAGCAGCTCCGGGCCATGGGACGGGCCATCGCCGACTGGGGCACCGCCGACGACCACGGCGCCGCCGCGGCTTCGTCGAGACGGCCGGACCTGCCGTGGCGCGCGACCCGGGACCCGTGGGCGGTGCTGGTCAGTGAGGTGATGCTCCAGCAGACCCAGGTGTCCCGGGCGGAACCCGCCTACCGGGCCTTCCTGCGTCGGTTTCCCTCCCCGTCCGCCTGTGCCGCCGCCTCGCTGGGGGACGTCCTGCGGGCCTGGCAGGGCCTGGGCTACAACCGGCGGGCCGGGAGTCTCCACCAGGCGGCTCGGGTGATGGTCGACAGCCACGCCGGCGAGGTCCCCGGCGAGCTGTCCGAGCTTCTGGCCCTGCCCGGGGTGGGGCCCTACACCGCCCGAGCGGTGTTGGCCTTCTCGTTCGGAGTGGAGATCGGGGTGGTGGACACCAACGCCGGGCGGATCCTGTCGCGGGCGGCTGCCGGTCAGACGTTGACACCGGGGCGCGCTCAGTCCCTGGTTGACACCATGGTTCCGGCCCGGCGGGCGTGGGAGTTCAACCAGGCCCTGCTCGACCTGGGCGCCACCGTCTGTCTGGCCGGCAATCCGGTGTGCGATGACTGTCCGATCCGGAAGCGGTGCCGATGGTGGGCGAGCGGTCGCTCGACTCCGGATCCGGCTCGGGGATCGGCGGGGGTGTCGACTCGCCAGACCGTCTTCGCCGGCTCCGATCGCCAGGGGCGGGGTCGGCTCATCGATGCGCTGCGGGTACGTCCGGTCCGGGAGGTTGACCTCCCCGAGATCATGGGGTGGCCGGGTCAGCCGGAGCGGGCCGCGCGGGTGGCGGCCGGGTTGATGGCCGAGGGGATGGTCGTGGGGCTCGGCCCCGGCCGGCTCCGGCTTCCCTAGCCAGCCAGAAACCGCAGAATGTGATCGTTGACTTCGTCGGGCTTCTCCACGTGGAGGAAGTGGCCGGCACCCGGCACCACCACCAACTCCGAGCCCGGAGCCAGGAAGTCGAGCACCGGACCGATGGTGTCGATGCCCATGCAGCCGTCATCGGCGCCATGGAGATACAGGGTCGGCTGGGGCCCCGGCCTTCCCGAGGCGCTCTGGGCGGCGGCGGCGTCGGTGTTCTCCGGGGCCCCGGCGAACATCGACCGGTAATAGGAGATGGCGGCGGTGAGATTCTCCGGAGTCCCGAGGGCCTCCTTCACCCGTGCTGCGTCCTTGGTCCCGTCATACCCGGGGGACCAGTCGGCCCACAGCCGATCGATGAACGCGTAGTCGTCGAGGCCGACTGCGTATTCGGCCATCGCCGTCTGGAAGAAGAAGACGTACCAACTGCGCTTGAGTTGGTCGAAGGTGAAGAAGCCGGCGGCCATGGAGGCCTGGGGGGCGACCGCCGCGGTCACCACCCGACGCCACCTCTCCGGTTGGTGGCCGGCCGCGCCGTAAGTGGCGAAGGCCCCCCAGTCGTGACCGATGATCACCGCCTCCCCGGTACCGCCCAGGGCCTGGTGGAGTCCGCAGGCGTCGAGGGCCAGCGTGCCGGTGTCGAACCTGCCGTCGTCGGGCACCGCGGTGGGCGCGTACCCCCGCATGAACGGCGCCACCGCTCGGTATCCGGCGTCGGCCAGTCGGGGCAGCAGGTGTCTCCAGGAATGGGCGGTGTCGGGGAACCCGTGTAGGCAGAGGGCCAGGGGCCCATCCGCCGGCCCATCGGCGAGGTAGGAAAACTCGACGCCGTTGGCGGTGATCGTATGTTGGTCCATAAAGCGGAGGGTAGTCCGGTGCCTGCCATCCCGCCGGTGACGAGCGCCGTGTTGACGGCACGGCGAGTAGCGTGCTCTCTCGGTGAAAGTTACCTACTTCGGCACCCGGGGCTCCTGCCCGTGCTCGTCCGACCAACATCGCCGTTATGGGGGGAACACCTCGTGCGTTCTGGTGGAGGTGGAAGACGAGCCGCCGCTCATCCTCGACCTGGGGACGGGACTCCGCGCCCTGGGTGAGATGCTCGAGCGGCCGTTGCGTATCTCCGGGCTCCCGTTGGAGGCCACCGCCCTCCTCACCCACCTCCACTACGACCACATTCTGGGCCTTCCCTTCTTCACTCCGCTGCGGGTGCCGGGAGCCGTCCTCGATGTCTACGGCCCGGCCCAGGACGGCGGGACCCTCAAAGACGTGCTCTCCCGGGCGGTGCAGCCTCCGTTCTTCCCGATCCACATGGGCGAGTTCCGGGGCGAGCTCCGATTCCACGATGTCGACGGGTCGGACGACATGACCTTCGGCGCCATCAAAGTCAAGGCCCGCCCGGTGCCGCACCGGGGCCGCACCCTCGGCTTCCGGATCGAGGCAGACGGAAAGTCGCTGGCCTATCTCCCCGATCACCAGGCACCGCTCGATCGCCGTTCGGTCCCCGACGAGGTTCTCGAACTCTGTGAGGGCGCCGATCTGGTGATCCACGACGCCCAGTACACCGACGATGAATTCATGCTCATGTCGGACTGGGGCCATTCCACCGTCGCCTACGCGGTGCAGGTGGCGGCCGAAGCCGGCGCCCAGCGGCTCTCGCTGTTCCATCACGACCCGTCCCATCACGACCGGGACATCGACCGGATGTTGAGCCGGGCCCGGAAGCTTGGCGGCCCGAGACACCTGGGCGACATCAGTGCCGCCTCGGAGCGGACACCGATCGACCTGGGCAAGGCATGACCGATGCCACCGACGCGGTGACCTTCGATACCGCCATGTTCAAGGAGGCCCTGGGTCGGTTCGTGACCGGGGTCACCGTGGTCACCGCGCTCGAGGACGAGGAGCCGGTCGGGTTCACCTGTCAGAGCTTCGTCTCGCTCTCCCTCGAGCCACCGCTGGTGGCGTTGGCACCGGCCAAGTCGTCCACCAGCTGGCCCCGGATCGCCAAGGCCGGCAGCTTCTGCGTCAACGTGCTCGGCGACCACCAGCTGGAGGTGTGCCGGAAATTCGCGGTGTCGGGTGGCGACAAGTTCGCCGGAGTGGGCTGGCACCGGGCGGCGGGTGGGGCGCCGATCATCGACGGATCGCTGGCCTGGGTGAATTGCCGGTTGGAACTGATCCATGACGCCGGCGACCATGAGCTGGTCATCGGTAGGGTCCTCGACCTCGGCCTAGGCGAAGGGTCGCCGCTGCTGTTCTACAACAGTGCCTTGAGCCTCATCGCTGAGGCCGCGCCCGAGGAAAGAGACGGGATCTAGACCGTGCCGAGTATCGAAGAGTCGAAGATCATCGCCGACGTCATCGTCGTCGAGCCCGATCTCCACGGTGACGAACGGGGGCGATTCGTGGAGACCTACCGTCGGAGCTGGTTTCCGCTGGGTCGGGAGATGACCCAGGGCAACCGTTCCGAGAAGCAGGCCGGGGCCATCGTCGGCCTGCACTATCACCTCCACCAAGCCGATTACTGGTACGTCCTCCGGGGCACGGCCAGGGTGGTGCTCCACGATCTCCGCCTGGGCTCGCCCACCGACGGCGCCACCCTGACCCTCGATCTCGACGGCGACCACGACCGCGGCCTGTTCATCCCGCCCGGGGTGGCTCACGGGTTCGCGTCGCTCACCGACCTGACGCTCTGGTACCTGGTCGACGGGTACTACAACGCCGACGACGAGTTGGGGGTGGCCTGGGACGATCCGGCCATCGGGGCCGATTGGGGGCTGACCGATCCGGTGCTGTCGGAGCGTGACCGCGCCAATCCCCGGCGAGCCGATCTCGATCCCGGGCTCCAACCCCGGTCACGCCTGCGCACCTGATTCCCGGCTTCTGAGATGCTGCGTCCATGACTCCCCCAGCAG
>DASZNG010000166.1:0-12695 GCA_035551535.1 Acidimicrobiales bacterium | reverse complement strand
GATCCTCTACAGCGAGGTCAGCGCCTTCCGGCACTACCCGTACATGCGCGAAGGGTGGATGGAAGCTTCAGAAGCCTTCAACCGGGTGATGCTCGATTTCGCCTCGGTCGACCCGAGTCGGTTCGTCCCCGCCTACCAGGTGCCGCTCATCGACATCGACTTTGCCGTCCAGCAGGTGAAGGCACTGGCGGCCCAGGGCGCCCGGGCCGTCCACATCCCCACCTTCCCGTCGGAGGTGGGCCTCCCCGAGTACCACGACTCCCGCTATGACCCGGTGTGGGCAACCATCTCGGAGTCGGGGATGTCGATCAGCCAGCACCTCGGACTCGTCCAGTCGCTGTGGGACCTGTTCCGGCGGGACCCGACCCCCAACAAGGGCATCTTCACCTCCCAGCCGGCCCTGCGCCTGGCCGAGACCATCGGCTTCTGGATCCTGCCCGGCGTGCTGGCCCGGTTCCCCGAGCTGAAGGTCGTCCTGGTGGAGCCCAGTCTCGGATGGGTGCCTTCCTACCTGGACATGATCGACTCCATGTACGAGGGCCCCTATGACTTCCCGATGTTGGACGACAAGCCGAGCAGTTACTTCCACCGGCAGATGTATCTGACCTTCGTCGACGATCCCCGGGGCCTGGTCCATCGCCACGAGCTCGGAGTCGACCGGATCATGTGGTCGACGGACTTTCCCCATCCGGCGACCTCGTGGCCGAACTCGCAGAGCGTGGTCGAGAAGAACTTCGCCGGGATTCCCGAAGATGAGCGGGATCTGATCGTCGCCGGCAACGCCGCCCGGCTCTACGGCGTCTAGCCCGGCGCTGCCCATGGCCGGGCGGACCGGTGGTCAGCCGCCGCCGGCGAAGGGGACCTTCGAGAGTCCCCGGATGTTGGTCGAGTGGAATCGCTCGACTCCTTCCCGATCGACCTGGTAACGGGGGAACCGGCGCAGCAGTCCTTCCAGGGCGATGCGGGTCTCCAGCCGGGCCAGCGGGGCACCGAGGCAGAAATGGATGCCGTGGCCGAAGGCCAGGTGGCGCTCGATCGGGCGGTCGGCCATGTAGCGGTCGGGATCGTCAAAGGCCCGGGGGTCGCGGTTGGCGGCCCCGTTGACCAGGAGGACGATGCTTCCCTTCGGGATCTCCTCCCCGTGCCGGACGACGGGAACGGTGGTCACCCGGCCCTGGTAGTGCGACGGTGGGTCGAAGCGCAGCAGCTCCTCGACGGCATTCGGCCACAGTTCCGGATGCTCGATCAGACGGGCTCGCTCCTCGGGGAAACGGTCCAGAACCACGGTGCCGGTGGCGATCAGCTTTGCCGTTGTCTCGTTGCCGGCCACCCCCAACAGCAGGCAGAAGGACACGATCTCATCGTCGGTGAGGCGCTGGGTCTGGCCGTCGCTCCCGGTGATCTCAGCCTCGATGAGGGCGGTCACCATGTCGTCAGCGGGTGACTGGCGGTGGGACCCGATGAGGTCGCCGAAATAGACATAGAGCTCGGCGCCGGCGGCGGCGGCGTCCTCGGGTTTGGCCACCGACCCGTCCTCGCGATGCAAGAGGCGGTCGGACAGCAGCTTCAGGCGGTGGTTGTCCTCGGCCGGAGCCCCGAGCAGCGCGGCGATGACAGCCATCGGCAGCCGGCCGGCGAGGTCGGCGACGATCTCGCCGCCGCCGGACTCGACCATGGGTTCGAGCCACGAATCGCACAGGGATCGGATCTGGCCGTCGAGCTCAGCTACCCGCCGGGGGGTGAACGCCCGCCCGACCAGTCTCCGGAGCTGCTCGTGACGGGGAGGATCGTGGAAGATCATCATGTCGGGCGGAGCCCCGTCGCTCTGGATCTGTTCGACCAGGGTCCCCTGGGCGGAACTGAACGTGCCCCAGTCCCCCAACCCGGTCAGTACGTCGTCGAACCGGGTGAGGGCCCAGAAGCCCAGGTCAGGGTTGTGATACAGCGGGGCGTCGTCCTGCATCCGCCGATAGAAGGGGAAGGGGTCGTCATGGAGCTGGTACGACGAGGGGTCGTACACCAGCGCAGTCTCTGTCATCCCCCTCCTTCTGGTGTCCCATAGTTATTACTATGGCGCCACCAGTCAACACGATGGGCGCCGGCCGTGCAAGATCGCGCAACGACCGTCAGCCGGTCTCCCCCGGTTCTCGGTGCGGGAGCGAGCCGACCCAACGGACGAGCCGATCCCACAACGCCAATCGGGACTCGGCCCAGTTGTGGTTGTGGCCGGTTCCGGCCAGCGTGAGCAGCGTGAGGTCATCACAAGCCGGAAGCTGGCCCGGCAGCGCCCCGGTGGCTCCGGCGATGTCGCGGTCTCCGACGGCAACCAAGGTCGGGGCGTCGATCCGGGCCAGCTCGGGTTGGATCGAGCCGGGAACCAACGCGGTCATGCCCACCAGCCCCAGCAGCCGGTCGCTCGCCCGGTCGACGGCGGCCTGGACCGGCGCCGGCTGGGCCCGACCGGTGTCGATGCCGGTACTGGGGTTGGCCAGCAACGGCAAAGGCTCCCCGAACCGGGCCCGTACCAGGTCGGCCAGCCCGGCAGCGAGCGCTTCCGGCCGGTCGGTGAAAGCGGCCTCCTCGGGGCTGAGCACCGACGGGAGGCCTCGGTTGGAGAACCCGAGCAACGCCACCGCATCGTAGGTGCGGCCGCGCCCCTGCTGGCACGCCACCAGAAGGGCACCGGCGGAGTGGCCGACACCCACGGTCAACCCGCACGATATCGGGGGCGCCCCGTCGAGCGCACCTGTCGCCAACCGGTCCCTCACCTCGGCCACGACATGATCGAGGGTGTCGGCCAAGCATCGGGGGGTCAGTTGATAGCCGTCGTCGGGGGCGTCGCTTCCTCCGATGCCGGGCGGATCGATGGTGAGGACCACCTGGCCGCGTTCGGCGGCAAATCTCGCCATGCTGTAGTCGCCGGCGGCGGGCGGAACCTCGAGGTCGAAGTAGGAGCGGTTCATCCCGCCCCCGGGTACACAGCACCACAATCTCGCGCCGGCGTCGAGATCGGTCGGAACGAAGAGATCGGCCACCACCCGGTGGCAGCCCTTCGGGGCCTTACCGGTGACATCCACCGTCACGGTGAGCTTGCGCACAACGATGGCTATGGCCGCTGCAGGATGATGCCCGTCCGGCTGGCGGACACCAGGGCGGTGGTGGCGCCGTCGACCTGGTTCACCGACTCGCCGCGCAGCTGGCGGACCGCTTCGAGGGTCAGATTCAAACCGTGGATGTAGCCCTCACCGATCAGCCCGCCGTTGGTGTTGCAGGGCAGGCTTCCCGTCAGGCCCAGCTGGCCGTCGGCGATGAAATCCTTGGCCTCCCCGAAACCGCAGAAGCCGAGGGCCTCGAGCTGCATGAGGAGAATCGGCGAGAAGGCGTCATAGATCATGGCGACGTCGACATCGGCCCGGTCGATCCCGAACCCCCCGAACAGCCGCTGCCCGAGTGTCACCGAACCGTCCATCACTTCGAGGTTCGGCCGGTAGTGGTTGCTGGCGATCTCCTCCTCGAACAGTCCTGAGCCCGCCGCCGCGGCGATGAGGACCGGGCGGTTCGAGTCTCGCGAGCGATCGGCGCCGGTGATCACCAGCGCCACCGAACCGTCCGTCTCCTGGCAGCAGTCGAAGAGGCGGATGGCCGGTTGGGCGATCCAGCGGGAAGCCTGGTGATCGTCCAGGGTGATCGGATGCTTGTAGAAGTGGGCGTTGGGGTTGTTGGCCGCGTAGGCACGGAGTTGCACCACCGCCCGGCCGAAGTCGGCACTCTCGACGCCGTAGGCGTGCATGTAACGGGTGGCATTGAGCGACATCCACGACGCCGGCGTCAGGACCCCGAACGGTGAGCACCATTGCATGGCCGTGGAGCCCGAGTGTGACGACGTCGGACGTCCGCCCACATCGGCACGACCGAAGCGGGCACCCGAGCGGGCTTTCACCGCCCGGTAGGCGACGACGACGTCGGCGGCACCCGACGCCACCGCGGCGGCGGCATGCTGCACGACGCCCTGGGAGCCACCGCCTCCGTAGGGCACCCGGCTGGAGAACCCGATCCCGTCGAAGCCGACCGCCCGGGCCAGCTCGGTCTCTTCGACCGGATCGATGGTGTAGCTCACCAACCCGTCGACATCCCCGGTCGCCAGCCCGGCATCGGCCAGGGCGGCGACGATCGCTTCGCTGGCCAGCTGGGTTTCACTGCGTCCGGCCGCCTTGGAGAACTCCGTCTGACCGACGCCGACGATGGCCGTCGCCGAGGCCAGGCCCGGGCTCACCGGTCACCGCCCCGGGGGGCGAACACCGGCACGACCATCTCGTCCCGGGTCGGCACGAACCGCACCTCGACCGCCATACCGATCCGGACGTCTTCCGGCGGGACGTCGACCAGGTTCGAGAGGATCCGGACGCCCTCGTCGAGATCGATGAGGGCGGCGACCACCGGATAGTCGAACGACGGGTGCCGGGGGTGGTGCAGGATCGAATAGCTGTAGACCACGCCGGTACCGACCAGATCGACGACCTCCAGCTCGAGCCCATGGCACGACGGGCACATCGGCCGCGGCGGGTGCTGGAGCCGTCCACAACCCACGCAGCGCTGGGTGACCAGGCGGCCCTCCCGGGCCGCGTCCCAGAAGGCATGGTTGTCCTCGGTGAGGATCGGGGACGGTCGCACCACGGCGGCGGCGTCGCTCACCGTCGGTCCGGGGCGGCGTCGAGGATCGCCTGGTCGGCGACCAGGGCGTCGACCTCCGCATCGACGTAGCCGTGCTCGAGGAGGATCTCCCGGCTGTGCTCCCCGCACATCGCCGGACCTCGTCGGATCACGCATTCGGCCGGGGACACCTTGACCAGGAGCCCCGGATCTTCGAACCGTCCGACACTTCCCGACCCGGTCTCGGCGACCAGTTGGGCCGCCTTGGCCTCCGGGTCGTCGAACAGCGTGCGGCAGAACCCTTCATCGACGATCTCGACCGGCACGCCGGCCCCGTCGAGCCGGGTGAACCATTCGGCCGCGGTTCGGCGGCGAAACTGCCCGGCCAGCAGCTCGGCTTCTTGCTCGGAGTTGCCGGAGACCGCCTCGAGCCCGCCGATCTCCGCCGTCAACCGGGCCCGTTCGGGGTCCGACACCGCGCCGAGGAAGAGCCAGGCCTCATCGGAGCACGGGTACAGCCGGTAGTAGGGGGACAGCCCGTACTGGTCACCGTCGACATGGCCCCAGTCCGCCGGGACGCCGTCGGCATGGATCCAGGCGTACGAGGTATGGAGCAACCCGGCGTTGACGATCGAGGTGCTCACCGCCTGGCCTTCGCCGGTTTTCTCCCGGTGGTACAGCGCGGCGGTGATGGCGATGGCGGCCAGCAACGCGTTCCCGGTGTCACCCATGTTCGAGCGGCTCCACAGCGGCGGATTCCCGGCGTCACAGGCACCGTCCTCCCATTCGGTGCCCGACAGGGCGGCGGCGGTCTGGTCGGTTCCCGGCAGCGCCGACCGGGGTCCCTTTTCGTAGCCCCGGGTGTTGCAGTAGACGAGGGCGGGATAACGCCGGTGGAGGGTGTCGTAGTCGAGCCCGAGTCGAGCCGCGGCTCCCGGCCGCCAGTTGGTGGTGACGACATCGGCGGTCTCGATGAGCTTCTCCAGGGCCTCCCGTCCCCCCTTGTGCTTGAGATTCAAGGCGATGCTCCGCTTCCCCCGATTGGTACCGAGCCCCATATGGGTGCCGTTCCAGTAGGTGTCGTGCAGGGCGTTAACTTTGATGACGTCGGCACCGAGGTCGGCCAGCACCCTCCCGGCGTAGGGCCCGGCGACCCCGAGACCCAAGTCGAGTACCCGGATGCCCTCCAACGGGTGGGCCAACGCCCGGTTCGGGTGGCCTGAGGCGGCGGCCGGCACCGAGTCGGCCCGGTCGGCCTCGGCCCGGACCTCGGCGGTGTGCTCACCCGAACGCGGCGCCGGGCCGGAGACCGCACCCGGCGTAGCCGAGAACTCCAGCAACGGACCCATGTGGCGGATGCGCCCGACCTCCGGATCGTCGACCTCCACCACACAACCGTCGGCCAGGAACGACTCGTCGGCCAGCGCCTCGGCGGGGGAACGGACGGTGGCGACACCGATGCCGGCCGCCTCGGCGGCCTTCACCCATTCCGCCGACGGGAACTTCTTGAAGGCCTCGGTCAGCAACGGATGGAGGAAGATCCCGGTGAGGAGGCCGTCAGGCTCCATCGACACCCGGTCCGGGTCGTCGCGGTAGGCGGCGTCCAGCTCCACCGCACTCAACTCGTCGTTCTCGGCCGAGGCCAGCACCCATCGGGGCCGGACCGTCCAGTGGTGGACCCACCGGTCGTCGGCGCACTGGTAGATCCCCTCGATCGACCTCGAGTCGACCGGCCACATCCAGTACAGCGGAGCATCGGGGTTCTCGACCCGTTGCCAGTTGAGGGAGGAGGCGGCCAGGGCGCCCTGGAGGAGCGAGGTGGTGACCCGCTGCCCCTCCCCGGTGACCTCCCGGGCCCGGAGGGCGGCGGCGATGCCGAGGGTGGCGAAGTACGTCGCACCGATGCTCGGCCACGGCGTTCTCGGGAACACCGGACCTTGGCGGTCGGCCCCCCGGACCAGCCCTTCCGGCCCGTCGAACTCCGGGTGGGGACCGGGACGGCCGCAGATGTACTCCATGGCGGAGCCCCGGCGTCCCTTCTGGTCGTAGAGCAGGCCGGTCCGCGCCGCCACCAGACCGTCATAGCCCGGGCGGTCCCGATGTTGGGGGTGATCTCCGTACCCGGTGATCGAACAGGTCACCAGTCGGGGATTGATCTGGAGCAGACGCTCATGGTCGACGCCGAGCCGGGCGGCCACCCCGGGAGAGAAGCTGTCGACAACCACATCGGCCGATCGGGCCAGCGCCAGGAACGTCCGGCGGCCATCCTCGGAGTGGAGGTCGAGGCGGGCACTGCGCTTGCCCCGATGCCACACCCGGTAGCCGGTCTGGTCCCGGAAGGGATCTCCGTCGGGCGGCTCGATGCGGGTCACCTCGGCACCGTTGTCGGCCAGGAACATCGTCGTCATCGGCCCGGCCATACCCCAGGACAGGTCGAGCACCCGGAGACCTTCGAACACACCAGCCATTTGGCCCTCCCCCATCTTGCCATGTTGCCCAACCCTACCGACCATAGCACTTACTATGGCTGCTGCGACCCGGCCGGGGACTGAAAGGCGTCCGCCCAGGTCAGCGTGGGTCGAGGCCGAGGAGGCGGATGGCATTGCCCCGGGCGAGTTTGTCGATCACCGGCGGGTCGAGGTGGCCGAACTGCTTGGCCGCCTCCTGCCGGGTGTAGGGCCAGGTGCCGTCCTGGTGGGGATAGTCGCTCTCGAAGATCACATTGTCCTCGCCCACCCGGTCGAGCAACTCGATGCCCACCGAATCCTTGAAGAAGGTCGAGTAGACGTGGTCCCAGTACATGGCCGAGGGCTTCTCCTGGGTGTATTCCTGGCTGTGGCTCCACCCGCGGTGGGTCTCCCAGACATCGTCGATCCGCTCCAGAAGGTAGGGGATCCAACCGATCTGGGCCTCGGCGTAGAGGAGCTTGAGGTTGGGATAGCGGAGGAAGACCCCGGAATAGAGGAAATCGCTCATCGAGCCGACGCTGTTCCCGAAGATGATGGTCCCGGCCACGGCGTCAGGAGCGTCCGGGCTGGTCTGAGGCGTCTTGGTGCCCGACCCGATGTGGCACGCCACCACCGTTCCGGTCTCGGCACAGGCGGCGAAGAAGGGATCCCAGTGCCCGGAGTAGATGCTGGGTAGCCCGAGGAACGGCGGCAGCTCGCTGAAGGCGACGGCGGGCACCCCGCGGGCCGCATTGCGGCGGACCTCGTCGGCGGCCAGAGCCGGATCCCACAGGGGCACCAGGCACAAGGGGATCAGGCGCCCGCCGCTGTCCCCGGCCCACTCCTCCACCATCCAGTCGTTGTAGGCCTTGACGCAGAGCAGGGCCAGCTCCTTGTCCTTGCCCCGCATGAACAGTTGCCCGCAGAAACGCGGGTAGTTGGGGAAGCACAACTGGGCGTCGATCCCGTTGAGGTCCATGTCGGCCAGCCGGTCCTTCGGCTTCCAGCAGCCGGGACGCATCTGGTCGAAGGTGATGCCCTGCATGGAGATCTCCTCGGCCGGATAGCCGGCGGCGGCAATCAGCCGCTTGACCGAATACCGGTGATCCTCATAGAACCACCAGGCCACCGGGGGGCCTTCGGTCCCCGGCTCCTCGATGTAGCCGCCGCCTTGGAGGACGGGGGTTCCCGCCGGGAGGTACTCGACGTGGGGACCGATCTCCCGGTACCTGGCCGGGAGCCGGCTCGTCCACACGTCCTCGGGCTCCACCAGGTGGGCATCGAGGTCGACGATGGGCGGGATCCGGGCGACCAACTCGTCACCGACATCCGGGCGGGGGCCAAAGGCTGAGGTCATTGGCATATTATATACGAATCGCCGAGACGGCCCCGGCTCGGGCCGCCGAACCGGCGTCAGCTGCGGGGCACCTCCCGCCACGGCGACGTCTGCCAGGGGTCGGGCTCCCGGGGGAGGCCGAGGACCCGCTCGGCGATGATGTTCTTGTTCACCTCGGTGGTCCCGCCCTCGATGGTGTTGGCCCGACTCCGGAGCATGCCCTTCACCTCGTAGGGCAGTGACGCCGCATACCGCTCCCCCGGGCCGGCGGCTCCGCTGGCGGCGACCGCATCGGCCCCGATCGACCACCCGACGGCATCCGCGCCCAGTAGGTCGGTGGCCAGCACCTGCATCCGCTGGTTGAGATCGCCCTGGTGGACTTTGCCCACCGAGCTTTCCGGCCCGGGCGAGCGGCCGGCCTTGATCCCGGCTCGAACTCGTTGGTTGGTCCAGTTGCGGATCCGCTCCTCGCTGAGCACCGCCATGAGCTTCTGGCGCACCCCCGGATCGTCCCAGCCCCCGGGATGCCCGCCGGCACTGATCCGCCGGGCCAGGTGGACCAGGCGCTCGGCCCCGCCCCCGCCGATCCGGTCGACACCCCCCGAGCCGGAGCCCGAGACCATCTGCCGCTCGCCGGAAAGGGTGGCGTTGGCCACCTTCCATCCGGCGTTCACCTCCCCCACCCGCTGGCCGTCGGGAATCCGGGCGCCGTCGAGGAACACCTCGTTGAAGTCGATCTCCCCGGTGATGTGCCGGAGCGGGCGGACCTCGACCCCGGGCTCGTCCATGCCGATCAGGAAGTAGGTGATCCCCTGGCGCTTGGGGGCGTCGACGTCGGTCCGGGCCAGGAGCACCCCGAAGTCGGCCAAATGGGCCCAGGTGTTCCACACCTTCTGGCCGGTGATCACCCACTCGTCTGCGTCCCGCTCCGCCCGGGTGGCTAGCGACGCCAGGTCCGAACCGGCGCCCGGCTCGCTGAACAGCTGGCACCAGACCTCCTGGTTCCGCACGATGGGCGGGAGGTAGCGCAGCCGCTGCTCTTCGGTGCCGAAGGCGAACAGGGCCGGGGCGGCCAGGCTCAGCCCCAGCGGGTTGAGCCGGCCCAGGTTGTACGGCGCCAGTTCGACCTCGACGCTCCGGGCTTCCGACGGTGTCAACCCGGCACCCCCGTACTCGACCGGCCAGGTCGGGGCGACCAGGCCCGACGCCGCGAACACCGGATACCAGGCTTCGTAGTCGGCCCGGGGCCGGACCTGGCGGATGGCCGACGCCCCGCCTGCGCCAGCCGCCCGGCGCCAGGCTTCCGGGACCTGCGCCTCCACCCACTGCCGGGCCCGGGCGGTCAGCTCACCGGCCGGAAGCCCGGTCACGAAGGTCCGCTCCTCCGCGGCCGCCATCAGCGCCCTTTGAATTCCGGAGGCCGGCGGTCCTTGAACGCGCCCAGGCCCTCGCGGAAGTCCTCGCTCCGCGAGGAGATCTCCATGGCGAACCCCTCGTTGCGAAGATGCTCGTCCAGCGGCAGGGACGCGCCGGCGTGGAGCAGCCACTTGGTGAGCCCGAGCGCGACGGTCGGTCCCGCGGCCAGGGTGGCCGCCAGCTCGTCGGTCACCTGGCCGACGTCGCCGGCCGGGACGGCCCGATGGATCAGGCCCCATTCCGCCGCCTCGGTCCCGCCGAGCTTCCGGCCGAGCAACAAGAGCTCCCGGGCCCGGGCCATCCCCACCGCTCGCGGCAGCAGCCAGGTCGCCCCGCTGTCGGGGGTGAAGCCCCGGGAGGAGAACGGCTCCCAAAAGGTGGCGTCGGCGGCGGCCACCGTGAAGTCGGCGGCGGTGGCGATCTGCATGCCGATCCCCGCGGCCCAGCCCTGGACCCCGCACACCACCGGCACCTGCACGGTGCAGAGGAGCGGGAGCAGCCGGTGGGCCTGGGAGGGCAGCCGGCGCTGGATGGCGCCCACCCGGGGCCGGCCCTGCTCACCGGCGTTGCGGGCCACGATGTCGGCGCCTCCGCAGAAGTGATCGCCGCCCCCGGTGATCTGGATCACCCGCACGCCCTCGTCCCGTCCGGCCGCGTCCACCGCGTCGATGAGGCCGGCCATCATGGTGTCGTTGATGGCGTTGCGCTGGGGGGGGCGGTCGAGCCGCAGCCGGAGCACCGCGTCGCTCACCTCGACCGACAGGCCGTCCACCGATCGGTAGGGCTCGGCGGTCATCGCAGCGGCGCCGCGGTTCCGTCGGCGAAGTCGGAGGCGATGGCCCGGAGGGCCCCGTCGAGGTCGGTGGCCCCGCCCGGCGGATCGGGAAGCACCACCGGTCCGTGCTCCCGGCTGGGGAGGAGGACGGTGGCGTGGCCCGGGGTGGTGATCTCCCCGCGTTGGTTGCGGGCGGACAGTTCGAGGTCGACCGCCGGGCGTCCTCCATCGGCCAGGTACTTCCGAACCACCGTGCCCCCCAGCCACTGGGTGTCGCCCACGAAGTTGAACTTCCGGAACTCGCAGTCGAGCTTCCACAACCAGGCGTCGTCGCCCATCCAGTCGGTGCACAGGTGGATCAGCCAGGTCTCCCGCATCCGCCCGTAGTCAAAGGTGGTCGGGTTGCCCGCCCGCTGGGCGAACTCGGGGTCCCAGTGGACCCGCTGCATCACGTCGGGGACGTTGAGGTCGTCCCGGTGGAAGAACCGGGGGATGCGCCCGCGGTTGCGGGCCCCCAGCCGGAGGGGCTTGACCCCGTAGAGGCCCATGCCCATCCCCACATGCCAGCAGATCATGTCGGTGACGGTGAGCGGCCCTTTGACCATCGGCCCGACCGAGTCGCCCGCCGCGACGTCCTCCCACCAACGGGGGGCCGAGCCTCGGGGCCCCTCCCCCTCGTACTGGGCGTCGATGGCTTCGATCTCCTCATCGGTATACGGGCGAAGCTCGAGGGCGTCGGTGGTCTTCTTCTTCTCCCGCGCCTTGGTCCGCTCGGTGCGGATCATCAACCGGTACTGGCCGGAGAGGATGGTTCCTTGGTCGTCCTGGAAGACCTGGCCGGTCCACTCGTGGACGGCTCGCTCGGCAAACTGGCTCGGCTTGTCCAGGACGCCCACCAGGGCGTTGCGCCGGGCCACCCGCCGGCCCGGACGGAGTGGGGCCCACCATTCTCGGGCGCTGGCCGAGTAGAAGGCGTGCACGCCCCGGAGCGGGTCGCCCCGCATCAGGTCGCGCACTTCGGGGGCCACCTCGGGCACCTCGTCGATGCCGATCAGGGAATCGCCCCCCACCAGCGGCGGTGGGGCAATGACCCCTCCCCACACGGTGGCGCCGGCGTAGTCCTCGTCCCACCACAGCCGATTGTCATCCCCGTAGCACTCGGCCACGTGGCGGAAGGCGTCGACCCCCGGGCGGGTGTAGTGCGGGGCCACCGGGTGGGGCTCGGGGATGCCGATCCGCTGTCGCAGCCGCTCGATCGCCTCGTCGGTGATGTTGCCGCCTTCACTCATGGCACGACTTCGGGCCTCTCGAAACACCGCTCACAAGCCCAGGAGTATGGCACAGGCTCGAGCGTGGTGGACAGGACGGATCCGGATTCAATACTAAATACATTCTGCCGAATCGGGCCATAACTCCTGGTGATCGATGCGGCTCAGGCCCATCCTTCTGCCCTCGAGCGGAAGGCCGTGACCACCGGAGTCAGGTAGTCGACGGCGGCCTGTTCACCTCGGGGCGGCTTCAGGCCAATCCGGAAATCGGTGACTCCCGCCTGGTGCAGCTTGGACACCGGCTCCATCGTCTGCTCGAGATCGAGGGCTCCGTCATCACCTTTCACCGCCGGCAAGGTACCCACCACTCCGAGGTCTCCGGGATCGCGGTCGCGGTCGGCGACCGCCGCTCGCATGCGGGCGATGCCCGCCTCGATGTCGGCGGCGTCGTCCCCCCACGGGATCCACCCCGACCCATAGCGAGCCAACCGATCCATCGACCGGCGGTTGACCGTCCCGCTCACCCAGATCGGCACGCCTCCGGGTCGGGACGGTTTGGGCATCTGGTGGATGTTGGCAAACGACAGCTCGGAACTGTCGTAGCTTGCCGTCTGGTTCTGCCAGAGGACCTGGCACACCTCGATCGTGTGGTTGAGCAGCCGGCCCCGTCCCTCGAACGAGAGACCGGCCGCCTCGTATTCCTCCCGTTGCCAGCCGACCCCCACACCGAGGTCGAGACGACCCCCGGACAGGACGTCGATGGTGGCCGCCGTCTTCGCCAACGCCACCGGCCTCCGCAAGGC
>DASZNG010000165.1:0-2546 GCA_035551535.1 Acidimicrobiales bacterium | reverse complement strand
GGCCCCTCGAGGGCCAGCGCGGCGTCGAGCATGACCTCGACCTCGGGCGCCGAGGAGGGCGCAAAGACGGTCATGCCGGGGATGGAGAGGGCCAGGGGCAGGTCCAGCAAGCCGTGATGGCTGGGTCCGTCGTCGCCGGTGATCCCGGCCCGGTCGAGGGCGAAGACCACCGGGGCGTGATGGAGCCCGACGTCGAAGTTGGCCTGGTCGAAGGCGCGGGAGAAGAAGGTCGAGTAGATGGCCACCACCGGCCGGAGGCCGGCCATGGCCATGCCTGCCGCCGCCGTCACCGCGTGCTGCTCGGCGATCCCGACATCGAAGAAGCGATCGGGGAACCGCGCCTCGAACGGGAGCAGGCCGGTCGGTCCCGGCATCGCCGCAGTGATGGCCACGATCCGGGGGTCGGCCTCGGCGTTCCGCAGCAGGGCGCGGGTGAAGGCGTCGGTGAAGGTCAGCGGCGGGATGGCCGGCACCTCGTCGAGCTGGGCGGGCGAAACGTCGCCGTCGGGGGCGGGCTGTTTGACGGCCGCCTTCACCTTGAAGTCGTGGAGGTTCTGGATGTCGTCCTCTTCGGCCGGCGCGTAGCCCCTACCCTTCTGGGTGAGCACATGGATGACGATCGGGCCCTCCCACTCGGAGGCGTTGACCAACGCCTGCTCGACCCCGGCGATGTCGTGACCATCGATCGGGCCGGCGTACCGGATGCCGAGGGCTTCGAAGAAGGTATGGGGGGTGACCACCTCGCGGACCGCGCTGGTGAGACCGTGCACGCTGGAGTAGGCGAGCCCGCCGACCGCGGGGAGGCCGCGGAGGACGTTCTGGATCCGTTGCCGGGCCTGCACGTAGGTGGGGTTGAGGCGCAGGTGGGTCAGCCCGACGGAGAGGCGCGACACCGTCGGTGCATAGGAACGGCCGTTGTCGTTGAGGACGATGAGCACCCGCTTCCCCGAATGGCCGAGGTTGTTCAGGGCCTCGTAGGCCATGCCGCCGGTCAACGCCCCGTCGCCCACCACCGCCACCACCTGCCGCTCGACCCCTTGGATCTCGAAGCCGCTGGCCAAGCCGTGGGCGTAGCTGAGGATGGTCGAGGCGTGGCTGTTCTCGACCCAATCGTGTTCGGACTCGGCCCGGTTCGGGTAGCCCGAGAGTCCTCCGGCCTGGCGCAGCTGGGTGAAGTCGCGCCGTCCGGTGACCAGCTTGTGCACGTACGCCTGATGTCCGGTGTCCCAGAGGATGACGTCGCGGGGCGAATCGAAGGTGCGGTGGAGCGCCAACGTCAGCTCCACCACTCCGAGGTTGGAACCGAGGTGCCCGCCGGTGGTGGTGACGGCACCGACGATGAACTCTCGGATCTCCGTGCAGAGTTCCGTCAACTCCTCGGCCGACAGGCCGCGGAGGTCGTTAGGGCTGTCGATGCGAGAGAGGAGATTGGGCATGTGTGCTCTGGCGTTCACGATACCAGCGACCGGGTGCACGGGTTGGGTGGGGGAAGCGCCGACAGATGGGCCTGTTTGCGGAGCAATCCCTGCTCACAGGCGTCGTCTGTCGACCATGACCGCGGCGACCAATCCGGCCAACCCGGCGATGACCCCGAGCCCGACTCCGAGTCCCCAGGTGTCGGCGAGCAGCCCGATGATCGGGGCCCCGGCCACCCAGCCCAGGTAGCCGGCGGCGGTGAAGGCGCTGACGGTGGCGGTGGGGCGACTGGCGACGGTGGACACGTGGGCCATCAACAGCGGCCAGAAGACGGCGGAGCCGCCGGCGGCCAGCGCCAGGCCCACCCCGGCCAGCAACCGGGTGCCGGCCAGGGCTTCGAGCGACAGACCCGCGCAGGCGACGGCGGCCCCGGCGATCACCCCCAGCCGCGGGCCGATCCGCCCCAGGCTCGGGCCGCCGAGGCCGCGGGTGAGGATGGCGATGGCCTGCCCGAGGCCGTAGGCGGTGGCACCGACCAGGGCGGTGACGGCCAGGTGGGTCCGGAGATACAGGACGCCCCAGGTGTCGACCCCACCCTCGACGATCTCGGCGGCGGCGAAGACCGCCAGCAGCACGAGGAGGCCATCGGCGCGCAACTGGCCCAGGGAGCGGCGGAAGGAGAGGTGGGCGAGGCCACCCTGCGTGCGATGTTCGGCGCCGACCCCATCGACCGCCGCTCGGGGCGGGTCCGCTCCCCAGAAGTGCACCCAGGCGGCGACGGGCAACGCCACCACCGCGACCATCGGCCAGGCCCAGCGCCACGACACTTGGGATTGCACCAGGGTGCCCACCGCCACCGCTCCCACCAACGCACCGAGGTTGAAGATGCCGTGGAACCGGACGAGGCGACCGGGGCTCCGGCCCAGGCGGGCCGCCGACGCCGCGTTCATGGTCATATCCACACAGCCGCCGGCGGCCATGGCGGCGACGAAGGCGATGACGAACTCGGCGCGGGTGCGGGCCGCCCCGGTGAGGGCGAGGAGTGCGGCCCAGGCCAGCAGCGATCGGACCAAGGTGGGAACCGCACCCCACCGCTCGGCCCGGTTGCCGACGATGGCGCCGACGACGCC
>DASZNG010000164.1:0-12754 GCA_035551535.1 Acidimicrobiales bacterium | reverse complement strand
AGGTCGAGCATGGCTCTGGCCTCGTCGGCATCCCGGTGGGCGGCTCGGGTCCTCACCGGACCAGGGGTGGAGTCGAGGTGCATGGTGGCGAGCCCGAGAGCGCGCTCGAAGGGCCCGGCGGTGAGGCGCAGGCTCTGGGTGCGGGCGTGGGGCACCAGGTCGATGGTGCGCGACCACAACCCGTGATGGACCACGAACACCTGCTCATCGGATCCGGCCAGCTCCCACCGCCACCACCACGGCGCCCGGAGGCAAGCGCGGCGGGGGGGCCGGGTGAGGGGGATGGTGTGGAGGTCGAGACCGCCCAGCACCCAGCCCACCAGCGACTCGGCGAAGGCCCGATCGGTGACCGGAACCAGGGTGGTGTTCTTGGTGGCGGCCCGGCCGTAGCCGGCCACGTTCATGCGAACCTGCACCCACCCCATCGGCCGCCACGACAGGGGTTGGTGGATGAGGATGGCCTGGATCCGGCCCGGCGGCACAGTCAGACGACTGGTGGAGAGGAGCCCGTGCCGGATCCGGAGGCCGTCGGGAGATTCAGTGACGGTGAACTCCCACAGTGAGTTGACCCGTTGCCAGGCGGCGTGGGCGAAGACGATGAAGAAGCCGACGAATAGGGCGATGCCGGCCACCCGGGTGCCAGCGTGGCCGTTGCTGTGGCCGAGGGCGGCGAGCCCGGGTCCGATGGCCAGGAACACCAGGCGCCACGAGATCATCTCCAGGAGAACCGCGGCAACCAGTCGACCGTGGGGCACCACGATGAGCGGTCGTTCGGGGGCTTCCGCCGCCCCTTCCCCGACTCCGGTCGACCGCCCGAGCAGGTCGGCCCGGAGCGCTTGGGCCACGGGAAGGGCCAGGTAGCGCAGGCGGGCCGAAGAGCGTTCGTTCCCGGCCGTCGTGACCTTGACTTCGGCCAGCCCGAAGATGCGGGCGGCGAGGGGCTCGAGGACATCGATGCTCTGCACCCGGTTGAGCCGGATGCGCTTCGACCGCTTCTCCAGCAGACCACTGTCGACGCGGAGCTCGCCCCCGACCAGGTGATACCGGGTGACCGCAACCGTGATCAGCCCCCGGACGATGACCAAGAAGCCGATCCCGCCGTAGACGGCGAAGGTGGGCCAGTGGAGTCCTCCTCCACCGGTGCCGGTGTGCTGCTCGCTCAGGCTGAACAGCGTGAAGACAACGACCAGGCCCAGGATCCGTCCCCCGAGGGCGATGGGGGTCAGCGGGTGGAGCCGATAGGTCTCGTCGGGTGGCGGCGCAAGCGGTGTTGAAGGCGGGGGAGGGGGAGGTGGGGGAGGCGGGTTCAGCAGCGGTGGCGGTGGCGGAGGCGGGGGAGGGGGAGGTGGGGTCAGCAGCGGAGGTGGTGGAGGTGCAGGTGGAGGTGCCGGTGGAGGTGCAGGTGGAGGTGCAGCAGCAGGCCCGGCAGGTCGGTCAGAGTCCGGCGGCATGAGCCTCGCCGAGGGCGGTCAACTGATCGCGGAGGGCGCCGGCGAGATCGGGGGTGAGACCGCATACCTCGGCATCGGTGGACGCCGCCGCGGTGTGGAGTTTCACCCGGACCAGGCCGAACAGCCGCTCGACCGGACCGGCTTCGACATCGACCAGCTGCATGCGCCCATAGGGAACCACGGTCAGCTTCTTGAACATGGCCCCGTGAGTGACCAGGAGGTCGTCCACCCGTTCCACGTATCCCCACGATCGCCAATTGCGGCGGATGGAAAACCAGGCCAGGACCCCGATGGCCAGGGCCACGATTCCTGCGGCCACGCCGGCCAAGGTGGTGACGAACGAAAACCCGACGGCGATGCCGGCGGCCACCGGGACTCCGAAGGCCACCAACTCGGCCCTCCGCATCAGCACCAGCCGGGGCGACACCCGTGTCCATGAGTGCTCGAGCGGCGGTGCGAATGGGCCCGACATGAGGCGGAATCTACCGCCTGGCTCCTCCCATGGGACCTCATGGGGCCCTCGCCGACTGGTTGGCGGCTCAGTTGACCTGGCGCTCGTAGCCCTCCCAGTACGGGGCCCGCAGCCGGAATTTCTGAAGCTTGCCGGTGGCGGTGCGGGGGAGCTCGTCCCGGAACTCGACCTGTTTGGGGCACTTGTATCCGGCCAGCAGCGTCCGGCAATGGGTGATCACGTGCTCCTCGGTGATGGTGACCCCGTCGTCGGCGACCACCAGCGCGGTGACCATTTCGCCCCAGGTGTCGTGCGGGATGCCGATGACCGCCACCTCGGCCACGCCGGCCAGCGAGAAGATGACGTCCTCGACTTCGATGGAGGAGACGTTCTCACCCCCGGTGATGATGACGTCCTTCTTCCGATCGAGGATCTGCAGATGGTTCTCGTCATCGAGAAGGCCGCCGTCGCCGGTGTGGAACCACCCTCCGTCCATGGCGGTCTCGGTGGCATCCGGCTGCTGCCAGTACCCCTCCATCACGGTGTTGGACCGGGCCAGGACCTCGCCGTCGGCGCTGATCGACAACGCCGTCCCCACTGCCGGCGCTCCGGCCCGCATCAGCTTCCGGGCCCGTTCGCTCGACGAGAGATCGTCCCACTCGGCCCGCTGCCGGTTGATGGTCAGCAGGGGCGCGGTTTCGGTCAACCCGTAGATCTGGATGAACTCCCATCCCAGCTCGGCCTCGATCCGCTCGATGGTCCGGCTCGGCGGAGGCGCGCCGGCCACGATGATGCGGGTCCTGTCCCGTCCGGGCACGGGCCCGTCCCAGGAAGGGAGGGCCTCGAGCACCGCGTTGACCACCGCCGGCGCCGCACACAGCACCGTCACCCCGTGTCGCTCGACCCGATGGAGGATCTCGGTCCCGTCGACTTTGCGCAGGGCGACCTGGGGACAGCCCATCCCGGTGGTGGCCCAGGGCATGCCCCACCCGTTGGCGTGGAACATCGGCAGGGTGTGCAGGTAGACGTCGCGATCGGAGACCCCGGTGTGCCAACCGAAAACGGTGGCGTTCACCCAGCAATTCCGGTGGGTGAGCTGCACCCCTTTGGGTCGGGCGGTGGTGCCCGAGGTGTAATTGATGGTGGCGGTGGCTTCTTCGTCGCCGGGCCAGGGCCGGGGTTCCACCCCGGCCGGGAAGAGGATCGGATCGGTGTCGGCGCCGATGACGAACCGCGGCGGGGCCTTGATGTCGGCCAGGGCGGCGTCGAGCTCGGGATCGATCAGCAATGCCGAGGCGCCGGAATGTTCCACGATGTACTCCACCTCGGCCGGCGCCAGCCGGAAATTGATCGGGACCAACGTGCGCCCCCACCCGCACACCCCGAAGAACGAGGTCAGGAGCCGGGCGGAGTTGTGCGACACCACCGCCACCCGTTCCCCCGGGCTGATGCCCAGGCCATCGAGGCCGGCGGCCTGGGCCCGGGCCCGCTCGGCCATCTCGCCGAAGCTCAGGGTTCCCCACGACGCCGCCGGTTGATCAGGCTCGTCGATGACGGCCGCCCGTTCGGGGTAGGCCGACTCGGCGCGGTCGAGGAAGTCCCGAACGTTGAACTGAACGATCATCGCCTCATCCAATCACCCCCAGCCGAAGTGCCCCAATTGAAGCAAATGTCGTGGACATGCGCTCGATGGCGTCGGTTGGGCGTCGGTTGGGCGTCGGTTGGGCGGCAGTTCCACCGGCGTCCATCGGCGCCATCCGGCCCGGACTCGGTAACGTGCCGGCATGGCCATTCCCCGCGTCGCCATCGGACCCAAGCCCGGACGTTTTGCCGTCGCCGCCGTCGAGAAAGGCGGCGGGACCGTCGTCGACATCGGGGACCAGCCCGAGGTGGTGGTCTGGCTGGATGCCGCCGACGCCTCGGGTCTGGCCGCCGCCCTGCAAACCGCGCCCCACGCCAGGTGGGTGCAGTTGCCGTTCGCCGGAGTCGAGAAGTTCGTCGAGGCCGGCATCCTCACCCCGGACCGGACATGGACCAGCGCCAAAGGCGCCTACGGCCGACCGGTGGCCGAGCACGCGCTGACGCTCGCCCTGGCCGGGTTGCGACTGCTCCCGACCCGGATCCAGGCCCGGTCGTGGGGCACCCCGGCGGGTACAAGCCTCTATGACCAGAAGGTCACCATCCTCGGCGGCGGCGGGATCACCCACTTCCTCCTGGAGCAGTTGGCGCCCTTCGGGGTGGAGGCGACGGTGGTCAGGCGCCAGGCCGAGCCGGTCCCGGGGGCGGCTCGCACCGTCACCCTGTCGGAGCTGCAGGAGGTGCTCCCCGGGGCATTGGTGGTGTTCCTGGCCCTGGCCCTGAGCCCGACCACCACCGGGATCATCGGGGCGCCGGAGCTCGAGCTCATGGACGAGCGGGCCTGGCTGGTGAATGTGGCCCGGGGCCGCCACGTGAAGACCGACGACCTGGTGGCGGCGCTCGACGCCGGGTCGATCGCCGGGGCTGCCCTCGATGTCACCGATCCCGAACCGTTGCCCGACGGGCATCCACTCTGGGACCTGCCCAACTGCATCATCACTCCCCATACCGCCGACACCATCGAGATGATCCGCCCGCTTTTGGGCGAGCGCATACGGGCAAACGTCGAGCGGTACGCGGCCGGCCAGGAGCTCATCGGACTGGTGGACGTCGACGCCGGGTACTGAATCCACCGGGTGGTTCTGGTTCCGGGGGTCCCGGACTCTGCGTTCCCGAGTCCGGACCTTCGACGCGATATGCCGGTTGACCAGGAACAACGCCGAACATCCTGACGATGTCACACCCTCGGCTCATGCTGGCTGGGACATGGAACCTATCCCGTCAGCATCAGCCACAGGAGGACGCACCGTGATCGTTGCCCCCACCCCCAGGGAATCCAGGGTTTCACCGCCGGTGCACGGGACGCTTCGGCCTTTTCCGCCGGAAGCCTTCACCATCGACTGCGCCGACTGCCAGCACCAGCACACCTCGGTGTGTGACGACTGCGTGGTCAGCTTCATCATGGATCGGCAACCCGACGACGCGGTGGTGATCGATGCCGACGAGGCCCGGGCCGTCCGCCTCCTCGAGCAGGCCGGCTTGGTTCCGGGGGTTCGCCACTCCCGTCAGGTCGGCTGAGGCCAGCAGAGGTCGGCAGCAAAGCCGCACGGAGGTACCCATGGCCAAGATCAGACGCAACGGACCCTGCCCGTGTGGGAGCGGATCCAAAGCCAAACGATGTTGCTTGGCGATCAAGGAAACCGGGGCGGCCCGGAGGCCTCCCCCGGAGGTTTGCAAAGAGGTGGCCCTTGACCTGATGGGCATTGACAAGGGCCAGTTACGCTCACTCCTCGTCCAGCTGCGCAACCTGCCAGCGATGGAGACGGCACTCCGGACGCGTCCCGGCATCCTCACGCCCGATATGGACCGTCGCACGGACGCGGTTCAAAATGATGACGACGACGAGTTCGATCCAGCCCTCGACAAGGTCGATTCGATCGACCGTCGATTCGAGCTCGCTGAGGCGGCGCTCATGCTCCGGGAACAGGGGAGCATTCCGCCAAAACTCGCTGCCGCGGCTGTGATTGCGCTGGTTGGCGAGGAATCAACCCTGTTTCACTCCTGGCCGAATCGCGTGCAGGCCTGGCTGGGTGCCGTCGCACTCATGCCGGGTTGATCATTGCCACGAGTGGATCCGGAGCCTCGTCGTCTTGGCTCTCACACGAGTCGTCATTGGTGAGCGCTCTAAGGGACTGAGGTCGCTCAAAAGGGGATTGAAGTTGGTCAAAACGACCAGATCATGACCGCGACCATCTCCTGATGAGGGCCGTGTCAGCATGGAGCATGGCCCTGGCCACCCCACGAGATGAGAGCAGAACCGTCGCTGGCGCCGAGCTAGCTGATGAGTTGGTGGCCGTCGGGCGGAGTTATGGGCTGGCGGCCGTCGGGGTAACCGACGCCGAAATCTTCACCGAAACCCTTCAGGATCTTCTCGATCGCCGGCGGCAAGGCCTTCAGGGCGACATGCAGTTCACCTACCGGAATCCAGAACGTTCCACCGATCCGAGGCGGATCCTTCCTGGCGCTCGCTCGTTGGTGGTGGGCGCTTGGGGGTACCGGCGGGAAGATCCCGATGATGATGCACGGGAGTCACCACAACGTCCCCGGGCTCGGGTGGCCCGGTACGCCCAGCGAGACCATTACGCCTCCTTGCGGCTGGCCCTATCTGCGGTCGCGGACCGGCTGAAGCAGGATGGCTGGCGGGCCACGGTCGTCTGTGACGACAATGCCCTGGTCGACCGGGCAGCCGCCCACCGCGCCGGGCTCGGCTGGTTCGGGAAGAACTCGCTGCTGCTGCTTCCGGGTCTCGGGTCGTGGTTTGTGCTGGGCAGCGTGGTCACCGATGCCCCACTCTGTGTCGACCCGGAGCCGTTGCGGCCGACCACCCTCCACGGCCACGGCAGCGGCTGTGGAAGCTGCAC
The DNA here is from genome assembly GCA_035551535.1 of Acidimicrobiales bacterium. Classification (GTDB taxonomy): domain Bacteria; phylum Actinomycetota; class Acidimicrobiia; order Acidimicrobiales; family RAAP-2; genus DASZIT01. The sequence goes on along the minus strand of DASZNG010000164.1, from coordinate 6,353 downwards.
CCGCTGCATGACGGCCTGCCCCACCGGGGCGCTGGTGTCTCCTGGGGTGGTCGATGCCCGACGGTGCTTGGCCTGGTTGGTGCAGGCGCCCGGCTCGTTCCCCGACGAGTTCCGGGAGGCACTCGGGGACCGGATCTACGGATGCGACGAGTGCCAGTCGGTGTGTCCCATCAACCGGTTGGCCGAGCGCCGGGATCCTCCGCCGCCGATGGAGCCTGGTCGCGACGGCGACGGCGAGGCCGGCGTCGACCTGCTCGGCCTGCTGCAGTCGTCCGACGCCGATCTGCTCGACCGTCACAGCCGCTGGTACATCGCCGGACGCGAGCCGAGGTACCTACGAAGGAATGCGCTGGTGGCTCTCGGGAACATCGGGGACGGGAGCGATCCGGACACCGAGGCAGCCCTTCGTCGCGCCCTCGACGACCCCGATCCGATGATCACCGAACATGCGAGGTGGGCGGCCCAGAAGCTGGGACGGAACGATTTGGTCGCTGGTGTCGGTGGTCGTGCGGGCGTGGCTGTGGGCGTGGGCGTGGCGTTGGCGTGACCCATCTTCTGGTTACCAATGACTTCCCGCCCAAGGTCGGGGGGATCCAGGCCTACCTGTGGGAGCTGTGGCGCCGGATGGACCCGTCGACCTTCGTGGTCCTGACCGCCTCGTCCAGCCCCGGCGCCGAGGAGTTCGATCGCCAGCAGGCGGATCGGGGCATCCGCATCGAACGGACCCCGGGCCGGGTCCTGGCCCCGACCCCGGGCCTGGTCCGCCGGATTCGCTCCACCGCCCGTCGGGTGGGTGCCTCGTTGGTGGTGATCGACCCGGCCTTCCCCCTCGGGATCATCGGACCCCGGCTCGGCCTCCCCTATGCAGTGGTGCTCCACGGTGCCGAGGTGGCCATTCCCGGACGGCTCCCGGCCAGCCGGGAGTTGTTGGCGTCCACGGTGCGACGCAGCGTGCTGGCCGTGTCGGCCGGTGGCTACCCGGAGGCCGAAGCCCATCGGGCGTTGCGAGGGCGGGGCATGCCCCCGGTGATCGAGATCCCTCCGGGGGTCGATCTCGACCGGTTCCGTCCGCGGTCCGAGTCGGAACGGACCAAGGCCCGGGCCGACCTCGGGCTGCCGATCGACGGACCGCTGGTGGTGAGCGTCAGCCGGCTGGTGCCCCGTAAGGGGATGGACATCCTCATCCAGGCGGCGGCCGAGATGCGGACTGAGTTCCCCGATCTGGCGGTGGCCATCGCCGGACGGGGCCGGGACCGGGATCGACTGGTCGGGGAGATCGGCGAACGCCAGGCACCGGTGCGGTTGCTCGGGGCGGTGTCCGATGAGGATCTGCCTCGCCTGGTCGGCGCGGCCGACGTCTTCGTGATGCTCTGCCGCAACCGTTGGCTCGGCCTCGAGCAAGAAGGATTCGGCATCGTCTTCGTCGAGGCCGCCGCCGCCGGCGTTCCCCAGGTCGCCGGGGATTCGGGGGGAGCCGGAGAAGCCGTCATCGATGGGTTGACCGGCTTTGTCGTCAGGCGCCCCACCGATGTCGCTACGGTGGTCCGAACCATCAGAAGGCTCCTGCATGATGCAGAGTTGCGCCAGCGCATGGGTACCGAGTCGCGTCGGAGAGCCGAGGCATCCTTCGACTACGACCACCTCGCCCCTAGGCTGGCCGCGGCGCTCGCAGACGTGGAAGGCTGACCTCTGGTATCGCAACCGGTGCATCACTCTCAACCCGAGCAGGAGGACACAACGTGGCGGAAGTAGCCACCGAGCGAATGACGGTATCGGCCACCCCCGAACGATGCTTCGCGGTGAGCAGCGACCTCGACGCCTACCCGCAGTGGGCGGCGGACATCAAAGAGGTGACCGTCCACGACCGTGATGACCAGGGCCGCCCGCAACTGGTCACCTTCCGCGCCGCCGCCTTCGGCCGCAGCACCAGCTACACCTTGGCCTACGACTACAGCGGGGCGCCGAATGTCCTTTCTTGGGTGCAGACCCGCGGCGATATCACCTCGAAACTGGACGGCAGCTATGTCTTCGAACCGGCCGCCGGCGGGGGGACGGAGGTCACCTACCACCTCGAGGTGGAGATGAAGGTGCCGCTTCCCGGGTTCATCAAGATGCGGGCGCAGAGCCGGATCATGTCCATCGCCCTCCGGGATCTGAAGGTCCGGGTGGAATCGCTGGCGTGAGGTGAGCACCAACCGCCGACCCGGATGAAACTCGGCAGCCCATGAAGGTCGGCATCACCCTCCCTCAGTTCCGCGACGAGGCGGACAGCGCGATCGCCGCCGCCGGCCGGGCGGAGGAGTTGGGCCTCGACGGTGTGTTCTGCTTCGACCATCTGTGGCCGATGGGTCAGCCTGGACGCCCCGCCCTCTCCTCCGGGCCGCTCCTCGGGGCGGTGGCCGCCTCGACCTCTTCGATCCACATCGGCACCCTGGTCGCGAGGGTCGGCCTGCTTCCCGACGACGTGCTGGTCGAGGTGCTGTCCAGCCTCAACAACATCTCGAAGGGTCGGCTGATCGCCGGCCTGGGCACCGGCGATCACCTGAGCCGGGCCGAGAACCTGGCCTTCGGGATCCCCTACGAGCCCGCCGCCGAGCGACAGATCCGGCTGGCGTCGGTGGCGGTGGCGGTGGAGGCCCGCGGCATCAAGGTGTGGGTGGGCGGAGGCCTTCCCTCCACCTCCGACCTGGCCCGCACCGTCGGAGGGGCGGTGAACTTGTGGGAGGCGGAGACGGCCAAGGTGGCCAAGACCGCTTCGGCCGGATGCGAGACGACCTGGGGGGGCCCACTGAAGGGGGATGCCAAACAGGTCGAGGGGCGATTGAAGGAACTGGCCGATGCCGGCGCCTCGTGGGTGGTGTGTGCCTGGCCCGAGTCCCTCGAGGTGATGGCCGAGGCCGCCGGCGCGGTCCGCTGACGTTCGCCGGGGCGCCCAACACCGCGGGTAGCCTTTGCCGATGGAGTTTCGCCGCATCAACGGACTGCCCCCGTACGTCTTCGCCACCATGAACGACCTGAAGGCCGCCGCCCGTCATGACGGCCGGGACGTCATCGACATGGGATTCGGCAATCCCGATCTGCCGTCGCCGGACGTGGCGGTCGAGAAGCTGGCCGAAGCCGTCCACAACCCCCGCAACCACCGGTACTCTGCCAGTCGGGGTATCCCCAAGATCCGCCAGGCGATCGCCAATCTCTATCTCCGGAAGTTCGACGTGGCCATCGACCCCGAGACGGAGGTGGTGACGACCATCGGTGCCAAAGAGGGCCTGTCCCACCTGATGTGGGTACTGGTGGGCCCGGGCGACACCGCATTGGTTCCCTCGCCCTCCTACCCGATCCATATCTACGCCCCGCTGTTTGCCGGGGCCGACGTTCGCCACGTGCTCCTCGGGGGCAGCGATACCGGTGATGAGGAGCCCGGCGAGACGTTCTTCGGGAACCTGATGGAAGCGTGGGAGTCGGCCTGGCCGAAGCCCCGGGTCATCGTGCTGTCCTTCCCCCACAACCCGACTACCGAATGTGTGGACCTGGCCTGGATGACCCGGATCGTGGAGTTCGCCAAGGAGCATGACGTCGTCTTGGTCCACGACTTCGCCTACGCGGATATCGCCTTCGACGGCTACCGGCCGCCGTCGATCCTGGAAGTCCCCGGGGCGAAGGAAGTGGCGGTCGAGCTCTACACGATGACCAAGTCGTTCTCGATGGCCGGATGGCGGGTCGGATTCATGGTGGGCAACGCCCCCATCGTCCAGGCGCTGACCAAGTTGAAGAGCTACCTCGACTACGGGACCTTCCAGCCTGTCCAGATCGCCGCCATCGTGGCCATGAACGAAGCGCCCGACTATCCGAAGTACATCAACGAGTGTTATCAATCCCGCCGGAACTCACTCTGTGACGGCATGAACCGCATCGGGTGGGAGATCACCCCGCCGAAGGGGACGATGTTCGTGTGGGCGCCGATACCCGAGCCGTACAAGGAGATGGGTTCTCTGGAGTTCTCCAAGTACCTGTTGCAAGAGGCCGACGTAGCCACGTCACCCGGTGTCGGCTTCGGCCCCGGCGGGGACGGCCACGTGCGCTTTGCCCTCATCGAAAATGAGCAGCGGGTCGGCCAGGCAATCCGGGGGATGCGGAAGGCGCTGACCCGGCTCCACTAAGCCTCAATCCACCGATGAACCCTCAGGGATGTCGGCATAACGATGTCGGTCGTGACTTAGGACTTGATTCATGCCCACCACCGGCACCTCGCCTGATGCTGAGGCGTGGTGAAGCAAGCTTTCTTGTCATTCGGTTCGTTTGTCAGCGCGTCGGTGACGATTTCTGCGGTGCGCCGGCCGCGGAGGGGGGCGTTACACCGGGATGGGCCGCAGCTGGCGAAGGAGCGACAAGGAACGCATAAAGGGCTCAGCCCAGGGCCACTTCCGAGGTCCCCGCAAAGTGCGGGCTCCCGAGCGGTTGACCAACCGGCCCGGGACGGAGAGATAGCGGGTGCGCATTGTTGCTGCCACGGTGAATTCGTCAATCGGGGTCAGCTGGCCGAGTATCGCCGTCCAGCGGATGAGGTCGTGGGCAAGGACGGCACAGAGAAGCCACGCAGCGTTGGCGTTGAAGCTTCCCGAGGGGATGTGGCTGAGTCCGGCACCTTCTTTGAGGTCGCGGATGGCGAGTTCGACTACTGCGTGCTGTCGGTGAAAGGCATCGATCTCGAGTGCATCACCTTCGAGATCGGTCAGGAAAGCGAAGTGACGCCAGTCGGGCCACAAGGTGGCCTGAGGACCGGTGAGCCGGGTGCGACGGACAATCAATCGCAGCCCCCGATAGTCGCCCTCAGCCACCTCTGCCTCGCCGCCAGCGGTGTAGGCGACCGGCCGCCAGGCCTCCTCATCGATGGCCGAAATGACCCCGACCACGGGTTTTTGCATCCGCACCCCCATGGTGAAACGGACATCGAGGCGGCGGAGGGCGGCCATGGTGTCGTTTGACCAGAATCCCGAGTCAAAGCGCATGACGAGCTCACCGCTGGCTCCGGCTCGGCGGACCCGAGCGACCAGTTCGGCGATGAAGTGTCTCGCCCCGCGTGACGAACCCGCCGACCCTTTCCGCATGCGAGCGTGAAGTACTTCGCCGGTCTCCGCACGGGTGGCGAGGATCGGGTGATAGCCAAGCACCCTGGTGTAGCCGTAGCCAGCACCGCCCTTGGCCTTGCCGCACACTTCGCAGATCGTCGAATCGATATCGATCACCAGGCGCTGTGACTTTGGCCCGCCTCCGAGTGACCATGCCCGTCGAAGGGCCTCGCCGAGCACTGAATCGAGTTGACGGACGTGACCGAAGGTGAACGATCGCAAGAAGGTGCCGAGTGTCGAGGGAGCCATTACCCGGTGAGGTAGGACTTCTTCGGTCGATCCTGCCCGCAATACGTTGGCATGGTCGATGTGTGACCCTCCAACGGCAATGGCGTGGACCAAGGTCAAGATTTTGCGGCCCGGGTGGGCGCCCCCCACCCGGCCGACCAAGCGCACCGTCTGGTCGATCATCGACTCCAAGGACAGTCGGGCCACCAACGTGGCCATCAACAACAAACCGGCATTTGCCACGAGACCGGGCTCGTCGAATGACACCTCCATCCGGTCAATTGCATGCGATACTGGCTTCACTGAAAGTGCCTCCATGGTGCTGGGAAACTGCGACTTCGAATACCGCAATTCTTCCAGTCCAGGAGGCGCTTTCCGCGGATGCGCGGCCTATTCTCCGCCTAACTCATCGGTGGATTGAGGCTAAGGGGACCTCCGCCGGGTCAGCCTCGGTCGGGCTGGTCGCCCGGGCTCACTCCTGTTTCGGGAATAGCCGGGTGGCGCGCGCGGCTGGGCCCGGTCGCCGATCCGGTCGGCTTCTGGCGTCTCTGCCGTTTGTGCGGTTTCTGCCGTTTCTGCGGTTTCTGGCGTTTCGGCGGGGTCGTGTGGTGGGCGGTCCGGGCGGTCCGGGCGGGTCGGGGTCGGCCCCGGGCGGGATCCACCGCCAGTGGCCCGGCCCTCCAGCCAGGGTGAAGCCGCCATGGTGGCGGAGGTCGTGGTGATGGGCGCAGAGCTTGGCTAGGTTCCACAGCGCCGTCGGCCCGTTGTCTTTGACTTCGACGATCCGGTGGTCGATCTCCAAGCCGGTGGTGGCGTCGCAGCCGGGGACCACACAGGTGGCATCCCGCTCGTCGAGGGCCCGCCGGAGGGCGGCGGGGATGGCCCGGCCCAGCTTGGTGATGGTGGTGACGTCGATCCCGTTGGTGATGACCAGCTCGCAGAGGGCGTCGCCCATGAGGTCCCGGGCGGTGTCGACCGGGATGGGGCCGACCCCGGGGA
>DASZNG010000163.1:0-4463 GCA_035551535.1 Acidimicrobiales bacterium | reverse complement strand
CCCCACTGGGCCACCGTGACCCGGCCGGTGTCGTAGACGACCAGCGAGGCCGCCCCCGGGCGCATGGTGTAGATGAGCCGGCCCTCGCTGTAGTAGCCACCGTCGGAGTCCTGCATCCGGAACCCGGAGTTGAACTGGGCGACCAGCTGGTCGGCCTGCTCGGCGGTGGGTGGGGCCACGTCCTTGAACCCGGGGACACCGGGCACGTCGGTGCCGGAGAACAGGGTGGCCTTCAACAGGCTGGTGTCCATCCACGCCACCCCGGTGAGGAGGCTGGTGTGGACCGGGTCGGGACGCAGGTAGGTGGAGTACACCGCCGGGACCCCGCCGACCAGCCGGCCGACCGGAGTCCACTGCCCCTCGCCGGCGACCGGATTCGGCACGATCGGGTGGAGGGTGGACGGCGGCGGGAGGTGGGCGACGTTGGCGTAGTTGGCCGACGAGAACGACGTGGGGTGGTGGGTGGCCACCGCCACATTGGCCCGGCCACCTTTCGGCGGCTGATGGTGGGAGTACCACTCGTTCTCCACCCACCGGACGATGCCGCTGCCGCCGTGGGACCGGACCCACTCGACGCTCTTGGCCTGCAGGCTCTCGGTTCCGGGCGCGGTGATGGCACTGAAATACGACCAACCGGCCACGATGAGGAAGGCGACGACGGCCGCCAGCACGCCGAACGCGACCTTTCGTTTCCGGCTTCGAAAGGGACGCACCGGGCGAGGATAGGCCAGCGTGCCGGGGCCCGAGTGTCACCATCCCGACCACCGGTTTCCGCCGGCTCGGCACCCTTTCGGCACGGTCCGAGGGCCGGCCCTCCCGGAGGCGGAGGGCTCCGGTCACGCCTAAGTTGTGGCCCGCACCCGCCCGAATCGGGAGCGGCGAGCGACGGGAGGCACCGATGTCGATGGGGGACCGCTACCAGGAGAATCTCGAAAAGGCGGTCGGGCCGTTGATCGACGGCCCACTGGTCCTGGCGACGATCGGCAGTCCGGTCGGGTCGATGGCCCATCTGTTCACCGCCGAGGCCTTCAACCTCGGCTTGGCCGGAGCCGGCGAGGATTTGTTCCGGGTCTCGGGGGCGTCGCGGGGGAAGGTCAGGCGGGAGGAGATGCAGGACGTTCGACTGCCTCAGAGTTTTGCCGTCGCGCTCACTCCGACCTCGGTGTACTTCTTCAAATGGAAGCCCTTCTGGGGCCGGGTGAAGATCAAGAAGGAGCTGGCCCGTCTGCCCCGCGACGGGCTCAAGGTGAAGATCTCGAAAGGGAAGGCGACCGCCACCACCTTCCTCCTGGTCTCGGAGACCGCGGGCATGAGGACCGCCTTCGACATGGCGACCCTGCGAATGGCCAAAGCCACCGCCAAGGTCCAAGAGGTCGTCAGCGCCTTGGCTCCCGAAACCGTCTGAACCCGCCCGCTCACGCCGTCCGTGTCGCCGACGAGGCCGGGGCGGCATCGCCGGTCGTTCCCTCCTCGAGGATGTGACGGCCGATAAGGTGGCGCCATCCGCCGGCCACCGTTTCTCTGGCTCATTGGTATCGCGCTGGTCGCCGGGGCTGTCACCGTGGCCGCGGTCCTGGTGGCATCGTCGGGATCGGGCCCGTCGAACGGCGGGTCGGCACGCGGGCCGTATGCCCACCCCGGACCCTTCGCCGCCGGTGTCACCACCGAGCAGCTACCGGGTGGGCCGGTGGAGGTGTGGTACCCGGTCGACCGGGCCGCGGCGGTGGGCCACCCCCGGGTCGCCTATGACCTCCGTGACTGGTTGCCGCCCGCCCTCGCCGCCCGGGTGCCGGCGGGGGTTGGCTCGTTCGTCACCGACGCCTACGCCGGCGTGGCCGCCTCGCCGCGCGGTCCCTTCCCGCTGGTCCTGTTCGCCGCCGGGCTGTACTCCTATCGCGACCAGTCGACGTTCCTGACCACCTGGCTGGCCTCGTGGGGGTTCGTGGTCGCCTCCCCGGAGTTCTCCACCCACAACCTGACCGAGTTCTTCACCGATCTCGGAGCCAAGCCCCCGGCGGGTCCGAGCGACTACCAGGTACTGCTCGACACCGAAACGCGGGTGCGGGCGGACAGCGCCAGCGGGACCGGGGTGTTGGGGGGTCTGGTCCGGCCGGGAACGGTCGGGATCGTGGGCCATTCCCTCGGGGGTCTCGACGCCATCCAGTTCGCCGGTCGGCCGGAGGTCGCCGTCTATGTGGCGCTGGCCGCCGGATCCTTACCGCCGCCATCCGACCTGCCGGCCAAGCCCTCCCTGTACATGACCGGGTCGGAGGACCGCGACGTGCTGCCGGCCTGGGTCCGGGCCACCTACGCTGCCGCTCCGCCACCCAAGCAGTTGGTGGCGCTGCCGACGGCCGGGCACCTGGCCTTCACCGACCTGTGCCTGATCAACCGCGGCCACGGCGGGGTCGGAGCCATCGCCGCCGCCCTGGACCTGAACCTGCCGGTCGGGGCGCCGTTCGTCGGCCGGGCGGTCGACGGGTGTGGCCCCGGCAACCTCCCGCCGGCGGCCGGTTTCGCCGTCATCCGCCAGGACGTGACCGCCGAGTTGAGGACGTACCTGTCAGCCGGACACTAGAGCCAGGAAATCCCGCTCCGAGTAGCTGATGAACCGGTCGGGGCCGTAGTACATGCCGCCGATCAGGTTCCCGCCGGTGAGCACCCCCGGGTTGGACTGCCCGGGGGCGGTGGCGTAGGTGGAGAGGGTCACCCACTGCGGGTTGATGTCGAGCTCCATGCCTTCGACCGCCCCGGCCACCAGCAGCAGATGGGCGAGGTCGCCGGGCACCAGGTCCGGCCCCCCGACGTAGATGAGGTTGCCGAAGCGGTCGGTGCCGATCCCCGAACGCCAGTTGTTCCCGACCCCGCCGAGCACCGCGCCCCAGGCGCCCACCGAGAGATTGGCCGCCGGCCGCCCACCGTCGACCAGCATGCCCAGGTTCTGGCGCACCGAGAACACCGCCGGAGACATCCCGACCTCCGACCCCCAGGCACCGATCTGCACCTTCCCGTTGTTGTAGATCACCAGGGAGGCGGTCCCGTTGCGGAGCGGGAGGGGCGTCTGCCCCTGCGAGTACCAGCCCCCCACCGTGTCCGCCATCAGGAAACCGGAATTGAAGGCGGCCAGCAGCCGTGACCGGTCGCCGGGCACCACCTGGCCGGAGTAGGTGTAGTTCCCCGCCGGCTGGGACGGCGGTCCGGCGTACAGCCTCAAGTCGGCGCGGCTCATGTCCATCCAGGCGATCCCGGCCGAGGCGGCTCCGGGGTAGGGCCGGAGGGTGGTGGTGTAGACGGCGGGGGTCGGGCCCACGTTCCGGATGGCCGGCACCCACTGCCCCTCGCCGGGTGGGCCCCCGGGCCCGGGGACCGGGAGGTCGTTGGGCACCACGGTGCCCTGGCACCCGCCGGGTCGTCCCACCCCGGAGATGGCCGCCACCGACGCCACGTGCGGCGACCCGGCCAGCGAGCCCTGGAAGGTGGCGTCCCCGAAGGTGAAGATGCCGCCGTCCTGGGCGCCGAGCCAGTAGCCCCGGCCGGTGGAGGTGGTGGTCATCCCCACGATGGGCTTGACCAACGGGAAGCCGCCGGCCGAACCCAGGAACGGCGCGTCCCCGAAGGAGAAGATCCCGCCGTCGGTGGCCACCATCCAGTAGCCCCGGCCGTCGGGGGTGGCGGCCATCCCCACCACCGGTTTGTTGAGGATCATGGCCCCGGTCGAGCCGAAGAACGTCGCGTCGCCGAAGGAGAAGATCCCGCCGTCGGAGGCCACCAGCCAGTAGCCGCCGCCGTCGGGGGTGGAGGCCATGCCCACGATCGGCTGGTTGAGGGCCATCCCCCCGGTCGAGCCGTAGAACGCCGCGTCGCCGAAGGAGAACACCCCGCCGTCGGTGGCCACCAACCAGTAACCGCCGCCGTCGGGGGTGGCGGCCATCCCCACCACCGGCTTGTTGAGGGTCATGGCCCCGGTGGATCCGAAGAACGTCGCGTCGCCGAAGGAGAAGATCCCGCCGTCGGAGGCCACCAGCCAGTAGCCGCCGCCGTCCGGGGTGGAGGCCATGCCCACGATCGGCTGGTTGAGGGCCATCCCCCCGGTCGAGCCGTAGAACGCCGCGTCACCGAAGGAGAACACCCCGCCATCGGTGGCCACCAGCCAGTAACCACCCCCGTCGGGGGTGGCGGCCATCCCCACCACCGGCTTGACCAGGGTCAGGCCCCCGGTGGATCCGTAGAACGGCGCCGCCCCGAAGGAGAAGATGCCGCCGTCCTGGGCCACCAGCCAGTATCCGAGCCCGTTGGTTGTCGAGGCCATGCACACCGTCGGTCGGTTGAGGGTCTGGCCGCCCATCGAGCCGTAGAAGCGGGCCGCCCCGTAGGAGAACACCCCGCCGTCGTCACCCAGCAACCAGTAGCCGGGCGAGGTCGGGGTATCCCGGGCGGTGATGTGGGCGGACGCGGGACCGGCC
>DASZNG010000162.1:0-68669 GCA_035551535.1 Acidimicrobiales bacterium | reverse complement strand
GCCAGATCGAGCAGCGGGTCGCCCACCGTCGACATCTCCCAGTCCACCATGGCCGCCAGCCGGGCCGGGGCGCCGTGATGGAACATCACGTTGGCGAACTGGTAGTCGCCGTGGATGATGCCCGGCTCCCAGTGGCTGGGTTTGTGGTTGCGCAGCCAATCGGCGGTCACCTCCAGGCCGGGGATGTCACGGAATTTGACCGCCTCCAGGTGGAACATCCATCGGTCCACCTGGCGGTCGTGGAAGCCGTCGGGCGTGCCGAAGCCCTCGAGGCCCCGCGCCTTCCAGTCCACCCGGGCCAGGCGGGCGATGCCGTCGACCAGCTGGATGGCCAGGCCCCTGCGAGCCTCCAGGTCGGTGTCGAAGGGCTCGGGCCAGCCGTCCATGTTCATCGGCGACCAGCCGTCCACCAGGCTCATCAGGTAGAAGGACGAACCCATCACCTCGTCGTCGTCACAGGCGGCATAGGCCTCGGGATGGGGCACGTCGGTGCCGTTGAGGGCGTCGAGGACCCGGTACTCGCGCATCATGGTCTTGTTCCGCCCCGTGGGCACCACCCGGGGTGGTCGGCGCAACACGGCGCGGAAGTCCCCCCGCCGGATCTCGAAGATCTCGTTGGACGCCCCGCCGCTGATGAACGTCGAGGTCACCGGTTCCCCCCTTCCCGGCAGATCCTGGGTGTCCATCCACGCACCCAGGCGCGGCTCGTTCACCAGGCCGGCGGTCCGGGCGGCGATGGCGGCTTCCTCTTCGGGGGTGGGCTTCGCCATGGTGTCAGGCTCCTTCTTGGGAGAACCGGGGAGGCGGCGTCGTCGGTGAGGGCCGGTGGCCGGGGCCGCGTCTCATTCGACCGGCGCCGGGTCGTCGGGATACGGCTCGGCGAAGGTGGTGGTCTGGCTGGGAGCGACCAGGCCGTCGTACAGCTCCACGGGGGGCGGGTGGGTAGCCGGGTGGCGGACTCGCGAGACCATGATGCCCTCGCGGCGTCGAAGGGCGAACATGCTCTCCCGCCGGCCGGAGTAGGCCACCGGCTGGCACACCATCCAGACGATGCCTTCGGCGGCCACTTCGGACGGCTCCCAATCCGAGTGGTCGGCGCCGGGGGTATTGGCGACGAAACCCTCCGAGGCGACGGCCACGTCGATGCGGAAGCAGTTGACGGCGATGCCGTCGTCGGCCAGTTGGGAAGCCGCGTCGACCGTCAGCCGCTCGAGGGCCACCTTGGACATGCCGTAAGCCATGAGCGACGGATGGGGGTAGAGGGCGGCCACCGACGAGAGGTTGACCACCGAGCCCCCACCGGCGGAGCGCATGGCCGGGACCGCCCGGCGGATGGCGATCATCGGGGCCCGCATGTTCACCTGCATCACCAGATCGAACCGCCGCAGCGGAATATCCAAATCGCCGATGAAGGTGATGGCGGCGTTGTTGATCAAGATGTCCAGTCGGCCGAAATGATCGAGCGTGGTGTCCACCATCGCCTCGACCTCGGCGTCGACCGCCAGGTTGGTGGGGACAGCCAGGCCCTGCCGTCCAGCCGCCGTGACCCGGGCCACGGTCTCGTCGATGGTGCCGGACGTTCGTTGGGGCTGGTCGCGGGTGGAGCGGGCGGCGCAGGCGACATGGCAGCCGGACTCGGCCAACGCCACCGCGGTCGCCGCGCCCACCCCCCGGCTGGCCCCGGTGACCAGGGCCACTTTCCCGTCGAGATCGTCCATGACTGCCTTCCCCCGGCCCGAGGTTGGCTCGTCCAGCGCCGGGCCCAAACAGTATGTATGTTGGATACACGATGAATCAAGTGCCCCCGGACCGGCTCCCCGTGGCCGGCGACCCCCCGTCCCTCCGGGCCGCCCATGTTCGCGACACCCGGCGGGCGCTCCTCGATACCGCTCGGCAGGTATTCGCCGACAACGGTTTCCAGGCCACCCGGACCGAGGAGATCGCGCAGCGGGCCGGTTTGACCCGGGGGGCGCTCTATCACCACTTCCGCGACAAGGAGGACCTGTTCCGCGCCGTCCACGAGGAGATCGTCGGCGAGGTTACCCAGCTGCTCAGGCGACGCTCGGGCGACGGTGGCGCCACCGCCTGGACCCTGTTTCGGGCCAACAGCGAGATCTATCTCGACGCCGCCTCCACCAATCGCGCCTACCGGCAGATCGTCCTTATCGACGGGCCGGCGGTGATGGGTTGGAATGCGGTGTCCGAGCGGCGAGATGGACCGACCCACCGGATCTTCCAGTACCTCCAGGACGCCATGAACGAGGGAGTCCTCGAGCAACAGCCCGTGGAACCGCTCGGCCACCTGCTGTCCGCCCTCGGGGTAGCCGCCGCCATGTACGTAGCCCACGCCGACGACCCCGAAGCGGCCCGCCGGGAGATCACCCGTTGCTACGGGCAGTTCCTGGCTGGCCTCGGGGTGGGCGAGGTGTCACCGGTGGGGGCAACCGACGAGCCGAAGCCGGCCCACCCGGAGGCGCCCCCGAGCTAGCTCGCAGCATCCGACCCCCAAACACCGCCCACGGGCGACCGCACCCTCAGAAGGGAAGACAATGGCCTGGGATTTCTCCACCGAACCGGAGTTCCAAGAGAAGCTGGACTGGGCTCGTCAGTTCGTCGGCGACAAGGTCGAGCCCCTCGACCTCCTCTACCCCCACCGGCAATTCCATCCCTTGGACGATGAGCTCCGGCCCATCGTCGATCCCATGAAACAGGAGGTCCGGGATCACGACCTGTGGGGCGCCCACCTGGGCCCCGAGCTCGGCGGCAAGGGGTACGGACAGGTCAAGCTGGCGCTGCTCAACGAGATCCTCGGGGTGTCCCAATGGGCCCCGATCGTGTTCGGGACTCAGGCGCCTGACACCGGCAACGCGGAGATCATCGCCCATTACGGGACCGAAGACCAGAAGGAGAAGTACCTCCTCCCCCTGCTCAACGGCGAGGTCTTCTCCTGTTACTCGATGACCGAGCCCCAGGCCGGCTCCGACCCCCAGCAGTTCACCACCGCCGCGGTGCGAGACGGCGACGAGTGGGTCATCAACGGGTGGAAGTTCTTCTCGTCCAACGCCCGCACTGCTGCCTTCCTCATCGTCATGGCCATCACCGATCCCGAGGTGAGCGTTTACCAGGGCGCGTCGATGTTCCTGGTCCCGACCGACACCCCTGGGGTGATCATGAGCCGACAGGTGGGACTGGCCGGCGAGCCGGAAGGCGAGGGAATGCACGCCCTCATCCACTACGACGACGTCAGGGTCCCGGCCGACAATCTGCTGGGCGGCGCGGGGCAGGCCTTCGCCATTGCCCAGACCCGGCTCGGCGGCGGTCGGGTGCACCATGCCATGCGCACGGTGGCCGTCTGCCAACGGGCCCTTGACCTGCTGTGTGAGCGGGTGCTCAGCCGGGAGACCCAGGGCAGCCTGCTGGCTCGGAAGCAGTTCATCCAGGGGGACATCGCCGACTCCTACGCCGAGCTGCAACAGTTCCGGCTGCTGGTGTTGTACACCGCCTGGGAGATCGACCAGGTCAAGGACTACCGGCGCACCCGGAAGAATATCGCCGCCATCAAGGCGCTCACCCCCAAGGTCGTGCACGACGCGGTGTGGCGCTCCATGCACGCCCATGGGGCACTGGGCGTCTCCAATGAGATGCCGTTCGGAAGCATGTGGATGATGGCGCCGGTCATGAGCGTGGTGGACGGTCCGACCGAGGTCCACAAGGTGACGGTGGCCCGCGAGGTCCTGAAGGACTACCAACCGGCACCCGGACTGTGGCCCACCGCCCATCTCCCCGCCCAGCGGGAGGCGGCGCGGGAGAAGCTGGCCGCCCACATCGAACACGTGGTCGGCAACTCCTAACCTTCGACCGATGCGAGCCGCCCGCTGTCTTGCCTACGGATCGCCGTCGACCGTCGTGGTCGTCGAGGTGCCCGATCCGGTCCCGTCGGCGGGACAGGTGGTGGTTGACGTGGCTGCCGCGGCCGTCAACTTTCCCGACGTCCTGGTGGTGGCGGACAAGTACCAGATCAACATCCCGGTGCCCTTCACGGTGGGCAGCGAGTTCGCCGGCACCGTCCGGGCCCTGGGGGACGGTGTGGACGGTCTGTCAGTGGGGGACCGGGTGATGGGCTCGGCCCTGTTCGGGGCGTTTGCCCAACAGATCTCGGTGGCGGCCGGCTCGCTCCGGACCGTCGACCCGGCCGTGGATCTGGCCACCGCCGCCGCCTCCGGCGTTGCCCATTGCACCGCCTACCACGCCCTCCGCAGCGTGGCCCGGATCCAGCCGGGGGAGTGGGCCGTGGTGCTCGGGGCCGCTGGCGGGGTCGGCCTCGCCGCGGTCGAACTGGGCGCCGCCCTCGGAGCCCGGGTGGTGGCGGCGGCATCCTCCTCCGAGAAGCTCGCCCTGTGCCTCGGACGCGGGGCCGAAGCGGGGGTGAACTACGGGACCGAGGACCTCAAGGTGCGGATCAAGGAGATCACCGGCGGCGGCGCCCAGGTCGTGGTGGACCCGGTGGGTGGGTCGGTGGCCGAACCGGCGCTTCGGGCACTCGCCTGGGGTGGTCGGTTCGTCAGCGTGGGGTTTGCCTCCGGGGAGATCCCCCGTATCCCGCTGAATCTGGTGCTGCTCAAGGGCGTGTGGGTCACCGGGTTCACCATGGAGGGCTTCGCTCGCCACCAGGCCGGGGACCGGGAGCGGGACCTGGCCGAACTGGCCGAGCTGACCCGGACCGGCGCAGCCGCTCCGTATATATCGGCTACCTATCCCCTGGACCAAGTGGGTCGGGCCCTGTCCGACCTCAGCGAGCGTCGGGCCACCGGCAAGGTGTTGGTGGACCCGAACCGCTGAGCGCGCCGACCCTCCGAAGTAGCTTCTAGGCATGCGGGACCGGAGGCAGCGCATGGGCACGTACAACCACACTGGGCAGGTCGTCACCGACCTTGAACGCTCCAAGCAGTTCTACCAGCAGGTACTCGGTTTCAAGTTCTGGTACGAGATCACGCCGCCCGACGAGCCGACCGCCAAACTCTGCGGTCTTTCGCCACCTCTCGGACTCACCGCCTCGTACCTGACCCTCGACGGCTTCGTCCTCGAGCTGATGCACTATTCCGCGCCGGGGGCAACCGCTCCGTTCCGCGCCCGCACGATGAGTGACCCCGGGCTCACCCATCTCTCGATCTCAGTGGACGACGTACGGGCCACCGCCGAGCGGGCTGTCGAGTTCGGCGGGCAGATCATCGAGGAGAGCGATGTCGGCGCCGCAGTCTTCATTCGGGATCCGGACGGTCAGTTGCTCGAGCTCCTTCCGGAGGCGTACGTGAGCACTCTGTTGCCGAAGCCCTGATGTTTTTCGGCTTGCGCTTCGACTTTCGTAACCCGGACATTGCCGGCACCGCCATGGCCGACCGCTACGCGGCAGCCCTCGACATGGCGGAGTGGGCCGACGGCCTGGGCTGTACGAGCATCGTCGTTTCCGAGCATCATGGATCGCTGGACGGCTACCTTCCGAGCCCCGTCCCGATGCTCGCGGCGATGGCGGCTCGAACGACGAATGTGCACTTCATGATTGCGGCGCTGATCGCACCGTTTCACGACCCGCTGCGTCTGGCCGAGGATCTCATCGTGCTCGACATCTTGAGCAAGGGGCGAGTCGACCTCGTCGTTGCCGGTGGATATGTCCACGAAGAGTTCGCGATGTTCGACGTGCCCATGAACGAGCGGGGCAAGCGAGTAACCGAGACGGTCAATCTGCTCAAGGCGGCCTTTTCCGGTGAGCCGTTCGAGTACCGCGGACGTTCCGTGCACCTCACACCCGCACCCTTCCGGCCTGACGGCCCGTCCATCTTGCTCGGCGGGAGCAGCAAACAGGCGGCCGAGCGGGCCGCCCGCATAGCCGACGGATTCATGCCGTCAAAGCCGGAAGTGTGGACGTTCTACCGGGACGAAGTCCAGAGGCTGGGCCGGCCAGACCCCGGCCCCTGCCCGATCGGGGAGAACCAGGTGGTGGCCCTGGCCGAGGATCCGGAAACGGGATGGGAGCGCATGGCGCCGTTCTTCCTCCACGAGACCAACGCCTACGGCCGGTGGCAGGCCGAAGACGACATTGCCAGCCCATTCCGTAGCGTTGCCGACGTCGACGAACTGCGCACCACCGGTCAGTACCGGGTACTCACGCCCGAGCAGTTCGTCGAGGAGCACGAGGGTTCACCCTTCCCCTTCGCACTCTTCCATCCGATGTGCGGAGGGATGCCGGTGGATTTGGCCTGGTCCAGCTTGCGCCTGTTCGAGCGTGACGTGCTGCCGGCGTTCACGTAGAAGGGCTCGTGGGCCCCGTCGCTGGAGGGCCAGAACCATTGGTTCCCACCGCCTCGGGGGTGAGCGTATCCTGGCCGACAGCGGCTTTGACCTCCAGATCCGCGGCACAGCCACCTGATCACCATCGAGATCGAGACAGGAGAACATCCCATGACGCTCTTTGACGCCTTCCGCTACGACGGTAAGCGGGTCCTGGTGGTAGGTGGCGCCACCGGCATGGGGGCGGCCGCCGCCCAGCTGGCCCAGGATGCCGGCGCCGAGGTGGTGGTCATGGACTTCGCCGAGGTCACTTTGGCCGGGGCCAAGGCCATCCACGTCAATCTGGCCGACCGGCCGTCCATCGACACCGCTATCGGTGAGTGCGGTGGCAAGGTGGACGTGCTGATGTCCTGCGCGGGGGTGGCCGACGGCACCCCGGGCATCGAGCGGATCAACTTCATCGGCCACCGGTACATGATCGACCAGTTGATGGCCGCCGGCATGCTGGGGCGGGGATCGGCCATCGGGTTCATCTCGTCGGCGGCCGGCCTTGGATGGGAGGCCAACCTCCCGGAGATCCAGGAGCTGCTGGCCATACCCGATTTCGACGGTGCGGTCGCTTGGGTCGAAGCCCACGGCAAGGCGGATTACATGTCGACGAAGCAGTTCATGTGCGCGTACGTCGCCAGCCAGGCGTTTCCCTTCCTCAAGCAGGGGATCCGGATCAACGCCATCTGCCCCGGCCCCACCGACACCCCGCTGGCCCAGGCCAACAAGGACATGTGGCTGGGGTTCGGCGCCGACTACCGCGGCGAGCTCGGGATCGAGCCTTCCACTCCGTTGGAGCAGGCCTACCCGCTGGTCTTCCTGTGCAGTGACGCCGCCGCTGCCATCACCGGGATCACCATGGTCACCGACGCCGGGTACATGAGCTCCGGTATCACCGGCTCCTTCCCGGGGGCCACCGCCATCGCCAACATGCTGCTCTTCCGCTGATGGCCCCCGTGCTCCTCTCGGTCCGACGGGGAGAACCAGCTATGCCTTTTGTTCAGGTGCCACGCTGCATGAAGGTGATGAGGTAGCCGAAGAACTGGTCGGGGTCGAGGATGATCTGGCTCACGCCACCTTCGTGATACTCGAACTTGATCCGGTAGCCCTTGGCAACCACGTAATCCCGCGCCTCGTCAATGTTGGCGACTTCCCATACCAGCGGGCCGATCCCACCCCTTCCTTTCTTCGCCAGCATGGCCGACTGTGGACTCTCGGAGTGAGCGGGACCGTAGAGCTCGATATGGTTGTCCCAATCCGTGGTGGTCAGCACATTTCCATCGCTCACCAGATCCGGTGACGGGAACGAGGTGCCCAGCAGATCGTTGAATCGATCGACCGCGGCGTGAATATCCTCCGCCGACATCATCAGCTCCACCCGATTGAATCCGAGGATCTCCACATCATCTCCTTTTGCCGAGGCCGGTCGCTGAGTTCAGCTGTCGGCCCGCCAATTCCCCGGAAATATCCTATATGCGATCGGCCCGAATCGCCGGTGCCGGTAGGCCAAATCGGACGTGGCTCCGCCTGGTGGAGGCGGCAAACCTGCCGCGGCACGCGACCGGTGATCCCCCGCGGCAGGTTGTGCGAGATCGTTATCGGGCCAGCAACACATCCCGCTGTCCGAGCTTCGGCTGCCACCCGATGACGGCAATGTGACCTGAGAATCCTTCGGCCTTCGAGCCCCGGCTCCTGCACTCGATGGGTTCGAAGATGACGGGGACGAGCCGAACGGCCATCATGGAGCGATGAAGAGATCGGGCCCGGTTGGCCTCGTGCTCACGCCCGGCGCCAGCGCCGGACGGGACCAGTCCGGGCTGGTGGCGATCGACCAGGCCGTCACCCGTCTCGGCGTCGTGGTCGAGCGGGTCGAGTTCCCGGGGCGGGCCGCCGGGAAGCGCCACCCGGATCCACCGGCGGTGTGCATCCAGACAGTGCGCACCGCCGCCTCGGAGCTGGCCGATCGACTCGGCGTCCCGACCAACCGGTTGGCCATCGGTGGGCGCTCGATGGGGGGTCGGATGTGCTCGATGGCCGTGGCCGAGGGTCTGGATGTCGCCGCGCTGGTCCTGGTCAGCTACCCGCTCCACCCGCCGGGGCGTCCCGACCGGCTCCGTACGGCCCATTTCCCCGACCTGCACCTGCCCTGCCTCTTCGTTTCCGGTCGGCGCGACCCCTTTGCCGCCCCCGCCGAGTTGGAACAGGAGACGGCGGCCATCCCCGGGCCGGTCACCCTGGTCTTGGTGGACGGGGACCACTCGTTACGGAAGCAGGAGGCCGAGGCAGCCGACATCGTCGCTCCATGGGTGGCCGACCTGACCTGACCTGACCTTTCCGAGGTGGTCACCGTCCGAGGTCGGGCCGCGATCGACAGGGCGTACTGGTCATGCGGCGGTGTGCCAACATTGCCGGGTACCGCCAGTCTCACCTTCGGCCTCGCCCGACCCACCCTGTTCGAGTGGCGGGCCGATCTCGGGAAGGAGCAAAGCGATGACCAGGATGCGGTTCAACCACATGGAGCTTTCGTTCCCGTTGGGAACGCTGACCCAGGAGTTCCGGAACGATGTGGACTCCTTCTACTGTGACGTGCTCGGTTGGGACGCTCTCGACACCGAGGTGGTCGGGCAGTCCTGTCATCTGCTCCGGCCGGACGAGGGACAATTCATCCTGCTCGCCGAGGGCAAGGAGCCGATGTCGTCACCGGGTTACGACCACCTCGGACTCCTCATGGACACCCGCGACGACGTCGACTCCGTCCTCGCCGAGTGCCGCCGATTCCAGGAGAAGGACGATCGCCTTCGCATCAAGGAGTACGAGGACCTCGTCGGCCCCGCGATCACCGTGCATGCCTTCTATTTGAAGCACCTGCTACCGATCTGGTTCGATGTCCAGTGCATGGAGTGGCCGGCGGGCAAGGAGCCAGCTCACCGCTGGCAGTATTCCTGATCCTCCTACCCGGGGAAGCGGAGCGCCAGAAGCCGATCGAGGAATTCCGCCTGGGCGGTGACCAGCCGCCCTCGAGCGAGTTCGATTGGTACCCAGTCGGCCCGGTCGATTTCCGGAAAGGATTGCTGCTGACCGGAATTGGGTGGCCACTCCATCTCGAATCGGTTGCTGATGATGTCTTCGACGGGAAGATTCTCCACTTCGACTGCCCAGACCCGGACCCGCTTTCCTCCGGCCTGTTGGACTTCGCCAAGATCGAGGCGTTCTCCTTTGGGGGCGGGTAAGCCGAGCTCTTCGAAGAACTCCCGTTCTGCGGCCTGTTCGGGGGCTTCATCCGGGTCGTATTCGCCCTTGACGACCGACCACGCCTGGTCCTGCTTGTTCTTCCAGAGCGGTCCGCCGGGGTGGACGATCAGGACCTCGACGCTCTGATCGGACGAGACCCTGAACGGGAGTATCCCGGCACTTCGTTTGGGCACTGGACTCCGACTGCCTTTCTATGGGTTGCGGGCCGTGTACAGGCCGACCACGAAATGCAGATCGACCCGATCACCAAACTGGTCCCGCACGGTTTCTTCTATCGAGTCGAGGAGGTGTGGCCATTCCGAGGGAGGCCGGAGCAAGATGGTCGTCATCGAGGCGTAGAGCGCCCGCACCTGCTCGCCGTTCATCGACACATCCGATCGGATCAGCTCGCTCTCGATATCAAGAAATCCAGCGTGTCGAAGTTCGGGAAGCCGCTCCGCCTCGTCGATGAGCATCTGCAGGCGACCCGGGTCGGTGACGGCGGCCAACGGCGGGCCCAGCAGGCTCTCCAACCACGTGTTGAACTCATCCCGGCGGGTCGGGTCGTCGAACAGCATTCCCCAGATGGCCACCCAGCCTCCCGGGACCACCAGGCGCCGTAGCTTTTGGGGACCGATGTCCCGGTCGACCCATTGGAACGCATTGGCGGCAACGGCCAGATCAAAACGTTGATCGGCGATCCGCGCCTCCTCGAACGAGGCGACAACCACGTCGAGGGCCGTTCCCCCCAGAGCCTCCTCCAGGTACTCGGCCATCGGGGCATTTGGTTCGACGGCCGTCACCCTGGCGCCGAGGGACAGCAACCTGGCTGTGACCTGGCCGGTGCCGGGGCCGATTTCGAGGACTCGTGAGGCCTCCCGGAGATGGCAACGATTGACGAGGATGTCGTATACCCGATGCGGGTAGTCGGGGCGCCCGGCACTGTACGATGCCGGATCCTGGCCGTAGAGCTCGCGCGCCCGGTGGGTGCTGCCGCTCCTGTCGACGCCATCCACACCTTTACCCTACCGATCGACGTTTCCGGACGCGGACGTCGAGGAGGAGGTCCTCTGCGAGACCCGGCCTCCACCGCCGGCCCGAGCCAACCGGCCAGCCGCCCTCGATGCGGGAGTGAGGCATGCTGGTTGCATGGACACGCTTGTCACCTACGAGATCGACGGCCACGTCGCCACCATTACGTACAACCGTCCCGATGCGCTCAACGCCATCAATGCGGAAATGCGCCGCGCCCTCAACGATGCCTTCTCCCGGTTTCGCGACGATGAAGACGCGTGGGTCGCGATCGTCACCGGGGCCGGCAAGGCATTCTGTGTCGGCGCGGACCTTCGCGGCGGGCCCGGAGCGACCGGCGAGTTCCCGGGGACATTCTGGGAGAAGCCCACCATCAACTCCTTCGAGAGCGGATGGGAGATCTACAAACCCGTCATTGCCGCGGTGAACGGCTACTGCCTGGGCTACGGGCTCACCCTGGTCACCTGGTGCGACTTCGTCATCGCCAGCGATCGGGCCGAGTTCGGATTTCCCGAGGTGCGGCTGGGGGTGCCCACCATCGTCGGCGCCATGCGGCTTCCTCAACGGATCAACTGGCAGTACGCCATGGAGATGCTCCTGACCGGTGACCGGGTCGGAGCCGCGCGGGCCAAGGAGATCGGCCTGGCCGGCTGGGTGGTACCCCACGACCAACTGATGGACGAGGCACGATCGCTCGCCGATCGTTTGGTGGTCGCCGCCCCGTTGGCGGCTCGGGCCACCAAGGAGGTCGCGGTGCGCTCGCAGAGTCTGCCCCCGGTCGAAGCCCTTCGATTCGGGGAGACCATGCGGATCGTGGCCATGGCCACCGAGGACGCCACCGAGGGCTTCCGGGCCGCCGCCGAGGGTAGGGCGCCCCACTGGCAGGGCCGGTGACGAGCCGGCCGCGTCCGGCCGGCAAGGCGGTGTTGATGAAGATTCGGTCGGCCGCGGTCGGTCGACCCGGGCGGGAGCCGGACGTTAGGGTCTCAACGTGGAGATCTTCAAGGAGTTCACGTTCGAGGCCGCCCATCGGTTGCCCAACGTCGCACCCGACCACAAGTGCGCCCGCCTGCACGGACACTCCTATCAGGTCTCGGTCCACCTCACCGGCGCCGTCGACGCCCAGGAAGGTTGGGTCCGTGATTTCAGCGACATCAGCTGCGCCATGGAGCCCCTTCTCGGCGTGCTCGATCACTACTACCTCAACGAGATCGAGGGGCTGGAGAACCCGACCAGCGAGGTACTGGCTCGCTGGATCTGGGGCGCGCTGACCACGGCGCTGCCCGAGCTCTCCCAAGTGGTTGTCCGGGAGACGTGTACCTCCGGCTGTACCTACCGGGGGGAGCCGTAGGTGCGGTGGTCGTAGCCGATCGGGTCGCGGTGTTGGCCAGCGGCGGCCTCGACAGCGCGATTCTGGTCGCTCAGCTGGCCGGCGAGGGGCGCCAGGTGACCCCCATCTACGTGCGCTTCGGTCTGGCCTGGGAGGACGTCGAGGCTCGCCATCTCCGGCAGTTCCTCGCCTCGCTGTCACCCGATGACGTCCGGCCCCTGGTCGTGCTCGACCTACCGGTGGCCGACGTCTACGGGGCCCACTGGAGTGTGACCGGAGAAGATATCCCTGACGGCCACTCGTCCGACGAAGCCGTCTACCTCCCCGGTCGCAACCTCCTGTTGCTGGCGAAATCGACCGTCTGGTGCGCGCTCAACAGGATTACCACCCTCGCGCTGGGCACGCTGGCCGCGAACCCGTTCCCCGACGCCGACGGTGAGTTCTTTGCCGGCTACTCGGCCTTGGCCGGACGGGCGCTCGGCCGCCGAGTCGAGGTGGTCACCCCGTTCGCGGGTCTCGCCAAGCACGAGGTTCTCGAGATCGGCCGACCCTTCGCCCTCGACCTGACCTTCTCCTGCATCGCCCCCCGCGCGGAACGCCACTGCGGGCTCTGCAACAAGTGCGCCGAGCGCCGACTCGCCTTCCAGGCGCTGGGGATGGCCGACGCCACCGAATACGCCGACTTATGAACGACCTCGGTCGCCGATTCATCGCCCCCGTCTCGTTCGGGCTCGGAGATCTGGTCGTCTCCCTGCCGGTGGTGCAGGCGGCGGTCATCGGGAGCAGATGTTCGGGCACCGAGACCTGGCTGGTGGCCCGCTCGCCAAGCCAGGTGGCTCTGGCCGAACGCATCCCCGGCCTGGCCGGAACCGTGCCCGAGGGTGATGCCGGCATCTGGCCACGCGAAGCCCTCGTCGATCTCCGTGACCACCCGCTGCAGCGTGACCACTGGTGGGGATCGCCGGAATTTGCCGCCGCCTACGGCGATCTGTCGATCAACGAGATCGTCGCCCGCATCGGGGCCGATCTCGGAGTCGTGGGTGACTTCTCGACGCCGGTTCCTCTCGAGTCCCGGGACCGACCCGACGCCGAAGGCCTGGTCCTCTTGGTTGCCGACTCCGATGGAAGCGCCAAGCGGTGGGCGCCCGAACGCTGGGTCGAGCTCGCCGCCCGGCTCGGACGCCGGGGCCTCGACGTCGCGGTGGTCACCCGGGGCCAGGGCGGCGATGCCCTGATGGATCGTGGAATCGCCGGCGTGGTGGCCGGCACCCCCGGCGACGCCGTCGACGTGCTGAGCGGGTGTCGTGCGGTGGTCGGAGTCGACACCGGACTGACCCACATCGCCGCCCAGCAGGGGACACCCACCGTCACCCTGTCCCGGTCGCCGGCCACCTACTTCCGGGACTGGGACCACACCCGCCTGGTCGCCGGAGCTCCCTGCGATCCGGTGTGCCAGCAGGAGGAACGAGCCTACGCCTACCACCCGCGAGTCCACCTCGGCACCGAGCACCCGGAGCCGCGGGGGTGTCCCGCAGACGTGGGTTGTCTGAACGCCATCGAGCCGAGCACGGTGGTGAAGGCGTTGGGTGAGATCTGTTGACCGATTCGTACCCGGTGAGCCGAGCGGCGAACTCTCAACCGCCGGGCATCGGCCGGATCGCCTCCCTCGGCAGCTGTTGCGCCTGGAGCAACTTGGGCCGAAACGTCGTGTTCGCCGACGCCGGCCTTCATCCGCGGGCGATTTTCGGGGACACCCAGTTTCCCGAAGACGACGATGCCTCCCAGTTCGATCTCGACGTCCACGCCATCGTCGAGCTGGCCGATACCGGGCGGATCGCCGTCCTGAACCACCTGGGCACCGTCCGGACCTTCGAAGCTCCCTGGTCCCGGCGAGCCGAACCCGTCATCGGGCCCGATCTCGAAGCGGCCCAACGGCTCGACTATCTGGAGGACGTCGAGAGGGTGATCGGTCTCGGAGGCCGCCTGGTGACGTCACGGCCCCGCAGTCGACGGCTGGGCGGGGTACTGGTGACCGAACCCGTCGTCTCCTCGCACCAAGCACTCGACGCCGAGATCGACCAGGAGTCCTTCGGCTTCGTCACTGCCCTCGCCGCCAGCTCGACGCCGGACGGCACCGGCTGGGTGGCCCTGGGTGGTGAGGGGCGGGTCCGGTTGGTGGAGGCGGACGGCGGCCGTCTCGGCGCCACCCGGTGGGAGGTGGCCGTCGACTTCCTACCGGCGGCGCTGGTCGCCGGCCGGACCTCGCTCTGGGCGGCGGGCAGCGCCCTGGGCGGTGCCGGCCTGGGTGACTATGACTGGGACCGGTTGGGGGGAGGAGGGCTGGCCCAGATCGAGCTGGCCACCGGCGCGGTCATGGCTTCTGCCCAGTTCGGCGCCGACCTGGGGTGGGGGAGTGGCGGCGTCGCGGTGGGGGTGGCCGACGGCGTGCCCTGGGGGGTGGGTCGGTGCGGGGAGCTGTACGCGCTGGTCCCGGGCGAGCGGGTGACCACCCAGATCACCCCCGGGCTATCCCCGCACCCCCTGGGCATCGCCCATGCCGCAGTGGTCGGTACCCAACTGGTCATGGGATTCAACCGGGGCGGGTACCAGCTCCACCAGGTACCGGTGCCCACCATCAACCGCCTCGTTCGGGACCCGGCGGCCCGTAGAGTTTGAGGCTCTCGTGGGCGGTGAACTGCCGGGTGCCGGTGGCCAAGTCGCAGAGCAGCGTGGCGATCGCCTCCTCGAGAGCGTCCAGCTGGGCCTGCAATCGGGGAACCCGCGCACAGAGAGGCCCGGCGTCGTTCCCTCCCGATGCCGCCCCGGCCTCGGTCGAGGCCAACCGGATCACCAGTATCGAAAGGCGGTCGATGGCCATTCCCGGGCTTTCGGTCACCAATGGTGCCTCGCGGCCGGGTTCGATCACCTCCAGGATCGCCCGGTCGATCGTCTCGATATGAGCATGACGGGCGTGGTTCAGCCGATCAATGTCCCGTTTGGCGGCGGCGACCAAGCCGTCGTTCCCGAGGTGCTTGCGGACATCGTCCTCCCGACCCCACTGCTCGGCGTTGCTGCGGTGCAGGGCCAGAATCGGATCGATGATCTCACCGGGCCCGTCGGTCGAGAGATTGCCGGCGCTCATCTCCGGCGGGTGGAGCAGGGCATGGAGAATGGTGGAAGCCGAGGGGAGCCCGGAGACCTTCATTGGTTGGAGGCCAGACAATTGAGGATGGAGCGGGCCGCCAGCGAACCTTGCCCGATGGCGGTGGCGATGCGCTCGTAGGCGCCCTCGACCACATCTCCGGCGGCAAAGGTACGCGGATCCGAAGTGCGGAGGTCGCCGTCGACCACAATCCCGCCATGGGTGCCGAGCTCCAGCTGGTCGCGGATCAGGTCGACGCAGTGGGCGCGTCCCAGCTTGAGGACGAGCCCGGCGACCTCCAGCTGCCGGTGCTGGCCGCTGCTCGATTCCACGATGTCGACCCGTTCGAGGTGGTCCGACCCCACGAGCGAGTCGATCGTCCAACCGGCCAACTCGGTGATGCGGCCTTCCGACCGGACGCGGGCGGCGACGTCCGGCCGGGCGGTGGGGTGGGGTGATCGGTGAAAAAGCGTCACTTGGGACCCGGTGTCGGCGAGCTCCAGCGCGTCGAGCAGGGCACTGTCCCCGCCGCCGAAGACGGCCATGGGCCGGCCGGCGAACCGGGCCACGTGCGGCTCGACCAGGTAGGTCACGTCTCCCCCGAATGATCCATCCGGCGCGTTCTCGAGCTCGCGTCGGTGCGACCCGGAGGCCATCAGGACACTCCGGGCCCGGAATCGACGCGCGCCGGCGTCGACGAGCCCGGTGGCCAGATCCACCCGGGTCACCATCTCGTCGAGATGCAAGCGGTCGCCCAGGGTGGAAGCGTGGCGGGCCAGCGCCTCGACCAGGGCTCGGTTGCCGTCGGGTGCCGGCGCCAGGTTGCGCACTTCATGCGGGATCTGGTCGATCTGCCCTCCGACCTGGCCAGCAGCCTCGAACACCACCACGTCGAGCTTGACGTCGTAGAGCTCGACGGCGGCACTCACCCCCGCGGCGCCGGCCCCGATGACGGCCACATCGTGGAGTGTCTCGGCAGCCACGGGCCCACACTACGACGCTGATCAGGCGGGTCGGTCGGCCCGGTCCGACGCCGCCTTCTGTTTCAGAGGTGCAGACCGCACTCGGTCTTTGCCTCCCCCCGCCATCGACCGGCTCGGCGGTTCCCGCCGGCGGGCACCGGCCTGGTGGTGGGGGCGCAACCGATCGAGAGGTAGCCCCGCTCGACGAGAGGATGAACCGGCAGCGCCCGTTCCGCGACATAGTTGTCGACGTCGGCATCGGTCCAGGCGGCCAGCGGGTTGACCTTCACCATGCCGCGATGCTCATCCCACATCACCACCGGCGCATCGGTGCGGTGGTCGGTATCCACTCTCTTGAGACCGGATATCCATGCACTTCTGTCGGCCAACGCCGCGTTGAGCGGCTGGACCTTGCGCAGTTCGCAGCAGCTCTCAGTGCCACACCGGAAGCCGGAGGCCTCGGGCATGGGTCTCTGAATTCGGAGATTCAGGTCATAGCGCTGCCGGACTTCGTCCACAAAGGCCAGGGTCTCGGCGAAGTGGTAGCCGGTGTCCAAGAACAGGACTTCGACATCGGGGTCGACCTGGACGGCCATATCGATGATCACGCAGTGTTGGAACGAACTGGCGATGGTGAGATCCGGCCCGAAGCGATGCACGGCCCATTCGATGACGTCTTCCGGGTGGGCCGTCTCCAACTCCGCCGAGACGGCGGCCAGCTCGTTTCGATCGGTGCGGGGCTCCAGGTCAACTACCACAGTGCCGATTCTGGACGCCGGAACTGAACCTCGACTGAGAAACGACTAAGAAAAGGCGAAGAAGTGAAGAGGTCCATATCCGGCTCGGGGGGGAAGTTTCGTGGAACGGCTGATCGACAGGGTCGCCATCGTGACCGGGGGCGGCGGAGGCATCGGCGGGGCCACCGCCCGGGCGCTGGCCCGGGAAGGTGCTTCGGTGGTGGTGGCCGACATCGATGGAGAGGCGGCCGAGCGGGTGGCGGTCGGAATCGCGGAGACAGGTGGCCGCGCCATCGGCTTCCAGGCTGACCTGTCGGACGAGACCCAGGTGGTGTCGACCATTGCGAGGGCGACCTCCCGGTTCGGTCGCCTCGACGTCCTCCACAACAACGCCGCCCTCACCGAGTCAGACTTCCTGGCTCGTGACACCCGGGTGACGGAGCTGTCACTCGAAGTATGGGAGCGCACCCTGGCGGTGAACCTGAGCAGCCAGATGCTCACCTGCAAGCACGCGGTTCCCGAGATGGTGCGCCAAGGCGGTGGCTCGATCATCAACATGTCGTCCGGCGCATCGCTCAAAGGTGACCGGACCCGGACGTCCTACGGCGTCTCCAAGGCGGGGGTCAACGCCCTCACCATGTACGTGGCCACCAGCCATGGCAAGCAGGGCATCCGGGTCAACACGATCGTTCCCGGGCTCATCATCACCGACGCCGTGCGCGCCCACCTGGACGAGAAGACACTGGGCGGTCTCGGAAGGTCGACGTTGACGCCGTATCTGGGTGAGCCCGACGACATCGCCGACCTGGTGGTGTTCTTGGCCTCCGACGAGTCCCGCTACATCACCGGGCAGATGATCGCCATTGACGGTGGGATGTCGGCCCACCTCGGGCTCGGGGGAGACTGAGCCGGCGGCGGATCCCCTAGGCAGGGCCGAGGACATAGTCACCCGTGTCCGGGTGGTGGTACCAACCTCCGGCCGCCTGGGTGCCGCCGTCGACGTGAATGGTCTCGCCGGTCACATAGCTGGAGAGGTTTCCGGCCAAGAAGACGGCGGCGCCGGCCATCTCGTCAACGTGACCGACCCGACCCATGGGTATGACCTGCCCAAACCCGGCTTGGGCACCCGGCGGGGCCACCGACGCCAGCCCTTCGGTCATGGTGATGTCCGGGGCCAGGGCGTTCACCCGGATGCCGTGGGGCGCCAACTCCAGCGCCGCCGTCTTGGTGAAGTTGATGACGCCGGCCTTTGCCGCCGCGTAGGCCGCGTACCCCGGCGCGGCGCGGGTGCCCTCGATCGAGGTCACGTTGACGATGCTGCCCCCGCGTCCGGTCTCGACCATCACCCGGGCAACCCGCTGGGTGCACAGGATGACGTGCTTGAGGTTGGAGCGGTACAGAGCGTCCCAGCCGTTCTCGGAGGTCTCCAGGATGGGGGAGGAGAAGACGCCGCCCGCGTTGTTGACCAGAATGCTCACCGGTCCCAACTCCGCCAAGGTGCGTTCCAGCGCGACGTCCACCTCTCGGGACTCCCGGACATCGGTGGCAATGCCGATGCCGTCGACCTCGGCGGCGGCCGCCGCCGCGGTGTCGGCATGACGTTCCCAGATCGCCACCCTCGCCCCGAAGGCGGCCAGGCCATGAGCGATGCCCCGACCGATCCCCGAGCCACCTCCGGTGACCACTGCCACCCGATCGGTGAGGAGCACGGACGAGGGCTCGATGGACATACCGGCGACAGTACAATAGGTTCGCGGCGTACCAGCAAGTGGGTTCCGGCCGCGCCGGAAGAACCGGGGGATGTGCGTGCCGAGAATTGAGCCGATTCCGTTGGAAGAGCTGGCGCCGGAGCCGCGCCGGATCATTGAAGAGGGAGTGGCCAACGGCACCTACGCCACACCGATCCCGCTGCAGATATTCGCCTACAAGACGTCGCAAATCCTCATGACCAACGCCGCCCGCGGCGCCTGGGGGCAGCAGTCGCTCCTCGGAGGGAGGATTCTGGAGCTACTCCGGATCCGCAGTGCCCAGCTGGGGGAGTGCCAACCCTGCATGCAGTCGAGGAAGCATGATTCCATCACCGACGAAGACGTTGCCTGTCTCATCGGTCCCGGCGGCTCGGACCTCACCGAGCAAGAACGGCTGGCGGTGGCCTTTCTGGATCTGCTCTCGGCCGATCACCATGCCATCGACGACGACTTCTACCGCCAGCTCGGCGAAGTGTTCACCTCGGCTCAGATCATCGAGCTCGGCTTCACCTGCGCCAACGCCATGGGCCTCCATCGCTTCATCCATACCCTCGACGTGTTCGGGAAGAACGCACCGGTCATCCCCTACCGCGCCGAGCAGGTCGACGCCGGCCGGGTCGATCCGTCGGCCCAGGCGTCGGCATGACCCAGACGGTCCTGGTCACCGGGGCCACCGGCCTGGCCGGAGCCAACATCTGCAAGTTGCTGATTGAACGGGGTGACCGGGTGCGGGCCCTGGCTCGGGAGACGGCCGACACCGAGCCGATCGTCGCCCTGGGGGTCGAGGTCGTCACCGGTGACGTGACCGATGCCGATGCCGTCCGACGGGCCGCCGCCGGCAGTGACGCCGCCATCCACTGCGCGGCGTTGTTGGGCGGGGCCAGCCAGAACCTGGCTGATTTCGAGGCGGTGAACATCGGGGGCACCAGGAATGTGCTCGACGCCGCCGAAGCGGCGGGCATGCGGCGGGTGGTGGCCGTCAGCACCGGGACGTTCTTCGACACCGCCGGGGGGCTCGACCGAGAGGATGCCCCGGTGTCCAAGGAGCCGAGCTCGGATCCCTACACCGTCACCAAGATGGCAGCCTTCCTCGATGCCATGTCCCGGGCGGCCAACGGCCAAGACGTGGTCAGCACCCATCCGGGGGCGATCTTCGGCCCTTCGCCGGTGGCGAGCAACGCACTGGGCCGGACGAGTTTCAACCGGGTGCTGATGTCGGCCCTCCGCCAACGGATCGACCGCTACCTCAAGTTCCCGGTGAGTTGGGTCTTCGCCGAGGACATCGCCCGGGGATGCATCCTCGCCCTCGACAAGGGCGTGGCCGGCGAGCGCTACATGCTCGATGGCCGGCCCGAGGACGTGGTGAGCGTGGCCAATGCCTGCAACCGCATCTGCCAGTTGGCCGGCCTGGATCACCACGTCGTCGACGTCGATCCCTCCGATGATCCCGAGTTGGCGGAGGTGTTCGGGCCGACGCTGGTGGCGATCGCCACCAAGGCGGCGGCGGGGGGTCCGGGGCGTCGGAGCCTGGCGGACTCCAAGACCTACAAACGACTGGGCTACGACCCGATCAGCCTTGACCAGGGTTTGACGTCGACCATCGGGTGGCTGCGGGAGATCGGCCGCGTCGGCTAGGTCGGCGGCGGCTGTCCGGGAGCCGTCGATCCGACCTCAGCCGGTCAGGACGAAGGTATCCGGCGTTCGGCTGGGCCGACCGACGCGAACCAGTCGTGCCAGGCGCGGTAGCCACCGATCAGGTCCCCCGCCCGGGTGTAGCCGAGATCGGCGAGCGACGCCGCCGCCAAGCTCGAGGCGTATCCCTCGGAGCAGATGATGACCACCGGCTGGTTGGCACCGCGGACTTCGGGCAGGCGATGGGGGCCGGTTGGGTCGAACCGCCATTCCAGCACGTTGCGCTCGACGATCACGGCACCCGGAAACGCGCCTTCCTCCCGGCGCTGGGCAGCGGGGCGGATGTCGACGATGAGGCCTCCCTCGGCCACGATGCCGCCAAGCTCATGGGGCCCGACTCGATGGATGCGCCGGCGGGCTTGCTCCAAGAGGTCGGTGGTCGATGGCGTCATGGGATCGGCGCCCCGAGCCGGTAGCGGACGGTGCGACCGGGAACCAGTCGGCGGTTGGCCATGTCGTAGTGGGTCATGGCGGTGAGACGGGGGGCATAGGTATGGACGCTGATGGCGGGGACCGTCCCACCGTTGACGAGGTCATGGACGTTCGGGGGCTCGAAAGTCGTCCCCGCCCCCGCCGGCAGCACGGTCGTCTCCATCTGCACCAACCCGTCCGAGTCCCTGGTCACCTTCGTCTCCGTCAATTCTCCGCTCGCCACCACCACGGCACCCGATGATTCACCGTGATCGTGCAGCTCGATGGCCCCGCCCGGGGGCCAGGCGATCACCCAGGCCTCGAAAGCGTCTGACGCCACCATGATGTCCCAGACCCGTCGGGTCGGGTGGTTCATCCCGGGCCAGGCGATGGCGCTGACCGCCAATCCCTCGGCAACGGCGCGGAGTTCGGCGACCTCCAGGAATGACCGGTCCGACGCCGGATGCAGGAGGCGAGCGGACGGCCCGGTCACGTTCGATGGCGAGTTGGCGGTTGCCTCCGGAGGCTCGATGCGTCGGAGGAGCAGGGTCGTCATGCCGGCTCCCGGAAGGTATCGGACCGGAATCGTCGGGGGACACTGCAGTGCCGGGAAGTCCTGCCAATCGTCATGGCTCAACGGTAGGGGCCAATAGCTGACTAATCAAGTCGGTATTATGGGAAATTTACCTTCGCCCGGAAGAATGGCGGATCACCGGGGCCCGGGGCCCTCACCGGACCCGGCCGTCCGGCTCCGGGCTGACCATCCTTGAATTGTCAAAATTGACACTTAGGATGGGCTGCATCCATCGACCGGCGAATCGGGAGGGGCATGACTACTTCGCTCGTCTTCTACGGGATCCTCGGCATCCTCAGTACCGCCGTCGCCGTGGTCGGCAATCGTCGGCTCTTCGTCAAGGGTGGGGCCGGACCGGTATCGGTGCTCGAGGGTCTCTATTACGTCTTCGGTCTGGCCTCGCTGGGTCTCGGCTGGTACTTCAATGTCCGTTACGTCCACCAGTACGGTCACCAGGCGACCTATGGGGGGTACACCAAGGCGCTGTTCGCTAACTGGGCGTCAGACTCCGCGGCCCAGGACTACATCATGGTCAACGTCATCCTGTTCCCGCTGTGGTCGATCACTGACGGACGAAGGCGGGGAATGCGGATCCCGTGGATCTTCTTCGTGATGAGCCTCTTCACCAGCCTGGCCTTCTCGGTGGCCGTGTACCTGGCGTGTGTCGAGCGACAGATTCGCTACCGGCGGCCGGCGCCGGTGGAATCGAGCACTTCGTACCCGCAGTTGTAGCCGGGGATGAACGTGACCCCCGGGCCGCCGTGGCAACCCGCTCCACAGAGGTAGAGGCCCTCGATGGGGATCGGAGCATCGGGCCAGCCCCGGGGTCCGGGGCGGAACGGGCCCATGAACTCCGGTTGCAGCAGTCCGTGGGTGAAGTCACCGCCGGTGCAGCCGAACATCAGTTCATAGGTGTAGGCGGGATAGTTGAATTGGCGCTCGACAAGGTCTGGGAAGTTGGGCGCCATTTTGGTGATCTTCGCCACAATGCGGTCGGCCATTTCGTCGCGTAGTCGAGCCTGGCTGGCCCGGGTGGTGCCGATGGGGGAGTAGAAGGCGAAGCCGCTGGCCACGTGCTTTCCCGGTGGCGCCAGGTCCGGGTCGCGCAGCGAAGGGATTGACAGATTGAACGAGGGTGAGTCGGGTACCAACCCGCGCACCGATTGCTCGAAATCGCGCTGCATCTGTTCGGGGGTCCCGAAGAACGTCACGTTGTGGCGGAGATCCCCCTCGTTGAGCGCCTGGTTGGGACCGACATACTCGGGCAGCCCGCGGAGGGCGAAATGGATCTGGAAATATGCCGCCCGATGGTCGATGGCGTCGATGCGCTGGGCGAAGGCCTCGGGCAACCCGTCCCGGTCGAGCAACTGGGTGAAGGTGGCGGTGGGGTCGAGGTTCGACACCACCACCGGAGCCGTCACCACCTCCCCGTCGGTGAGGGCCACCCCCTCCACCCGGTTGCCGGCGGTGACGATGTTGGAGACCTTCACGTGGCGGCGGAGTTCGCCACCGAACTGCTCGAACAGACCCAGGAGGTGGTCGGACATGGTGCCGATGCCACCTTGGACCTTGGACATGGTGGCGTCGCCCGGCGATGCCAGGGCGAAGGCGAGGCAGAGCGCGCTCCCGGCCGAGTACGGGCCGAGATAGGTGGAGTTGACGGCCAGAAAGGCCAGCATGCTGCGGATTTGCGCATGCTTCCGGCGATCGGGGAGGAACCGGTCGACGACATCCATCACGCTGCCGAACATGGCGGTGCGGATCGCCTGGCGCTCATTCTCGTTCGATGCGGACGCCCACATCTCGTCGAGGGACTTGGGTGGCTTCCGCACGTCCAGCCGGCCGATGGCCCGCGCCGGCGCCTCCGCCCAGGCGGCGACCTCGGCCATGCCGAGCACGGCGTCGAGGCCGAATGAGTCGCTGAGATGCTCGAGCAGCCGGGTCGGGTCGCTGTAGAGCAGGATCGGCGGCTCACCCGATGCCCCGGTGGTGGCCGACTGGATTTCCGGCTCGTAGATGGGGCAGGTGGCGAAGCCCAGATCGTCGAAGATCTCGGTGGGGATCGGGAACTGGATCGACCCGGCCAACTCGAACCGGTAACCCCGGGCGAGCTCGGTGGTGGTGGCCATCCCGCCGATGAAGTGGTTCTTTTCCAGACACAGGACCCGCATCCCGCCCCGGGCCATGACGGTGGCCGCGGTGAGGCCGTTGTGGCCAGCTCCGATGACGATGGCCTCGTAGTCCGGCATCCGGGTCACGGTAGCCAGCTGGGAAGGTTTTGTCTAATTTGACATTAGGATCGGAGCGGGGGCTTGGGGAGCGCGGCGAGGCCGTCGTCCAACTGGGTGAGCGCCAGTTCGGTCAGCCGGGCGAGTTCGTCCAGATTGGCGTGGTCCGATCGCATCCAGGTGTCCAAGGCCGCGAAGGTGGCGGCGGCGACACACTGAGCTACGACCGAGGAGAGGAACTTGGCGTCGCCATCGTCGGGGGTGCCCCGGCGGACCAGATGGCGCTCGACCTCGACGGCGAACTCGGCCTGCACCTGGTTGATGTGCCTCTCCACTCGCTCGCGATCGAGCTGGCGATCCCGAAGGGCGGCGATCTCGTACACCTGCTCACGATCGAACGGGAAGGATTGGATGGCGGCGAGGACCGCCTCGGTGATGGTCTCTTCGGCGGGGCGGGTCTCCAGAGCTGACCGGAACCACTGCAGGCTGGCGTCATAGTCCTCGAACAGCAGATCGTGCTTCGAGGCGAAGTGACGGTAGAACGTTCGCAGCGTCACTCCGGCGTCCAGGGCGATCTCCTCCGCCGAAGTCTCTTCGACCCCCTGGGCCAGGAACCGCACCTGCGCGGCCCGGCGAAGGGCCTCCCGGGTCCGCTCACTGCGGGCGGTCTGTGGCGGCGACGGCACCCGAGCCAGCCTACCGATCCGCGGTGGTCCCACGGCAATGGCCGGTGAATATCAGCCGAGCCCGCCCGATTCCGGTCCCGGGGAGGGCGCGGTCGGGAGGCCAGCCCGCAACCCAATTTCGCCGGCACCCCGCAGTGGTCGGAGATTGGTGGCTGCGATCGCGCATTCCGGTCGTGGCGCGCGCCGACGATCGAGTGCTCACAGCCCTTTGCGAACCTGCCGATCGAGGGCGGCGAGGCGCCGGTCCCACCGGGCGCTGATGTCGGCCAGCCAATCGGCGGCTTCGCCCATCGCCTCGGCCCGCACCCGGTACCGCACGTCTCGACCGACCCGTTCCGGCACCAGCAGACCGGCGTCGGCCAGGGTCCCGAGATGTTTGACCACGGCTTGGCGGGACATCGGGTAGTCCGGCGCCAATTGGGTGGCGGTCATGGGTCCGTCGACGGACAGGCGGTCGAGGATGCGACGTCGGGTAGGGTCGCCAAGCGCCGCGAACACCGCGTCCTCGTCCGCCATCCGAGTCAGACGGTAACCCGCAACGCCGGCGCGGTGGCACTGCACCACACGCCAGCCAGCCGGGTATCCCACGGCGACCAGGCGCCGGGCTCATCACGGCCGGCGGGGTCGGAGGACAGGACATCGGCGCCATCGGTGGCGATCGAATCGGTCGCGGATCCCGGCACCGGGTCGGTCGCCGGGCCGGGCCGGCTCCGCAGCGGTTCCTCGGTGATCGTCAGTTGTGTCCCGTCCTCGATGGCTTCGAGGTGGTAGATGACTTCGGAGATCTCGGTATCGCCGGTCTCCGGCCACCACCGGAAGCGCAACTGATGGGGCGGGTCCACTGATTCGACCCGGCCGTTACGCACCCCGTCGTCGCCGTCCCCGAATCGGATCTCACCCCCCGGTGCCAGGACCCAGTCGACGGTGGAACCGAACCAGCCGGCCACCGACGAAGGATCGGTGAGGAGTTCCCACAGGCGGTCGACGTCGACGGGAAATGCGATCTGGCGACGGAACACGATGGGCCTCCTGGTCTCGGTCTTCTGGGTCCCCTCAGTATACGCAACTCCACAGTTGCACGTCCTCCTCGCGGCCGGTAATGTGCAACTTGGAGGTTGCAGTAGCCCGGATGGGCCAATGGACGGCAGCGAGGAGAACGACAGTGAACCGGGTCAACAGCTACATGGTGCCGACAGTCGTCGAACAATCGCCCCGGGGTGAGCGTGCCTTCGACATCTATTCCCGCCTCTTGAAGGACCGGATCGTCATGTTGAACACCGAGATCAACGACGACAGCGCCGGACTGCTCGTCGCCCAGCTCCTGCACCTGGAGGCGGAGGATCCGGACAAGGACATCTCGTTGTACATCAATTCCCCGGGTGGGTCGGTGACCGCGACCCTGGGCATCTACGACACCATGCAGTTCGTTCACCCCGACGTCTCGACCATGTGCGTCGGGATGGCGGCCTCGGGGGCGGCGGTGCTTCTGGCCGGAGGCGCCCACGGCAAGCGCTTCGCCTTACCCAACGCCCGGATACTCATTCATCAGCCCCACGGTGGGGCCCAGGGGCAGTCCATCGATATCGAGAACCAGGCCCGGGAGATCGGGTATCTCCGCGGTCGGCTGGAGGAGATCCTGGCCCGCCACTGCGGCCAGCCCATCGAGCGCATCGCCAAAGACACCGAGCGCGATTACATCGTCGGCGGTCCCGAGGCGGTGGTCTATGGGTTGGTCGACGAAGTTCTCGGCCCGCGGGTCTCGTTGGCGTCGGTGTCCACCGCCGAGCTGAGCCCGGCCGGAGCGGCGAGAACCGCGGTCAAGTCGTCGTGACGCCCGGGAGTTCGGCGGGTCCGAGTCGCCGGACCTGCGGGGAGCCCGATTACCCGAGCTGTTCGGCACGCTCCAGGCGTACCACCCGGAGTCGATGGACGAAGAGAACGGCCACCGCCACCACCACCAGGATGCCGGCCACGTAGCCGGCGTAACTGAAGTCCTTCAACACTCGCTGGTAGCTGCTGCCGAGCCCGTACCCGATACTGGTGAGGATCGTGCACCAGACGGCACATCCGATCACCGTGAAGGTCACAAACTTCGCCATCGCCATCTCGCCCAGACCCGCGGCAAACGAGACAAACGATCGGAGGAGGGGGATGAACCGACCGAAGAGGACCACTGGCTCGCCGCGGCGACCGAACCAGGCCTCGGCCCGGTCGAGATCCCGGTGAGTGAGGAGGACGTACTTTCCGAGCTTGTTCACCAGAGGTCGGCCGCCGTAGTACCCGATCAGGTACCCGGCCAGGGACCCGAGGACCTCGGCCAGCGTGGCCACCACGATGACCAGAACCAAGTTCAGATGATGCGGCTCGTTGGCGATCTGCCCGCTGGCGAGCACGCCCCCGAAGATAATTGCCACTTCGGCCCCCACCGGGAGCCCCATCGAAGAGATGAAACTGAGGACGAAGACAGCGAGGTATCCCCACGTTTCCAGAAAATGCTCCACGGCGTACTCCTAGCGATCCGAGCGTTGAATGACGGTGCGCGTGTACACCGATTCGAGTTTCCGCATTGCACCACAGCGTAGGCAATCCCCGGTCCGATGGCATCCACCTAAAGGATGATTTACGCGTCCGACCTGGGGATTAAGCAGGTCGGCCGGTGAGTTTCTGACCCCCGATCAGACTCGTCGAGGACCATATCCCTGGCCCCGAGACGCATCGGCGGCCCGTGCGCATGCCATCGATCCATGCCCACGGCGGGTCAGTGGATCATGTACAAAAGGGGGATGCAGCCCCGAACCCGAGTGCAGCGCCGTGCCCAAATTCGGAGGCGCCGGTCGGTGGTGGCCTTGGTGGCGTTGCTACTCGTCGCCGGTGTGCTCCTCTTGACATTGCCAGGCGGTGGTTCCCCCACCTCCTCTCGCTCTTCAACGTCGACGTCCGGCCCGACCTCCGGCGGGCTGACGAAATCATCAAACGCCGCGCCGTCGCTGGAGGCCGGCAGCGAGCCGTGGCAGCTGGCTGCGCCCGTTTCCCGAGAAACTGTCACCACCGACCACGGCCAACTCCGAATTCTTGGGGGATTGACCCCGTCCGGAAGCTCGATCGGCACCGTGACGTCGCTCGACCCGGCAACCGGGGCCTTTACGGCCTCGGGAAACCTCCCGGCGGTGGTTCACGATGGTGGGGGAGCGACGCTGGGGACAGCCTCATTTGTCTTCGGGGGTGGGTCGCCGAACACCTTCGCCACGGTGCAGTCCATCCCCCTGCCCGGGGCAACGCCGTCAGCGTCAGCGGCCGGCCAGGTCACCGGCCAGCTCCCTCAGCCCCGGTCCGACCTCGCCGTCGCCTCGACCATTTCCGGCGGATCACATCCCTCCGCCACCCTTTACATCGTCGGCGGCTACGACGGCACCAATTACCTGCCCACCGTGCTGGCGACCCGCGACGGGACCCACTTCGCCGACGCGGCCAAGCTTCCGGTGCCGGTCCGATACCCGGCGACCGCGGCGCTCGACGGCAAGATCTACGCCTTCGGTGGTCAGACCGGGGGAACCAGCCCGGCGGTCATCGCCACCGACGCCATCCAAGAGATCGACCCGGCGACTCATTCGGCCAAGGTGGTCGCAAAGCTCCCCCAACCCCTGTACGGTGCCGCCGCCTTCGTGATCGACAACCACCTGTATGTGGCCGGCGGCCAGACCGCGGCCGGCCAGACCCTGACCCAGCTGTACGAGTTCGACAGCGCCACCGCCAAGGTGAACGACGCCGGGCTCCTTCCCCAGGCGGTGGCCTTCGCCGGATTTGCCACCATCGGGACCGGGGCATCGGCGGTGGGTTACCTGGTCGGCGGTGAAGTCGCCAGCCAGTCGGGACCGGACCAGGCCGGCATCCCGTCAGGATCCCTGCAAACGGTCATCTTCCTCCGTCCCAGTCGCTATGGAGGCCCGGTGGGCGGACCATCGGCGGGGGCTCCCTATGCCGGGCGTCTCCTGATCGCCGATCGGGGCAACGACCGGCTGTTGGTAATGGACACGGCTCGGACCCTTCAGTGGGAATACCCCTCGGCCACCATGCCCCCTCCGCCCGGGGGCTTCTACTTCCCCGACGATGCCTTCTTCTTCCGCAATGGCACCGGAATCATTTCGAATCAGGAAGAGAACCATACGATCGTCGAAATCGGCTTCCCCTCCGGGAAGATCCTGTTTCAGTACGGCCACCCGGGGAGCCCCGGGAGTTCTCCGGGGTACCTCAACCAACCCGACGATGCCTACCTGTTGAAGAACGGCACCATAACGGTGGCCGACGCCTTGAATGATCGGATCCTGTTCATCTCACCGACCGGCTCGGTCCTCAGCCAGATCGGGACCAATGGCGTGGCGGTCCACAATCCACCGACCGGCATCGGCTACCCGAACGGCGACACACCGCTGACCGACGGCAACGTCCTGGTGTCGGAGATCAATGGATCGTGGGTGACCGAATACACGCCGTCCGGCCAATTGGTCTGGACGTTGCACCTACCCAGCGTCAACTACCCATCCGACCCTCAGCAACTCGGTGCCGACCTCTACTTGATGTGCGACTACGACCCACCGGCCGAGGGACGCATTCTCTCCTTCACCCGGGAAGGGCAGATCACCTGGACGTACGATGTGACCGCCGGTGGCGGGATGCTCAAAAAGCCGTCGCTGGCGGAACAGCTTCCGAACGGGTTGATCATGGCCAATGACGATTACCGGAACCGGGTCGTCATTATTGACCCGAAGTACAACGCCATCGTCTGGCAGTACGGCTTGACCGACAAGGCGGGGACATCGGTGGGGCTCCTGAACATTCCTGACGGCTTCGACCTGCTCCTCCCGAATGGGACCACTCCCACCCATCCCCAGACCGGCTGACAACCCGGCCGCTCGGAATCGAGCGGTTCCCGAACCCGCGACCCGGGGACTGGTCCGCTGCTCATCTTCTGTCTTGGGCGAAGACTGAACACCCGCGTCAAGGCGGGGAGGATCCCGGATTCACAGGCAAGCCACAGCTGAAATAAAGCTGACTCTGCAGGCCTCCCTGTCTACTGGTGTCACAGAGCGCAGCGGTCGGGTGATTTCATCCGATCCCCCCGCCTCTCCACCGGTCTCCTACGGAAAGGTCACGACATGGCGCATCCCGCCCGCCGGAACAACCGAACCAGCCCATCCGCGGCGGGGGTTAGGGATCGAGCGATGTCCCGGGTGCGACGGACGACCGCCGCCATCGGCGTGGCCGCCATCGCCGGTGCGGTCGGACTTGGCCTGCTCGTCGGCACCGAGACGACCGCCCACTCGTCGTCAGCCACCCAACCGGCTTCCGGCACCGCGGTGACCTCGGGCACCATCTCGCCGCCGACCTCATCCACCTCGGGGTCGTCGAGCTCTTCGTCAGCCGCCGATCCGACCACCACCACCACGACGACGGCGCCCACGACCTCCACGACGACGACGAAGCCGGTCACCGTTTCCAGGCAGTCATGAGCAGCACCTTTGTGGATACGGTGCTGGAGACCGAGACCTCGTCGGCTCCGGCTGCCTCTCGCTCGATGAAGGCGATCGGCACCACCGTGACCCTGATGGTGACTGCCGGCGAACGCGCCGACGAAGCCTTGGCCCTGCTGGCGGAGGACCTCCGGGCCGTCGACGAGGCCTGTAGCCGATTTCGGCCCGATTCGGAGCTCCGGCGGGTGGAGCAGGACAGCTTCGGAAAGCCCATCCCCGTCAGCTCGCTGCTGTTCGACGCCCTCGAGGTGGCGTGCGTGGTGGCGGTCAAGACGGCGGGCATCGTGGACCCGACGGTCGGATCGGCCCTCATCGAGCTCGGCTACGACCGCGACTTCGCGGAGATCGGCGCCGGCGGGTATCCGGCCGACCACCCGGCGGTACCGGCGCCCGGCTGGTGGCGGATCGCTCTCGACCCGGAGTCCCGGTCGGTGGCCGTCCCGACCGGCGTCCACATCGATCTGGGAGCCACCGCCAAGGCACTGGTTGCCGACCGTTCCGCGCAGCGCGTTGCCTCGGCGCTCGATTGCGGTGTCTTGGTGAACCTGGGTGGGGATGTGGCGGTGGCCGGACGGTGCCCCAGGGGCGGATGGGCGATCGGCATCACTGCCGATAACCCAACGCCGATCGACGCCGTCGACCAGGTGGTAACGATCTTCGCCGGTGGTCTGGCCACCTCGGGTACGACCGCTCGCTCTTGGGTCCGCAACGGTCGAAGGCTTCATCACATCGTCGACCCGTGGACCGGCGAGCCGGCACCCGAGGTGTGGTCCCTGGTGTCGACCGCGGCGCCGAGTTGTGTCGAGGCCAATGCCTGGAGCACGGCGGCGGTTGTCTGGGGCCTCGATGCGGTCGGAAACCTTTCTGCCCTCGACGTTCCGGCCCGACTGGTCAGTGCCCACGGGGAGGTCGTGTCCGTGGCGGGTTGGCCCGTCGACTCGGTTGGCCCCGTCGACGTCGTCGCCGATCGCCAGGCCGACTCGATCGGACCTCGATTGGTGGTCCCGTGATCGCGACCTCGTCTCCCGCGCTCTGGTACACCACCCGGGCCACCGGCATCGTCGCCCTGGGGCTCCTGACCGCGACCCTGGTGCTCGGAATCCTCACCGCCGGAAGACGGCGGACCCGTTCGTGGCCGGCCTTTGCCCGGGCCGACCTGCACAAGCGGGTCTCGCTCTTGGCCATGGTCTTCGTGGCCCTTCACGTGCTGACCTCGATTCTCGACACCTACGTGAACGTCGGATGGGCGGCCGCCATCGTTCCCTTCGCCTCCCCCTACCGTCCGGTGTGGACGGGTCTCGGAACGGTGGGCGTGGATCTGATCCTGGCCGTGGCCATCTCCAGCGCACTGCGTCAGCGCATCAGCGCCCGGACCTGGCGGGGCATCCACTGGGTGGCCTACGGGAGCTGGCCCGTGGCCATGTCCCATTCCCTGGGCATGGGCACCGACGCCTCCAAACTGTGGATGGATGGTCTGGCGGTGGTGTGTTCCCTGGCCGTCATCGGCTCGCTGGTCTGGAGGATCGGCGATCACCGAAAGGGCCGGGAGCGAGCCCTTTCCGTCGGCGCCATCACTCGAGCCCTACCCTTGGCCACCGGACCCGGCCGGATCGAATCCGGCCTGGCTCACTCCGTTCCCTCCCGGCCTCGGGTGGGAGCCGGCTCGACCCCGACGATCGAGAGGCATGGCTCATGAGCGTCATGACCGCCGT
Organism: Acidimicrobiales bacterium; assembly: GCA_035551535.1. GTDB lineage: Bacteria > Actinomycetota > Acidimicrobiia > Acidimicrobiales > RAAP-2 > DASZIT01. The sequence goes on along the minus strand of DASZNG010000162.1, from coordinate 37,323 downwards.
GCCGGCCGAGCGGCTGCTGTTCGTCGATGGCGGGACCGCATCCGCTCTCGACCTGGCTGGGCATATCGCCAACCACGGACCCTTGGCCATCCCGGTCCGGGACGATCCCAGCTGGACGGCCGCGATGTTTCGAGCCGTCGCCGAGTCGGGCCTCCTCGGACGAGGGGGAGCGGCGTTTCCCGCCGCCACCAAGTGGGACGCCGTGCGCGGCGATTCGCGGCGCCCGGTGGTGGTGGTCAATGCCATGGAGGGCGAACCGGCCAGTGACAAGGACCGGGTGCTCCTCGCCTACGCACCCCACTTGGTCCTCGATGGTGCGGAGGTAGCCGCCGCGGTGATCGGTGCGTCAGAAGTCGCGATCTGTGTCCCCGACGACAACGACACGGGCGCTTCGTCGATGGAAGCCGCTATCGCTCATCGACGCCAGGCCGGAATGGCCGGCCGCCGGATCTCGGTGCACCGCCCACCGGCCCGGTACGTGACCGGGGAGGAGTCGGCCCTGGTGGGCTGGCTCAACCGTCGCCCGGCGCTCCCGATGCTTCGAATCGACAAGTCGGTGCCCCTCATGGTTGCCCGCCGCCGAGCGCTGGTCCACAACGCCGAAACCCTGTCCCAGATCGCCCTCATCGCTCGGCATGGTCCCGAGTGGTTCCGTCGGTTGGGCACTGCGGAGGCGCCGGGCTCGACGTTGGTCACGGTGACCGGCGCGGTTCGTTCCCCGGGGGTGCTCGAGGTGGAGCTCGGTACCCCGGTCGCGGAGATCCTCGAGCGGGCCGGAGTCGACATCGAGCTCTCGGCGGTGCTGCTCGGCGGCTACGGCGGAGCCTGGCTGGACGCTTCCCGAATCGCCACTCCCTATAGCCCGGGGCCGCTGGCCGGCGCCGGTGCCACCCACGGGGTCGGCGTGGTGGTGGCGCTGCCCGCCACCTCCTGCGGCATCGCCGAGACCGCCCGGGTCACCCGCTTCATGGCCGGTGAGAGCGCCGGCCAATGCGGCCCGTGTGTCTTCGGGTTGCCGGCCATCGCCGGCGACCTCGAGCGGTTGTCCGCCGGGCGCGCGGACGCCGAGGTGCTCACCCGGATCGCCAACCGGTCGGCCACGGTGGAGGGACGAGGGGGGTGCCGCCACCCCGACGGCGTCGTCCGGCTGGTCCGGAGCGCGCTGGACGTGTTCGCCGCCGACGCCATTGGCCATGCCCAAGGCCGACCGTGTCCCGGACATGATCTCCCGACAGTGTTGACATTTCCGAGAAGCCCGCGGCGCGGCCGGGGGGCATCATGACGACACGAACCCGGACGACGGTCCGGCTCCGGGTGGATCCGGTGGCCTGTGATGCTTACGGGTACTGTGCCGAGCTGCTTCCCGAACGGGTGACCCTCGACGAGTGGGGCTACCCGATCGTCGACGGTACCCCGGTGGATGCGGAACTGATGGCGCTGGCCACCCGGGCGGTAGCCGAATGTCCCCGGCGGGCTGTCCGGTTCGAAACCGTCGCCGCCTCCCGGTCGCGGCGCTCGGGATCCGCCGCCGGAGCCGCGCCCGGATCGCCGTTCGGGGACCCGTAGGCTCGGTCGGTGGCCGGCGGTGGGTGCAGAGCGGGATGAGGCCGGCGTGATCCCAGCCGGCGCCCTCCGTCTTCTCCGCCTGCTGGCCACGGTTCCCGGCCGGCGGAACGACGCGTTGGCCGTGGTCAACGGCTTCTTCGGCGACACCCTCGATGACCAGGGATCGGGCCTGGCTCTTCCGATGACCTGGCGCAACGACGCCAGTCGGGACGTCTCCGCCGATCGGGTCAGCCTCACCCAGGCGTTCCCGGAGGCCACCGGCCGTATTGTCCTGCTTGTCCACGGTCTGATGTCGACCGAGTCGGTTTGGGCCTTCCCCGGGGATCCCAAGACCAACTACGGCAACCTGCTGGCCGGAGACCACGGTGTGACACCGATCTGGTTGCGTTACAACTCTGGCCGGCACATCTCCACCAACGGGCGGGAGTTGGCCCGGATGCTCCACGCCCTGGTGGCGGCGTGGCCGGTCCCGGTTCGGGACATCACGCTCATCGGTCACAGCATGGGCGGCCTGGTGATCAGGTCGGCGTGCTCCTACGCCCCGGCCACCCGACCGTGGCGCCAACACCTCCACCTTCGGCGATCCTGGGCGTCGAAGGTCAGGCGGGTGGTGCTCATCGGGGTGCCGAACACCGGTGCGCCGCTGGAGGTGTTCGTCAATTGGATGAGTGCGGCGCTACGGTCGCTCCCGATTCCGGCGACCCGTTTGCTCGGCCTCGGCCTCGACCTGCGCAGCGCGGGGATACGGGATCTCCGGTTCGGTTCGATCACCGACGAGGACTGGCGGGAACAAGACCCTGACGCCCGGGTCCGACCCCTCCCCCATCGGGTGGCCGTTCTTCGGCGGGCGGCGTATCTCATCATCGCCGGGGGCATCATCGGCGACGATGGTCACCCCTTGACGCAGCTCGTCGGCGACGCCGTCGTCACCCTCTCGAGCGCATCGGGCGCCTTCGGTGAGACGGCTGACGACGCGTTGTTCCCGGGTTCGACCGTGCGCTTGTTCCCGAAGGTGAACCACATCGCCCTGGCCCATCGACCAGAGGTCTACGCGGCGATCGACCGCTGGTGGCCCTGAGCCCCGTCCAGGTACCGGACTGGGCGGGCCTCGCTATGAGTAGCGGGCGGCCCGAGTCCCGGGAGGATGGTGGACGCCGGGAGCCGAGTCAGGGTTTTCGACGCAAACCTCGCACTCGAGCCCGTCCGGATCGCGGAAGAAGATGCTGAGCATGGGTCCGAAATCGGTTACGAAATCGTCGGCCGCCGCTCGGGCCATGAGCCGATCGCGGATCGTCTCGAACGCCTCGATCGATGCCGCCTGCACGGCGAAATGATCGAGGCGCCCGCGGCCGAACATCGGCGTCTGGTGGTCCGCCTCGGTGTTACCCTCGATTTGGAACACGTTCAACTCGGTCCAGTCCCCGATCTTGATGATCGAGAGCCGCGGGCCCTTCCCGCCGGGTAACTCGGAACCGTCGCGCAGGATCTCGGCGTCGAAGACGTCGGTGTAGAAGCCATGGAGTCGGGTGGAGTCGTTGGTGATGGTGGCGATGTGGTTGAGGCCCTTGAGCAGCACGACGTGCTCCTTTCACTGGGTTCCGACCATCGAAACTAGTTCGGCAGATATACCCAGCGGGATCCGCAGGGTCCGTGGCTGGCTCGCCGACCGAGGCCGGTCTTGGCCGCCTCAGCTTGAGTGACCCGCCGCCAGACCCGGACCCTGGGACCGCCCGACAAACGAGCCCACACCGAAATCCGCCGGTTTCCGCGCGTCGGATGTCGAAAATCCAAGGGCAGCGTCGATGTATCGGTGAGCGGCGTCAGCGTGGCGTCGCCACCTCAGGAAGGATGGAGCTATGAGATACATGCTGTTGCAGAACTACGGGGGCGTCGAGTCGGACTGCGAGCCGATGACGGAGTGGACTCCAGGGGAGGTCAAGGCCCATATCGAGTTCCAGCAGGTGATGAACCAGGAGCTCATCGAGCGCGGTGAGTTGGTGGATGCCCAGGGGCTGGCCGGCCCGGAAGCCGCCAAGTTCGTGGTGTCGGACGGGGCCGGTGCGCCGGTCATCACCGACGGTCCGTTCCCCGAGTCCAAGGAGCTACTGGCCGGCTTCCGGCTGGTGGACGTCGACACGGCAGAGCGGGCCATCGAGATCGCCGCCCAGGCGTCGGCGGCGCCCGGCCAGAAAGGATTGCCGATCCGCCAGCGGATCGAGGTGCGAGAGGTACTGAGCGCCCCCGACCCCGAGGTGTGACCATCAGCGGAAGCACCGAGGGCCTGCTCCGCAAGCTGGCGCCGCAGGCCCTCGGGGCGGTGGTCCGCCGCCACGGTGACTTTGCCGGTGCCGAGGACGCCGTCCAGGAGGCGCTGGTCACCGCGGCGGCCACCTGGCCCACCCAGGGGGAGCCCGAAAACCCTCTGGGCTGGCTCATCCGGGTGGCATCCCGCCGGTTGTCCGACCAGTACCGCCAGGACGCCAACCGCCGACGCCGGGAGCGCCTCGCGGCTTCATGGTCCCTGGCCGGCGCCGACCCGGCTCCCGGGCAGGACGACACGCTGATCCTGATCTTCCTGTGCTGTCACCCCGCCCTGTCCCCGGCGTCGGCTATTTCCCTCACCCTGCGAGCGGTCGGTGGGCTCTCCACCCGCGAGATCGCCACCGCCTTCCTCGTCCCGGAGTCGACGATGGCCCAGAGGATCAGCCGGGCCAAGGCCACGGTGAAAGGGTCGGACCAGCCGTTCGCGCTTCCCTCTCCGGCCGACCGCGCCGAGCGCTTGCGCTCGGTGCTCCATGTCCTCTACCTCCTGTTCAACGAGGGTTACGCCACCAGCAGCGGGCCCGACCTGGCCCGACGCGACCTGTCCGGTGAAGCCATCCGCCTGGCCCGGGGCGTGCACGCGGCCTTGCCCGACGACCCCGAGGTGACCGGTCTGCTCGCCCTCATGCTGCTGACCGACGCCCGTCGGCCGGCCCGCACCCGCCCGGACGGCGAACTGGTGCCCCTGGCCGAGCAGGATCGGAGGCTCTGGGACCGGGATCTGGTCGCCGAGGGGGTGGCCCTCATCACCGACGCCCTCCGGCTGGGCGGAGTGGGGGAGTACCAGGTCCAGGCGGCCATCGCCGCCCTCCACGATCAGGCGCCCGGTCACGCCGACACCGACTGGCCCGAGATCCTGTCCCTCTACGGTCGGCTCGAACGGATGACCGGCAATCCGATGGTCACCCTCAACCGGGCGGTGGCCGCGGCCATGGCCCAGGGGCCGGCTGCCGGCCTCGCGCTGCTCGACGGACTCGGCGAACGGCTCGGTGACCACCACCGGCTCCACTCCGTACGTGGGCACCTTCTGGAGATGACCGGCGACGGCAAGGCGGCCATGGCCGAGCTCCGGACCGCCGCCGCCCTGACCACGAATCTCCGCGAACGGCACTACCTCACCACCGAGGCCGCCCGCCTGGCCACGGAGCTCGACCGGGACTGATTTCTTCACGTTTGCTCATATCGTGATCACGTGACTCATACCAGCGGGTCACCATCCCGACCTGGCCCCGATGGCTCGGGGCAGGACGGGGCCCCGGTCCACGCCGACACCGTCACGATGAAGCGGGAGCCCCCGTTGGCGTTGATGGGGGATTCCGCCCGGACGGCCGCCCCCATGGCGGTGGCAATCTCGGCCACGATCGCCAATCCGAGGCCTGAACCGATCTGCCGATTGGGCCCACGGTCCGCCTGGTAGAACCGTTCGAACACCCTCGGGAGGTCGGCCGGAGCGATCCCGGGGCCGTCGTCCTCGACGACGATGGTCTGGCCCGCCGGATGCTCCGGATCGCCGGCGTCCGACAATGACACGCTGACGGTGGTGCGGGCATAGGTGAGGGCGTTCTCGATGAGATTGGCCATCAGCTGGGCAAGTCGGTCGGAGTCAGCGGCCAACGCCACCGCCGGCTGGTCAGCCACGTTCACCGCCAGGCGCAGTCCGGTCCTGTCGGCCACCGGACGGAATCCGTTCACGGCCATGGTAACCACTTCGGACCCGTTGGTCGGGCGGATCTGCATGGACAGCTGCTTCGTCTCGAGCTTGGCCAAGTCGAGCAGATCACCCACCAGGCGTTCCAACCGGCGAGACTCGGCGATGATGACACTGGCGGCTTCGGAGTTGTCGTCGATGGTCCCGTCCTGAATAGCTTCGGCGAATCCTCGGATCGAGGTCAGCGGGGTGCGAAGGTCGTGCGACACCGACAACAGCAACTGGCGTTCGCGACTCCGAGCGTCGGCCAGGCTCCGGGCCATCACGTTGATCGATTGGGCCAGCGATGAGAATTCGGCATAGTCGCGCTCTCGCACGGAGACCCGGCTCTGCAGGTCGCCGGAGGCAATTTGCCCGGTGACTTGCATCGCCTCGATCAGCGGCCGCGACATCCGCCGGCTCATCTGCCATGCCACCAGGGCGGCCACCAGCAGCGTCACCCCGCCGGCGATGATGAAGTAGCCCCAACTCGGTCCGAGATCGCCGACTTGGCGGGTCAGGAGAATGGCAAGTTGACCTTTCAGACGGAGCCGGGTCCGATCCTGGGCGGCGAGCGTCACCGGCGCGGCGGCATAGACCAGGGATCCGATCCGGCCGGAGATCGTCTGCCCGTCGAGCAGCGGCCCAGCGTTCAGATCCCCGGCGGTGACACCGGCGGGGAGCACCGAGGTCACTTGCCCCTGGGCATCGATCGACACCACCCGGGCATCTTCCAAATTGAGGACCCGCTGGATCGTCCGGAGCACGACCAAGGACTCCGTCTTGGCGGTACCCGAGGTGAGCGACGTGGCCTCGGCCACCAGCTGCTGGGTGGCCTGCTGACGGGCGGAGTTGCGGGTCAGCACCAGGCTCCCGGCCCCGGCGATCAAGAGAACGCCGGCCACCAGCCCCACCAGGGCGACCATCAGCCGTCGTCGCATGCCGTTCCCCTCGTCCGTGGCCGAGCGGTCTCAGCCCAGTCGATAGCCAACGCCCCACACCGTGGCCAAGGGAAGGGCGTTGCCGAGTTTCTTCCGCAATTGGGCAACGTGGACATCGACGGTGCGTTCGTCGCCGTACCAGCCGGCACCCCAGACGGCGTCGAGGAGTTGCTGGCGGGTCAGGGCCAACCCGATGTTGTGGACCATGAACCCGAGCAGGTCGAACTCTCGGGTGGTCAGCGCCACCACCGTTCCGGACTGGAGCACCTCCCGGCGACGAAGGTCGACCTCGAGGTCGCCCACGGAGACGTTCTCCTGCGGGCGGGGGGCATGTTCAGTCCGGCGAAGGATGGCACGGACCCGGGCCACCAGCTCCCTCGGGGAGAACGGTTTCACCAGGTAGTCGTCGGCACCGAGCTCGAGGCCCAGGATCCGATCGACTTCATCGTCCCGGGCGGTGAGAAACAGGACCGGGATGTCATCCTTGGCCCGGATCTCCCGGCAGATGTCGAACCCGTTCCGCCCGCCCGGGAGGCCGACGTCGAGGATCACGAATGCCGGCGGTTCCCGGGCGATGAGGGCGAGCCCTTCGTCACCGTCCCGGGCCAGCAACACCCGGAAGCCGTCCTTGCGCAAGTACAGATCGACCAGGTCGGCGATGTGGGCGTCGTCTTCGATGACGACGACGGTGCCGGCCTGATCACTCATCGGCCCAGCCTGACACTTCCCGGCTCGGTGGGGCTCCAATCCGCCGATCCCTAACACAACCCTCATCTTTGTCGCCTCGCCGGACGCGGCGGTACGAGGCCGAGGAGTCAGATCAACCTCCGGGGTGGAAACCACCGGTCGTGAGCCAGCGACCCACCTCGGGAACGGTGATGAAGGCCAGCAGGAGACCCACCACCAAACTGGCGGCGATCGACCACTGGCGCACCCCGGCACCGCCGACCTCCCGGCGCGTGCGGCGCAGGTAGTCACGGGGCGCCAACCGGGCCGTGTCGAGGAGATGTCCGAGGACATGGATGACCATGGCGGCGATCCAGAGGATGAAACTGACCTTGTGGAGTAGCAGCATCCGGGCGTGCCAGGCGGTGGGCGTGAGCAGCAGGGCGATCCCCGAGGCGAAGACGATCAGGGTCAAGGTCACCAGCACCGGGCCGAGCAGGCGGAGCACGATGGGCGGCGGTCCCTTGCGCCGGTACTCGGGAGAACCGAGGTAGTAGCGGGCGAACCGCCAGGTGGTGCTGCCGATCTTGAGCAATACCGGTGGTACCAGGAGCATGCCGATGAAGACGTGGGGCGTGAGGAGCGGCCGGATCCGCAGGATCGTGACTCCTTCGGCGGCGAGCACCACGAAGAGGACGACGGCCACCGATGCGGTGAGCCGGGCGTTTTCCTCCACGCCGTCTCGCCGGCGACGTTGCCGGTGCCCCGGCGGCTGGGTGTCGGATGGAGCCAGATCGGTCATGATGGAAGGTCCTTCTTCTTTCGGTCGACCCGACCGGATGACTGACGGCGTTCTATCAGATGGAGCGCCAGCCGAGGGCACGAACCGACGGCCCGTTCGGCGTGCTCCCGCAGCTGCACGGGGATGTCCCTGCTGTCGACCATCGGGTAGCCCCACGGGTCCATGCGCACCCGTTCGGGGAAGAGTTCGGCGCAGACCCCATGGCCATCACACATGATGGGATCCACCACCATGGTCAGCTGTCGTTTCACCATCGACCGGCCTCCACGACGTTCCGGGCTACCGGCCGCGGGCACGGCAACACCCCGGGAGCACCCGTTCGCGGGCACGGTTGACCCCGGAGATGGTTGGCCACATCGCCGCTGAAGACCACCAGGGCGCTGCGCACGAACCGGGTGACCCCGTCCGGATGGCGGCAGGCGCCGCGCCCATCGACAAGGTCGCACACGTCCAGAATCGCCTGGGTGCCCCCGGCCAAGGCCGCCGGCCGGAGGGCCAACGCCCGGGTCATCTCCGCCAATCCCGCCAACCCGTGGATGCACGGCCCACACTGCCCCGCCGCCTGCTCCTCCATGTAGCTGACGACCCGGGCCGTCTCCATCAGCGGACAGACGGTGTCGGGGAGGAGGGCGATGACCCCGGCGCCCAGCGACGAGTTTGCCCGGCGAGCGGCGTCTTCGGTGAGGCGAAGGTCCATCAACGCCGACATGGTGATCCAGCCGCCGCCGTAGCCACCGAGGAGCGCCCCCAGGTAGTTCCCGGCCTCGCCGGGCGACAGGTCGAGGATCTCTCGGACCGGCATCCCCAGCGTCGCCTCCATCACCCGCGGGGCCGACCATCGCCCGGTGACGGTGGCAAGCATGGTGCCGGGTGACGCTTCGGTCCCCAACCCCCGATACCAGGTAGGGCCGAATCGGGCGATGAGGGCGACGTGGGCCAATGTCTCGACGTTCTGCACCAACGTCGGCCGGCCGTTCGCCCCCCGATCGCGGATGGGTTCGATGCCGATGAACGACGGCACCGCGTCACGCCGCCCGTTGAGCACGTTCACCACCGATGATTCCTGGCCGGCGATGAACCTGTCCGGGGCGGCTCGCACCTGGATTTCGAGGGGATCGAGTCCGAGCTGGCGCCGGGAGTCAATGGCGGCCTCCACTCCCCGAACCCGGCGCTCGGGCACGTACATCACCGCCTGGGACGCCTGGAGGGCGGCTCCGGCCAACGACAACCCGTCGAGTACCAGATGGGGCAGCCGGGTCAGCAGGAAGGCGTCCTTGCTGCTGGCCGGCTCACCTTCGGCCCCGTTGGCCACGACCACCGGTCGGGAGAACCGGCCGTGATGGATGGAACGCCACTTGGTCCCCACCGGGAACCACGCGCCGCCATGGCCGGCCAGACCGCTGGCGCTCAGTTGGTCAACCAGGTCGGCGGCGGCCGACCCAACCGGGGCGGTACCCCAGCGGGCGAGATGCTCTCGAATGCCGACAGGCGCACCATCGGAGGGGAGCCCGCCCAGCAGCCGTGGCAGCGCGGTTGCCTCCGGTGCCGGCCCCGGATTGGCGGCTACCGGGGATCTCACTGCCCACCACCATTCGTCGATCCTTCGGTTCCCGATAGGATCCCGGTCACCTTCCCTGTCGCTTGGTCAAGGTTGAGCTGCAGGGTCAGATCTATCGATCCGTTCGGACCGCTGACCCGGGCTCCAATCGTCGAGCCCTGGAGGGCCGTGACGGTCCCCGAGTCGGGGCCCCAGGTGACCTGGCTCGACGACATGGCCACGCCGCCATTCACCGAGCTGCCGTTGAGCGTGACCACCAACGGGGTGCCGGTGGAACCCGAAGCCGCCATGGTCAGGACCACCGAGACCTGGCCCTCTCGGTTGGGCGACGAGGTCTGATAGGTGCCCTGTATCGCTTGGCTGAAGGGCGGGGAGGGGATCCCGGCGGTCGACGACGGCACTGTGGAGGGAGACGCCGGTCCGGTCGAGGAGCCGCTCCCGGGCTGGAAACTGGCATTCAGCTGGGCAAGCACTGATGCTGAGGTTCCGGCCCGTTGTGACCACCCGGGGCGGAGGGGGCCGAGAACCGCGACGATCCCGATGCCGATGAGCGTCGTGGCTCCGATGGCCGCCGCGGCGATGCGACGGCGGGGAGAGAAGGTCCGCCCGGTCACCAGCCGCCATCCGACCGCGCCGACCACCGAGACAATGCAAAGGACATTGATCAGCAGCGTCAGGGAGAGGCGGGTGTCGGTACCCGCGCCGAGACCGTGCAACAGGGCAATCGGCCAGCACACATAGGCCAGCCAGTGCACGCTCCGCCATGCCCGGGTACCGATGCGCCTTCGGAGGCCGCTGGTGATGGCCACGGCCAGGAGGAGGTCGAACGCCAATGCCCCGAATCCGACCCAGAGCGGCCGGTAGGGGGTGCGAAAGGGAATCACTGCGTCCAGGTAGCCGATCGGCACGTAGCCATCGGCCACCGTGGTGATGATGTGCAGGCCGATGAGCACCAGGCAGAACAACGAGAGGTTGCGGTGCACCGTCTGGGACAGGAACCTCGGCCACCGCTCCGTGGTCCACCCCACCGAGGCGACGACGCCAAGGACCACCGTGGCCGAGAGAAGGACAAGAGCGACGAGTCCAGTGGCCCGGGTCAGATACCACATCGCGGTCGAGCCATGTCCGACCACGGCCACCGTGGGCAGGATCATCGGGCCCCGTCTCCGACGAGGTCCCGGGCGTCGATCGGCCAGCCGGCGATGCACGACACCGTGCCGTCCCATTCCACCAGCCGGGAGGGGAGGCTCCGGGCCGCGAGCCAAGCCAGGGCCGCCCGCCCCTTCACCATGGCGGCGGTGGACGCGGTGTTGGCGTCGAGGCAGGATGCGGCGGCCACCGACACGGTCCGCCAGAGGGGCCTGACCGGCAAACTCGTGGCCGGGTCGATGATGTGGTGCACCGGCCGGCCACCCAATCGCCATTGGCGGACGGCGATTCCCGAGGTCGCGAGACCACCCGCGCTGATCGCCACTGACCCGCCGGTCGGCCGCCCACCCGACACGTCACTCATTCCGATCCGAAAGCCCCCCGGCGGCGGGTCTCCGGCGACGGCGACGTCACCGCCCAGCGAAACCAACACACCGCAACCCAGGAGGCCGAATACCCGATGTGCGACGCGATCCGCCGCCCAGGCCTTGGCCGTGGCGCCGAGGTCGAGTTGGATGCCGGCCGGCACACGAACCGCGCTCTCGGAGATGTCGAGCTCGACGGTCTTCCACCCCGGCACCGGAGCCTCCGCGGGCATGGTGCCCTTCACGCCGCCCGCGATCTCGGAGAAGTCGCGGTCGTAGCCGAGCCGGTTGATGGCGCCACCGACGGTCGGGTCCACCGCACCCTCGGTGACCTCCGCGGCCCGGAGAGCCACCACCAGGAGCTCGAGGAGGTCGGCGCCCACCACAACCTCCTGCCCGTGGGCACCTTGAAGCCGGCTGATCTCGGAGTCAGCCCGGAAACGGCTCGCCACCCGATCGAGTTGGTCGAGCTCGGCCCGGAGGATCGACCCGGCGGCAACCAGCGACGGCGGGTCGGTCACCACCAGCTCGGCCTGGGTTCCCAGCGCCGGGATTCGATAGGCGACCTCCCGGTGACCTGGCGCGGGCACGGGTCTCAGCTGGCTCCGCTGGTTACGTGGGTCGGCCGTTGGGTCGTCACCGGAGGGCTGGCCGGTGCGGTCGGAGCGGTTTGGGTCGTCGACGGTCCCGTCGACGATCCCGACGACGGTGTCGTCGCCGGCGTTGATGTGGTCGGAGCGGTGCTGGCCGGGGTTTGCACGGCCGGAGTGGTGGCATGGCCGGGGAGCGATCGGCTGACGTAGAGGCCCAAGATGCCGACCGCGGCGATGGTGGCCACCCCGATCCGCCTTGTCACCTTGCCGACCCGGTGCAATGCCTCGTCACGCCGGACCCCTGCCCCCCGCCTCGGAGCCGCGGCCTTTCCGTACCTGGTGTCTGCCATGCCATCCAGGGTATGGATCCACCCTGAAGATCTCATGACACCGAGATGAGAAACAGTTAAGAAATCGGGGTTCAGGTCCGGGCGGACTCCGGCGAAGCGGCCTTCCCGGTTGGGTCCGTCGTTGGGACCTTCACCTGGGCCTTCCTCGAAATTCGACGGAAGATCGAGCGCGGTCGGTTCCCTCGTTGCCCGCCACTCGAGTGCCAGGACACTTCCATCCGGGCCCCTCCCAGGGGGGCGGTGCCGATCGACCAACTGCCCCCGGTGGCGCGTACCACCGAATCGGCAATGGCCAGGCCCAGGCCGGTCCCCCCCGGCCCGTCCACCACCCGGTGGAACCGGTCGAAGACGGCGTCACGCTCGTCGGGTGGTATCCCTGGTCCGGAGTCGTCCACCTCGAGCACGATGCGGGTTCCGGCGGTTCGGACCCCAACGGTCACGACACCGCCGTGGTCGGCGTAACGGCAGGCGTTGTCCACCAGTACCCCGATCAGGCGGTCGATCCATGCCGGATCGGTGACCAACCGAGCCGGTTCCCGACCGCCGCGATGGAAGCCAAGCGTGACCCCCCGCGCCGCCGCCACCGCCTGAAACCGATCAACGCATGACTCGGCGGTCGCGGCCACATCCACCGCGTCCCTCTCGACCACCGGCGGGCGCTCGGAGTCGACCCGAGCCAACCACAAGAGGTCATCGACGATGCTTCGAAGCCGTCGACCCTCGCCCGCCACCCGTTGGAGCACCCCCCGATAGGCGTCGGCATCCCGGGGCCGGCTCAATGCCAGGTCGACTTCGGCTTCGATGACGCTCAGGGGCGTCCGCAGCTCGTGTGAGGCGTCCGCAGTGAATTCCGTCTGTCGTCTGCGGACCACTTCGAGCGGCGCCAATGCCCGGAGCCCGATTGCCAATCCTCCGGCGTAGACGACGAGGAGGACGACGACGCCAACCAGGATCTCCGGGACGAGAAGGGTGTTCTGCACCCGGCGGATTTGTCCGATGCTCTCACCGGCCACCAACCAGCCGGTGCCCGACCGGGTGGCTTCGAACCTGAAGGGCGTCCCGCCGGCGTCGATCGTGGCGGTGCCGGCTGTCCATTGGCGGGCCGGCAGCGTTGGGGCATCGGTTGTCAACGGAGTGGCGATTCCCGTGGCGGAGACCAACCACACGAAGGCCGGCGCATCGTCGACGTCACGGTCCTTCTGCACGATCGGCGTGCCCGTCTTCGGGAGACTGAAGACCTCTTTTTGGGCATCGACCAGACGTTCCGAGAGCCGGAGGTCAGCCTGACTGGTGAGCCGTTGTACAACGAAGACGTTGAGCACCACAACGGCCACCAGATAGCAGGCCAGCACGATGACGGCCGCGATCGCCGCCACCTTGGCGGCATGGAGACGGTGCGCGGCCCTGGTTCTCAAGCTTCGACCAGTCGATATCCCGTGCCTCGGACTGTCTCGATGCGGGCGCCGTCACCGCTGAGCTTGGCTCGTAGCCGGGCCACATGTACGTCGATGGTGTTGGATCCGACGGCGTCCGCTTCATTGTCCCAGATCTGGACCGCGATGTTACGGCGAGACACAACTGCCGGAGATCGTCGGAGGAGCAGCTCGAGGAGTCCGAACTCGGTGGGGGTGAGGATGACCGACGCACCGTTCTTCGTCACCTCCCGGGTGACGGTGTCCAATCGGAGATCGCCGCAGACGATCTCCGGAACCAGGGTAAGGGCGGGTCGGCGTTGCAGCGCCTGGAGCCGGGCCACCAACTCGGAGAACTCGAAGGGTTTCACCAGGTAGTCGTCGGCCCCGAGGTTCAATCCGGTGACCCGGTCGGCGGTCGCGTCTCGGGCGGTCAGCATCAAGATGGGGGTCCGGTCGCCTCGTTGTCGCATGCCTTGCACGACTTCGATGCCACTACGTTTGGGCATCCGCCAATCGAGGATGACGACCTCGTAGTCGTACTCTCGGAGATGGGCAACCGCCCCTTCGCCATCGGCGACCGAGTCGACGGCATAGCCGTGTTCCCGCAATCCCCGCTCCAACACCGAGCGGAGCGGACCGTCGTCTTCGGCCACCAGGACCCTCATGGCCCACCGCCCCCGGGTTTCCTGGCGACGTCGATCATCGGGTCAATGTACCTGCCGTACCTGACGATCGGATGACGGCGGCCGGCGTGGGCGGACGCCATTCCCGGCTCTGACCAGGGGCGGCGGGCGCGACCTGGCCCCGTCCCTCAGCCCCGTCGGCGCAGGTTCAGCGCCTCTCGGATCCCCTCCATGGCCCGGCGCTTGAGCAGGAGCCACCGACGCTCACGTTCGCTCAGATCCATGGTGACCGCGGCCGGGGGAGCCGGAGCCGCCCTCGCCCGGTCACCGGCTACCTCGCCACCGCGGGCCCGGGCGACCGATGCGAGCTGTCGCCGAAGCAGGGTGGAACGGTCGACCGGGCGTTCGAGCAATCGCAGACTGGCATGGAATTCAAGCGTGTCGAATTGGGTCGGAAAAAACCGCGCCAGCTCGAAGTCGACCAGTCCCAACCGGGCCAGCTTCTCGAACAGCTCCAGGAACGAGTCAGGGGTGAATGCGTGGCAGTGCACGTCGACGAACTCGTCAGAGGTATCCAGGCGGCGGCACGCCTCCAAGGCGGCGACGTCCGGGTCGTCGCAGTCGGTGCGGACCACCCCGGTGTAGTCGGCCTGTTCCGCCCACACCGCATGGGTATCGACTGCCCCGTTGATCGCCCGGGAGGTGAAGTCATAGACCTGCTTGTAACTCGGTCGAACGAGTTGACGGAGGTAGGCGTCCACGACGTCACTGATGTCCGACGGCGCCCGGTTGATGTCGAAGCAGTAACGCTTGTCCGGGATGACCAGGGACAGGATGCCGCCGGGCCTCAGGATGCTCGCCACGTCGGCCATCCAGCCCACCGGGTCGGGAATGTGTTCGATCAGATGGGAGGCGATGACGTAGTCGAAGGGCGCATCCTGGGCGACTGCCTCGGAGATCTTCTTGCCCTCGCCGATGACGTAATCGACCTCGACGATCCGGTCGAGCCGATCCTGCATCTCTGCGTTCGTCGCATATTTCTGTTTGAGTTCGTCCGCACTGGCGTGATCGAGATAGCGAACCGGGCCATCGTCCTTGCCGACCCTTGGATTGGCCAGCGGTCCGATCTCCAGCCCGAGCATTGCGACCACGTCGATGGCGGCCAGGTCATATCTCATTGCGCACAATCTACGCCACCGTCCCCGACCCGACGTGCGTGGGGCCCCGATTGTCGGGCGCTTCGGACACCAGCCGGAACCCATCGCCGTCGGGGCCGTGCCGACCCGTTGACCCGCCCCCGGCCGCTCTGCCAGGTGCCCGCGCCTAGTGGAGGAAACTCCAGATCAGCCCCGAGGCCGAGGGTGTGCCCGAGTCGCCCTGGGGCCAGCGGTGGCCACCGCCGGCGTACAACGCGTACTGGACCCGGGTCTGGTTCTGGCAGTTCGACCAGAGGCTGATGACCGCGGACCCCGATTGTTTCACCGTCGGGTTCCCCACGCAGCCGTCAGCCTGGCGCCACTCGGCGACCACGTTGTCGACCCGGGGTTCATCCATCCCGCGCACCACCAGAGTGGGGTCCTGGGGGGAGATGCTCAAATACGGGTCACCCTGGTAGGCCACGATGGCGATCGAGACTGGGTGCGGCGGGGTGCAGGCCGGCACCGGCACCGCCTCCACCGCCGCGATGCCGGCGAAGAGACCGGGATCGGCACAGGCCATGCGATAGACCATCCTTCCCCCGTTGCTGAATCCGGCCAGGTAGACATTCTGCGCCGACGTACCCGACACGCTGGCCAACACGTCGTGGACGACGGTGCTCAGAAACGACACGTCGTCGACGCCGGCGGCCCGGGCCAGCCCGCAGCATCCTCCGGCATCCCACGACTTTCCGAAACCGGCCGGGTAGACCACCACCGCCCGCCCGACGGTCGGGAGGAAATTGGTCAACCGGGCAACCCCCGCCGGTGTCATGCCGTGGCCGTGGAGGACGACCAGCACCGGGAGCGGCCCGGAGCCGCCGGCGGTGGGTCGGACGACCACGTAATCCCGCAACAGGACTCCCGACTGCACCTGTTCCACCGTCGAGGTCCATCCCGATGGGACCGGGACCCCGACCGACGGTCCGGCGCCGGGCAGGTCGGGCTGGGCAACCCGATCCGGGTCGCCCGACGAATCGGTTGGATCCGGTACCGTCGGCGTCGGGGCCGACTCGAACGACGCCGCCGTCGCGCCGGGCCCGTGGAGCCGGGCGGCGGCGGCGGCGGTGCGGATTCCGGTGAGGGTAGGCACCGCGGCGTCCGACGTCCCGGGCCACACCAGGGTCAACAAGGACGCGCAGCCGACCAGGCAGCACCCGACTGCGAACCCGGGCCGCAGGCGGCCTGATCGGTCCCGGCGCGAAATAGGTCGCATTCGTGCTCCGTCGCTCGAGGCTGCGGACCTGGGCGGTCCGCCGGGAACTATACGGTGCCGGGGCGCCGTTCCGCTGGACACCACGTATCGCCATCGCCGGAGAAAGCCACGAACTCCCCGTTGGGCAGATGGAGTGCATCGCCACCGTCCCGGATCCACCCGTCGAGGGCCAGGAACCTCATGGCGGACTGCAGGACCAGTCCGTGGGACACGACCACCACCAGCCCCGGCTGAACACCCATTGCCTTTCCGATGGCCGCCGCCGCCCGCCTCCCGGCGTCGTCCTCGGTCTCGCCACCGCCCCGCCGCACCCGGCGCCCCGAGTTCCAGGCCTGGAATTCCTCCGGGAAGGCGGCCGCCGCCTCTTGCCGGTTGAGGCCTTCCCACCCGCCCAGATACACCTCGCGCAGGTCGGCGTCGACTTCGAACGCGGCCCCTGAGGCGGCCACCACCCGTTGGGCGGTTGACCGGGCGCGGAGGAGATCGCTGGACACGACCAGCTCGGGCCCGAGCGGGGCCAGGACGGCGGCGAGCTCCAGGGCCTGGTGCCGACCGGTCGAGTCGAGCGGGGGATCGGAGTGGCCCTGGAACCGACGTTCGGCATTCCAGGCCGTGCGTCCGTGCCGGGCCAGCACCAAGCGCGGCCCGGGGACGCCATCGGCTCCGGTCAATAGATCATCCGGGGGTCGCGGTACCACTTGAACTCGATCAGGTTGTTGGACGGGTCACGGATCACCATGGTCAGGTGCTCCTCGGCCAGGCCCTCGAAGCGGGACTGGCAGGGACGCTCGAAGGGGATGCCCCGCGTCTCGATGAGCCGCTGGAGTGATTCGAAATCGTCCCGGTGCCGGAAGGTCGCCCCGAAATGTCGCGGGTAGAGGTCGAGGGGCTCCCGGTCCCAGGCGTCCGACAGGTGGCACACCACCTGGTCGCCAAAGAAATCCAGGGTGATCCGATCGTCGTACCGGCGGGCCAGGTGACACCCGAGCTGGTTGACATAGAACGCCTGGGTCTCGTCGAGGTCCCGGGCCGGGATGGCCAGATGGAATGCGCTTTCGGGATCACGCATGAATCAGGCGATCACGCCAGCACGACCTGAGACTCGAAGAACGGCAGCGTGTCGGCCCGCAGCCCCAGCCGGAGGGTCTCCACCCCGATCACGTCGGCGACGGCGATGTTGCCGAGGTTGACGTTCGTCCCCACCCGCCGCACGAACTCCGCCTGGAGTTCCTTGGTGGGCGCTTCGAACAGCAGCTGGTCGACATCGACGGGTCCGGAGAGGATGTGCTCGAGGAGGTCGACCCGGAGTTCGCCGTCCGCCGTACAGAGCCCGCTCCGCCCGCTCTCCCGAGTCTCGGTCACGACGATCTCGGCCCCGGCGCCGAGGTCTTCTTCGATGCTCTCGACCCACTGTTCGGACGAAAGGAGCTGGTTGCGCACCGGGTCCTTGAAACCGACCTCGCTGAAGACCCGGAAGCTGCCCACGCATTCCCGGATGTAGGCGGCCTTCTCGTGGTTGGTCAGAGCGATGGTGCCGTTGGATATCTCTACGGTGTCCGCTCCCCACTGATGGCACCACTTGAGGTAGCCGGCGAACGAGTTCTGGACGACGAACTTCTCGAACAGGGTCCCGCCGAAATAGAAGCGGATCCCAATGTCGCGCAGGCAGGCGATCTTCCGCCCGAGGTCGGCCGTCACCAGCGAGGTGCCCCACCCGAACTTGACCACGTCGATGTGGGTGGAGGCGCTGTTCATGGCGTCCTCGAAGTAGGCGGTGGGCAGACCCGTGTCCATGACCATGGTGAGGCCGTGGTCGCGGGGCTTCACCGTGCGGTAAGGCAGGTTGAGCAGGTCGTGGGGCATGGTGGTTCCTTTCGTACGGGGTGAAGAGGACGGGAAATCTGAGTAGGAGGCGGCGGTCATGTGGAGATCGCCTCCTGCGGAAGGCGCCGGAGGTCGGCCCGGCGGACCTTGCCGGTCGGCCCGACGGGCAGGCTGGCCATGAGGATGAACTCGGCGGGTTGCTTGTGGCGGCCGAGGAACTCCTCGCAACGGGCCTCCAGCCGGGCCGGGAGATCCCAGGCTTCGTCGAGCTCGCCGGCCGGGACCACGAAGGCGACCGGCTCTTCGCCGTAGACCGGGTGCGGGCGCCCGACCACGCTGGCGACCATCACCCCGGGCTCCCGGAGAAGGACTTCCTCGATCTCCCGGGGATGGATCTTCTCGCCGCTGCGGTTGATGACGTCGTCGGCCCGGCCGTCGAGGTAGAGATACCCCTCGTCGTCGAAGTGCCCGAGGTCGCCGGTGGCCAGCCACCCGTCGGCATCGACGGCCGGGCGGGCAGGCGCGGCGCCGTCGGCAGTGGACCAGTACTCCTCCACCACGCTCTCCCCGGCGATCGACACCATTCCGACGGCACCCGTCGGCACCGGTTCGCCCTCGGCGTCGGTCACCCGCACCGAGAGTCCGGCCGGGAGGCCGACCGATCCCGGACGGCGGGCGCCGATCGGGTTGGCCGTGATCTGGCTGGCGGCTTCGGTCATCCCGTAGGTCTCGACCACCGGGATGCCGGTGCGCTGCTCGAACCGCTCGAGGGTGATGACGGCCAGGGGCGCCGATGCGCTGCGGGCCAGCCGGACCCCATCCATGGCGGCGGTGGGAGGCGGGGTGCCCGGATCGGCGAGGATCGAGACGATGCCCGGGACCACGTTGAGCCAGGTGACATGCTGCTCCGCCACCGTTGCCCAGTAGGTTCGGGCCGAGAAACGGCGGTCGACCACCAGTTGGGCGCCGGAAACGATCGAGGCGAGGACGCCGACCACCAGGGCGTTGATGTGGAAGAGGGGCAGTGGGCTGTAGCCGCGCTCCTCGGTGGTGAGCCCGAGGTGGATGGAAACCTGGCGGGCGGTGGCCAGGAGGTTCGCCTCGGTCAGCGGGATGGTCTTGGCCGCGCCAGTGGTTCCCGAACTGGCCATGATGAGTGCCGCCCGGCCGCCGCTCGGTCGCTCGCCCTGGTAGCGGGTCACCCGGCGCACCGGGACGTGATGTCCGGTCCGCCACAGGTCAATTCCGGAAGCGGAGGAGGCGGCGGCGGCCTCCGGACAGTCGGTGATCAACGCGGACAAGCCGAGGGCGGCGAAGCGGGAGCGGTACTCGGCGGTGGTGGCGTCCGGGTCGAGAGGAGCGATGGTGACCCCGCTGGCCAGCGCCCCCAGGTACGAGCTGACCATGTCGAGCGGGTCGGCCACGGCCAGCCCCACCCGGGCGTTGCCGACCGAGTCGGCCACGGCCCGCCAGGCCGTGGCGGTGCGATCGAGGTCCCCGGCGGTGAGCACCCGGCCGGTGGCCCCCTCCACGAACACCACCCGGTGCTCGTCCCGGGCCGCCCCGGCGGTGATGAGGGAGGCGACTGTTGCCCTGCCCGGGGCGTCCGCCACCGCGGGCGTCGTCGCCAGCTTGCGCTGGCGTGGCCGGCCACCCAAGGGGAGGGCGAAGGGCGTGCGGCGGACGGCGTAGGCGATGACCGTCGCTCCCACCGCGGTGATGAGATAGGCAAGGAAGGCGATGAGGGGGCCGGGAAGCCAGGTTTCCCCACCACCGAACCCGTGGTCGGTCAGGAGCTTGAGGACGAGGGGGTGGGCCAGGTAGACCCCGAAGGAGATCTCCGATCCGACCGCCACCAGCCGCATACCCCGGCGCTGGCCCGAGGCCCACCGGTTACCGATGAGGTAGATCACGATCACCGCGGCCAGGCAGGAGGCGACCATTGCCGGCTGGAGGACGTTGGCCGCCTGGTAGTTCGCCATGATTCGGAGCTGGGCAACGTAGGCGCCGACGGCCGCGGCCGCCGACACGCCGGCGATGACCAGCAGCCGGCGCTGGTACCGGGCGACGAAGGCCTGGATGCGGTCATAGTGCACCGCCGCGTACGCCCCCGCCAGCACGTACATCGCATAGGTGGGGAGCAGCTCGTAGGCCCGGGTGTAGAACCACGTCATGGTGGGGGAGCTGGAATGCACGTACTGCAGAACCGCCAACCAGGCCACGTTGGCCGCCGTCACCGCCGCCAGCACGGCCACCGCATGGTCGGCGGTTCGCTTCACGAACTTCCACAAGAGGGGGAACACCAGGTACAGCTGCATGGTCACCAGCAGGAAATAGAGGTGGTACTCAGCGGTGCCGGTCACCAGGTCGTAACCGAAATGGGTCCACGACCACCCGTGGGAGGTGGGATTTCGTACCGCCTCGTAGATCACGCTCCAGGTCACGTAGGGGATGAGCACCAGGGTGAACCGCTTCCGCCAGAACGGCCGGGCCGAGACCGGGCGCCGGATGGCGGCGTAGACGAGGACGAAGGCGGTCAGGGTGAAGAAGACCTCCCGGCCGAACTGCAGGAGCATCAGCGTCCCGTTGGCACCGGTGGTGAGGGCGATCCCGGTGTTGCCGATGGTGTGCACCCCGATCACCGCCGCGAAGGTCAACAGCCGCAAGATGTCGATCTGCCACAGATGCCCGCCAGCGCGTTGGTCAGGCACGCTGACGTCCTGATGGAGCAACGTGGGAGCGTCCTGAGAGTGACCCGACGGTCGGGTCAGGGTGAGGGCCATGCCTATTCATACTTTTCCAGGCTGGGGGTTAGCTGAGAGGCGGGTAAAGATTGAGTAAAGTCCAGCGCAACGTGAATTTGGCTTGTGAACTGCCACTATCTACCCGGCGAACCACGCGCTAAACCGCCCGAGTGGCGGGTCCGGCGGGCTACGGCGCCCCGGACCGGCGGTTGTCCAACTCGGCGGCCAGCTTCTTCGGGGCGGTCATCCGGTAGCTCTCTTCGGCAATTTCCGAGATCTCGTCCCAATCGAGACCCGGATCGAGCCGGATCCCGATCCACCCCTTGCCCCCGACATAGGCGGGCACGAAATAGCGATCCGGGTCGGAGGCGACCAGCAGGGTCTGGTCGCCCGGCGGCGCCTTGCAGGTCATGGAGGTGCCGTCCTCGCTGGTCATGACGAACAGCTTGTCCCGCACCCGGAAGGAGGGAGCGGTATGGCCGCCGAACGATTTCTCCGTCGCTTCGGGAAAGCGGAGGCAGATCCGCCGGAGGCGATCGATCGGGTCTGATCGGGAGTCAGAGGTGGTCATGGGTGGGTATGCGGAGTGGCGGCCAACCGCGCCCTCCGTTCCTATCAGCATTCGCCCCGAGCTGGGAGAGGGTCCGGCCCGGATCGGGCGCCGACAGCACCGCGAATAACGTTGAGGATCGAGCCGAAGGAGCGGGGCCGTGCCCGGATTCGCCGTATTGCTTCGAGGGATCAATGTGGGCGGCAACAAGCGGGTGGCGATGGCCGACCTCCGCGAACTGCTGTCGGGACTCGGGTTCACCGATGTCGCCACCCTCCTGCAGAGCGGCAATGCGGTGTTCAGCTGCCGACGGACCAAGCCGGAGGTGCTGGCCCGGAGGATCCAGGCTGCCATCCGGGACCAGCTCGGTCTGGACGTTTCCTGCATCGTCCGGAGCCGGGAGGAGATCGAGGCGGTCATCGCTGCCAATCCTCTGGTCGAGGTGGCCACCGATGGCTCCAAGCTGCTGTTGGTGTTTCTCTCCGGGTCGCCGGAGCCGAAACTGATGGCCGAACACGACCCGGTCGAGTTGGCGCCCGATCAGATCCGGGTCGGTGACCGGGTGATCTACCAGTGGTGCCCGGAAGGCATTCTGGCCGCACCCCCGGTGGGTGGGTTCGCGGAGAAGTTCTGGTCGGTGACCACCACCGGGCGGAACTGGAACACGGTGACCAAACTCGCCGCCCTCTTGGCTGAATGACCGCCGACCGACCGGTGCCGAATTAGGGGACGAACCGGTAGCCCGTGCCCGGTTCGGTACGAAATGCCGGGGCGGGAGGCATCCGACTCGAGTTCCGGCGTTGGCCCCGGATGCGGCTCGTAGAACTACGGTCGCACCGGCCGGGGCAGGGCGGAAGGGTTTTACCACCCGGTTACGCGAGTCAGGCGACGCCCCCGTTCTCGTTTGTCGGCCGGTTACCCGACCCGCGTGTAGGAGAGGTCGAAGTCGTGGCTCCAGCCCGAACCCGGTTCCGCCAGCTCCCAGGCGCCTCGAATGCTGTCGCCGTCGGCGCTGAACGAGCCAGTGAAGCGTTGCCGGAAATCGAACGGCGAGAAGTCCGCCGCCTCCCGGGTCAGCGTCCAGACCCCCTGCCCGAAGGTCATCGCGTACAACCGGGCGACTCCCCGGGCGTCGAAATAATGCTGCACATAGGCGTCGGCGGCGGGGTCGAGCCCGATGACCGCCAGGCTGTTCGGGGCATCGGGGTCGGGGATGTCGGTGCGCTGGATGAGGAACTGTCCGCCGTCCATCCACTCGAACACACTCCGGCCACCGCCCATCGTCACCGGTGGGTCGCCGGGGAACGACGCCTCCAGGCTCCAGGTGCCGACAAACCCGTCGAGAAGCTGGAGGGCAGGATCGCGCTCGGATGCAGGCGTAGCGGTCATCGGAATTCCTCCTCGGTCGCCGTGCGATGCTAGGCCGGGTGACGGCCGGCCAGCGTCGTGGCTGCATCTGGACAGGGGGAGGCTGACATGAGGATCGCCGTCGCCGGGGGCACCGGCACCGTCGGGAAGTACGTGGTGTCGGCAGCCGAACGGGCCGGGCATCAGGTGGCGGTGCTCAGCCGGAGGGTCGGGGTCGATGTCCGGACCGGGGACGGGCTGGAGGCGGCGCTGGAGGGCGTCGACGTCGTCGTCGACGCCCTCAACCCGCAATCCATGACCCGGTCCAAGGCGACCGCCATCTTCACCGAGTCGAGCCGCCGGCTGCAACGGGTCGGAGCCGCCCAGGGGGTGTCTCGGCTGGTCACCGTGTCCATCGTCGGCATCGACCGGGTCCCCTTCGGGTACTACCAGGCGAAACTGGCCCAGGAGGCCGCCACCCTCGAGGGCCCGCTTCCGGCCACCATCGTGCGGGCCACCCAGTTCCACGAGTTCCCGGCCCAGGTGTTCAAGCGGCTGCGCCTGGGGCCCGTCGCCCCGATGCCGCGGATGCGGGTACAGACCATCGCCGCTCGCACCGTCGGCGAGCTGCTGGTCGAGGCGGCCGCCGCCCCGCCCGCCGACACCATCATCGAGGTCGCGGGTCCCGAGCCGGCCGACATCGTCGACCTGGCCCGAGCCACCGCCGCCGGTCTCGGGCGTCGGATGGTGGTGGTCCCCATCCGCCTCCCCGGCCCGGCCGGCAAGGCGATGAGGAGCGGCGACCTGCTCCCCAGTCCCGGAGCCCGGCTGGCCGGCCCGCGGTTCGCCGAGTGGCTGACCGGTGAGGACCTGGCCGCGGTCGGCTGACCCAGCTTCCCGACCGCCTTCCTGACCGCGGCCTTCGCCGCTACCATCTGCCCATGGAGCTTCGTACCCTCGGTCGTACCGGTGTAAAAGTCAGCCCACTCTGCCTGGGAGCCATGATGTTCGGGGCCTGGGGAAACCCCGACCATGACGAGTCGATCCGGATCATGCACCGCGCCCTCGACGCCGGCATCAACTTCGTTGACACCGCTGACGTCTACTCTGCCGGCGAATCCGAAGAGATCGTCGGCAAGGCACTGGCCCAGATCAAACGCGAAAAGATCGTGCTGGCCACCAAGGTGCATGGCGCCATGGGGCGGGATCCCAATGCCCAGGGGAATTCCCGCCGGTGGATCATCGCCGAGTGCGAGAACAGCCTGCGCCGGCTGGGCACCGACTACATCGACCTCTACCAGATCCATCGGCCCTCGCCCGACACCGATATCGACGAGACCCTCGGTGCGCTCACCGATCTGGTCCGGTCGGGCAAGGTCCGGTACATCGGGAGCTCGACGTTTCCCGCCGACGACATCGTCGAGGCCCAATGGGTGGCCGAACGCCGGGGCCGGGAGCGGTTCATCACCGAGCAACCGCCCTATTCGATCCTGGTGCGCAGTATCGAGGCGGATGTGCTGCCCCGGTGTCAGCAGTTCGGGATGGGGGTGTTGTCCTGGAGCCCGTTGGCCGGCGGTTGGCTCTCGGGTGCGTTTGGCCAGGGGAAGGACAACACCAGCCGGCGCTCGGCCATGCTGCCGGCCCGCTACGACATGACGGTGCCCGAGAACGCTCAGAAGCTCGACGCGGTGACCGCCCTCTACGAGGTGGCCGAGGAGGCCGGCCTCAGCTTGATCCAACTGTCGTTGGGGTTCGTCCTCGAGCACCCGGCCGTCACCGCGCCGATCATCGGCCCCCGGACGATGGAGCACCTGGAGTCGCAGCTCCCGGCCCTCGAGTTGCGACTGAGTCGGGACATTCTCGACCGCATCGACGAGATCGTGCCCCCGGGAACCAACCTGAACGCCGGCGACATCGGTTGGGTTCCTGCTGCCATCGCCGATCCCTCCCTTCGCCGGCGGCCGCTCTGAAACCTGTCCGGTTCCGCGCATGAGTCAGCTGGCGGTGTTCGACCCGTTCTCGGACGAGTACTTCGATGACCCCTACGACCTCTACCGCCGGATGCGGGACGAAGCCCCGGTGTCCTTCAACGACCGCTACGGGTTCTGGGCGCTGTTTCGTTACGACGACGTGTGCCGGGCCCACAAGGAGTGGCAGTCCTTCTCCTCGAGCCACGGCGTCGACCTCGCCACCCTGAGCAAGCCCCCGGAAGGGCAGTTCGCGGGCATCATCACGCTGGACCCGCCCGAACACGACCGGTTGCGCGCCCTGGTGAGCCGGGCCTTCACCCCCCGGGCGGTGACCGGCCTCGAACCGATGATCACCGAGGTCATCGTCGGATTCCTCGACGCCGTCGACGGCGACGGTTTCGACGCGGTCGCCGATTTCTCCGGCCCGTTCCCGGTCGAGATCATCTCCCGCATGCTCGGGGTTCCCGAGCCCGACCGGCAGCAGATCCGCCACCGGCTCGACCTGATGCTCCATCGGGAGCCCGGCCAGATGGACCCGACCCCGGAGGGCACCCGGGCGGCCATGGACAGCGTCTCCTACTTCCTGGAGCTGGTCGCCGACAAACGCAAAAATCCCGGGGACGACATGATCAGCCGTCTGATCGAGGCGGAGGTCGACCGGGGCGACGGGGAGGTCACCCGGTTGGACGACGTTGAGATCGCCGGGTTCGCGGTGTTGCTGGGCGGTGCCGGGGCGGAGACGGTGACCAAACTGGTGGGCAACGCGGTGGTGCTCTTCGCTCGCAACCCCACCGAGTGGAACAAGGTGCTGGACGACCCCGGGAAGATCGGGGGCGCGGTGGAGGAGATCCTGCGCCTCTTGCCCCCCGCCCAGTACCAGGGGCGGTTCTCGATGCGCGAGTCGGTCTACAGCGGGGTCACCGTCCCCGCCGGGCATCCGACCATCCTGGTGACCGGATCGGCCACCCGGGACGAGCGCTTCTACGACCGACCTGACGCCTTCGACATCGAGCGCCCGCCCAGCCTCGCCCTCGGGTTCGGCTATGGCATCCACAGTTGCCTGGGTGCCGCCCTTGCCCGTCTGGAGAGCCGGATCGCCATCCGCGAGTTGGCTCGTCGATGGCCGAAATACGAAGTGGACGAGGCCGGGTGCCGGCGGGTCCACATGTCGAACGTGGCCGGCTACTCGCGGGTGCCGCTCCAGCGGGTGGGCTGACCGCGCCGGGGTCAGGTCGGGCGGTTTGACGGCCGGGTCGGCGGCCGGTCGCCGGTGTCGACCAGATCCTGGGCCACCTCCCGGAGTTTGACGTTGAGGTGCTGGGACGCCCGGCGCAAGATGTCGAAGGCCTGGTCGGCCGTGATGCGCTCCCGCTCCATGAGGATGCCCTGGGCCTGGCCGATGATCTCGCGGGTGGCCAGGGCCTGGTTGAGGTTGCCGGCCCGCCGGTCTTCGTCTTCGTGGGAGTGGGCTCCACTCAGGGCCAGCCCGGACAGGGTGGCGAAGATCAGCCCCTTGGCCCGGTCGGTGGCCCCGAAGGCCCGGGGATAGCGAGCGTAGAGGTTGAGTGCGCCCAGCGTGCCATTGGCGTAGAGGTGGTAGGCCAGCGCGCATCGGACTCCGGCTGCGGCCGCCTCGGGCCCGAAGGTCGTCCACCGATCGTCGTCAGCCAGGTCTTCGGCGTAGACGGTGGTCTGCTGCTCGATGGCGTCAAGACAAGGTCCTTCGCCGGTCATCTGCTGGAGACCGTCGATCTCCACCACCAGTGGATCGCTATGCACCGCGGTGGCCACCTCCTCGCCGTTCACCGTGAAGATCCCGGCGAAGTCGCATCCGTCGATGGCCGCCGCCGCCTGGTCGACGACGGCCTGCAGCGTCTCCTCCACCCCTCCCGCCGAGAACAGCGCGCGGGCAACTTCGGAAAGGGTGGCGGTCAGATCAACGGTGGTGGTGTCGGGGTCAGCCATTTCCTCTGCTCCGCCTCCCATTTTATCGAAGAATGCATTCACGGCCAGCCTGGCCCGGAGCTCGGTCATACAGGCATCGAGATGGGTCGTGACGGTGGCACCCTGTTGCCGGAGCAGTTCGGCCACTTCGGCGTAGGTGTGGTCGCCGAAGTAGGCAGAGACGATGGCCTGCCGCTTGGCCTCGGGAAGTTCGGCCAACAACCGCCAGGCCTCGTCGCCCGGGAGGTGGTCCCGACGGCGGGATACCGCGCCGGGTTGGGAGTGGGGCCCGAGCGGTCGAGGTGGACCGCTCCGCAGTCGTTTGACGGACCCGGCATACGCATGGGTCAACAGGTGGCTCCGCAGCGATCCGCCCTCCGGGTTGTAGCGCTCGGGGCTCCGCCACAGCGCCAGGAAGACCTCGTGGGTCACGTCCTCGGCATCGCCGGGTTCGCCGCCGTCGCACATGCGACTGGCCAATCGGTAGACCGACGGGCCGTGGCGGTGGTGCGCCTCGGCCAACGCCTCCTGGTGGCCTCGTTCGATGCCGACGATGAGGGTGGCGTCGGAGGGATTGCCGACGTCGCCAGGGTCGGTCAGATGACCCCACTCGCTCAGTCGAGCCCACGGCTGACCGCTGGCCTCGGAGTTCGACGGCGCCACCGGATCGAACCCTACCTAGGCATCGCCCGAATACGGGACGGGATAACTGTGGCCCCGCTCGGTGAACCGTTGGTTCCGGGCCAGGGCCAGCACGCCGGGTCCAACCGGGCGTCGGCTTCTCTGATCATGGGGCCTCCTCCGTCCAGGACCGTGGGGTGGTTGCCGATCGGGCGGGCGACACACCGTCCCGGTCGGGGAGTGGCATCTTCGATCGAAAACGAGAGACTCGACACGAGGTCGTCACCTCCAGGACCCACCAGCGGCCGCTTCCCACCAAACCCTCGCGATTGAAGGTAATTACTAGGGTACTCCTCGAGCACCGTTGACCCGACCGCTTCGGCCGTGGGGAGCCCGGGGATGCGGGCCCCGAGCTCCTTCCCCGATCGTGGCCACCAGCAGGGTTTCGGATCACCTCGACGGCCGGGTGGATCGGGCTGGTCCGGTTCGGAGCCGCCCGCGTCGATACCGCCGGTTCACTACGGTGGATGCATGCCGGAGGGCCCACCTGAGTTCGCCTTGATCGATTTCGCGTCGATGCGGGGCCTCGAGATCGGACCCTTGGCCAACCCGAAGGTGGGCAAGGATCGGGGCAGCATCACCTATCTCGATCATGCCAGCACCGAGGAGCTCGAGCGGAAATACGCCACCAACGGACAGCTCGCCGACCAGATCGACGCGCTGGTCGACGTGGATATCGTGCAGCACCAAGACCAGTCACTGGGCGAGGCGGTCGGAGCCGGCAATCGGTTCGACTACGTGATTGCCGCCCACGTCTTCGAGCACATCCCGTTCATGGTCGATTGGCTGTCCCAGGTGGAATCGGTGTTGGCCACCGGCGGCATCCTGTCGCTGGTGGTACCGGACAAGCGCTTCACCTTTGACGTCAATCGTCGGGTCACCGAGTTCGGCGAGGTGCTCGATGCCCATCTGCGCAACATCAAGGCCCCCACCTACGCCCAGCTGTTCGATTTCTTTGCCCATACCGTGACCATCGACGGGATGGTGGACACCCCTGCCATCTGGGCGGGCACCGCCGACTACTCAGGGGTGGTACGGGACGATGTCCCCGACAGTGACATCGCCGCCTTCGGGATCTGCCGCCAACAACAGCAGACGCCCTCCTTCGTCGACATCCACTGCCTGGTGTTCACCCCGACTTCGTTCCTGGACATCTTCGAGAAGCTGGTGAAACTGGATCTGGTGAACTTCGAGATCGGGGCCTTCTTCGACACCCGGGTGAATACCTTCGAGTTCCACGTGAGCTTGCGCAAGATCGATGTCGACCAGGAGCGGAGCCAGATACGCGCCCGGCAGTATGCCTCGATTCTCGCGGCCCGGGAGGTGATCGCGGCGTCGCCGCTTCCTGGATCCCGAGCGCCGGTCGCCAACGGCGCGGTGGCCAACGGCGCGGTGGCCAACGGCGCGGTCAGCGGATCCCCGGGGCCCGAGCTGAGCGGTCTGGAGACGCGGGCGCTCATGCTCAAGCGACGGGTGATGCACCGGCTCCGGCACCGGGTTCCGCTCCGTCCCTGAGTCCTCGGCATGCCCTCGCCGCGGGGTCAGGACGGGCGCGGCCGGATCTCGTAGGCGCAGACGTGGGCCCCGCTGAGGATGTGGGCCACCCGGGCCACGTTGGCTTCGGGGAGGGCGTCGCTGATGAACCGGATCTCGCTGGTACAGGCCTGGCGGAACCCGGAGGCGACCGACAGGATCGCGCAGTTGTGCTCGACGATCCGCCAACCGCCGCCGTCGGTCTCCTCCACGTCGGCCAGATACCCGTCCTCGTCGAGGATGCGGGTCAACTCCCGGACCTTGCCCTCCAGACTCAAACCCGCCAACCGGGTATGGGCGTCGTGCAGGCGCCGCTGCCGGCGCCGCTCGAAGAGCTCGGCGACATCGTCGCTGTCCGGGCCGCCCAGGAAGCCGAGCAGCTCATTGGTGAGGTCGCCGTACCGCTTGGGGAAGAACTCCTCGGCCGCCGGAGCCAGCTCGTAGACGTGCGCCGGACGTCCCCGGCCCGCCGGCTCCCGACGGTGGAGGACGAGGCCGTCCTGCTGGAGACGATCGAGCTGTTGGCGCACGGCGGTGACGGTGATGCCCAGCTCATCGACCAGGTCCCGGGATCGGAGGGCGCCGTGGCGTTTGAGCGAGGCCAGGATGGCCCGACGGGTCGACGGCATGGTGTCCAGGGGAAGTTGCTCGGCGGACGGCGCCCGGCTCATGGCAGCACCAGATGGACGTCGCCGAACTCGTGCCACAGATACCCCCGCTCGAGTGCCTCGGCGTAGGAGGCCTCGAGCAGCTTCCGGCCGGCCACCGCCTCCAACATGGCCAGGTGGGAAGCTTCGGGCTCGTGCCAGCCGGTCAGCAGCCCGTCGAGCGCCCGCACCGGGCGGTCGGCGGTGATGACGGTATCGGTCCATCCGGTGCTCGGGTGGACCACCCCCTGCTCGTCCACTACTGACTCGAGGGCCCGGACCACCGTGGTGCCCACCGCGATCACCAACCCACCGTGCCGGTGGGTGTGGTTGATCCGATCGGCGGTCACCGGCGACACCCGGAAGTACTCCGGGTAAGGGGGTTCGGAGGCCTCGAGCGAGGCCACCCCGGTATGGAGGACGATCGGGGTGATCCCGACCCCGGCGGCCACCAGCCGGGTCACCACCTCGGGAGTGAACGGCCGCCCGGCGCTGGGCATCTCGGCCGATCCCGGTTCGGTGACGTAGACGTTCTGGTAGGCGGCGATCGGCCACTCGCCCTGGATGTACCCGTACCGGATCGGCCGACCGTGAGTGGACAGGTAGCTATGGAGCCGGCCGGGAATCTCCACCGACGCCACCCACAACCGGACCCCGTCGGGATGCTCGGCGTAGGCGGAGAGGAGGGTGACGGTCCCGCCCTCGGGGAGATCGAGCCGGAGCCCGGCGGGGGCGTCGAAATACGGCTGCCCCGACCGCCGGAGCTCCACCGTCCAGAGTCCGGCCGGCAGCTGGGTGGAGAGCCGGACCTCGGTCTCCCGGCCGCGGCTGTCCCGGCCCACCAGCTCGGCGGCCAGGGTGCCGGAGGTGTTGATGACCACCAGGTCGCCGTCGTGGAGGAACCGGGGGAGCTCGGAGAAGTGGGTATTGATCAGGCTGCCGTCGTGACGATTGGCCACCAGCATCCGGACCGCGTCGCGGGTGAGCCCGCGGGCCTCGGGGGGCGACGAGGCCTCGAGCTGGTTGGGGAGATCGAACACCGGCAGCCCGCTCAGGGTGCGGGCACCGACGAGCGGGCTCACCGGGCTCACCGCACTCACCGGGTCGCCTCGGACCCGGTCAGGGCGATCTCCGCCAGGCGGTACCGGCCGCTCGGACGGTCGCTGTGCAGCAGCGACATCAAATTCGGGATCACCGACTCCGGCGGCGGTCGATCCGAGATGTCCTCACCGGGGAAGGCTTCCTGCTGCATCTGGGTCCTCATGTCCCCGGGGTCGATCGCCCACACCCGGAGACCGGGCTCTTCCACCGCCAGCACCGCACTGAGATGATCAAGGGCGGCCTTGGAGGCTCCATAGCCACCCCAACCGTCGTACGCCTCCACCGACGCGTCGGAGGTCACGTTCACCACCCGGGGATTCGGCGAGTCGCGGAGGAGACCGGCGGCCTCCCGGGTGAGCGCGGCCGGAGCCAGCACGTTGGCCTCGAAGACGGCCTGAAGCTGGTCGGCCGGGTAGTCGGTGAGGTTGGGTTGGGGGGACGGGCCCAGCCGGCTGGCGTTGTTGACCAGGAGGTCGAGCCCTCCGAGGCGTTCGGCGGTGTCCACCAGCGCCCGCCGGTGGCCCGGGTCGGTGATATCCCCGGCCACCGCGACCACGACGGCCCCCGGGGCACCACCGGACACGGCCTCATCCCGGGAGGCGATCAGGGCAGCCTCGCCCCGGGCGTCGATGACGACCGACCACCTGTCGGTGGCCAACGCCGCCGCCAACGCGGCGCCGAGCCCTCTCGACGCTCCGGTCACAATTGCCACGGACATGGCCTGCCCTCCCTGGTGCTCGGCTGAAGATGCTTCGTTGTCTTAATAAAGACAGATTATCCTCTCTTTATTCCGGCGGGCGGAATTTCGGTGTCGGCCCAGGCCCGTATGTGCGCCGACGCCGCGGCCCATGCACATCGCGGGAGGCGGCGGTAGATTCGATCTCAGTCTTCACCGGCTCGAGACGAGGTGCGCATGGAAGTCGCTGTCCCATCCTCCCGAATCCGCAACGTGGCCCTCTTCGGTCACGACGGTGCAGGCAAGACGACGCTGGCCGAAGCGCTGCTGTTCGCCAACGGCGCGATCGCCCGACAAGGGCGAGTGGAAGACGGCAACACCGTCTGTGACTTCGAGCCGGAGGAGTGGAAACACAAGAGCTCCGTTTCGACGGCCGTCGCCCCTTTTGTCTTCGGTGACTTCAAGGTCAACATCCTCGACACTCCCGGCATCGCCGACTTCGTGGCCGAGGTCGAGATGGCCCTCTCGGTGGCCGACCTGGCGGTGGTGGTGGTGAGCGCCGTCGAAGGGGTGCAGGTGCACACCCGGACGGTGTGGAGGCTCGCCGAACAGGCGGGGCTGCCCTGCATCGTCTACGTCAACAAACTGGACCGCGAGCGATCCGACTTCGAGCGGACGGTGGAAGAACTCCGTGACGCGTTCGGGTCGGGGGTCGCCCCGCTCGAATTGCCGATCGGCGCGGCGTCCGAGCTCGAGGGCATCATCGACCTCCTGGCCGACTCGGCCACCGTCTATCTCAACGGCCAGCCGAAGGTGGTCGACATCCCCGAGGACCTGGCCCCCCGGGAGCACCGCGACCACGACCATCTGGTGGAAGAGATCATCGTGGCCGACGACGACCTCATGTCGGGCTACCTCGACGGGGCCACCCCTTCCATCGAGGAGTTGGAGGCAACCCTGGTCAAAGGGGTGGCCAACCGGTCGGTGTTCCCGGTCATCTGCGGCTCGGCCACCGCCGGCATCGCCCTCGATCGCCTGGCCGGGCTCATCTGTGAGATACCGATCGCCCGATCGACGGTGGCCTACGCCGGAGATCAGAAGATCGACATCCCCTCCGACCCGAAAGCCGAGCCCCTGGCCCGGGTGTGCAAGACGATCGTGGATCCCTTCGTGGGGAAGATCTCCCTCCTCCATGTCCTGTCCGGCACCCTCCGCACCGACATGGTGCTCACCAACACCCGGACCCATTCCGACGAGCGCCTCCACGGGCTGGAGATGCTCAGGGGCAAGGAGGTCATTCCGGTGGCCGAGGCCCAGGCCGGTGACATCGTGGCGGTGCCGAAGCTGGCGTCGCTGCAGGTGGGCGACACCCTGGCGCCGAAGTCGACACCGGTGGTGGTGGATGTCCCGCCCCGCCCGCCGGCCATGCTCTCCATCGCGGTGCGCCCGAGAGCGACCGGGGATGAGGACCGGCTCATGACCGGACTCCACCGGCTGGCCGAGGAGGATGCCGCCCTCGAGGTCCACCAGGACGAGGAGACCCACCAGACGGTGCTCGCCGGCATGGGGGAGACCCACCTCCTGGTCACCTGTGAGCGGTTGCAACGGAGGTTCGGGGTGGAGGTCGACCGGGAGGACGTCCTGGTCCCGTACCGGGAGACGATCACCCGGGGGGCCGAGGCCGAGGGCAAGCACAAGAAGCAGTCCGGCGGTCACGGGCAGTTCGCGGTGGCCCACCTCCGGGTCGAGCCCCTGGCCCGGGGGGCGGGGTTCGAGTTCGTCGACGCGGTGGTGGGCGGCGCCATTCCCCGCCAGTTCATCCCCGCGGTGGAAAAAGGTATCCGTCGTCAACTCCGGCGCGGCGGGGTCTTCGGGTTCCCGGTGGTCGACGTGAAGGTCACCTGCGACGGGGGCAAGTTCCATGCGGTGGACTCCAACGAGATGAGCTTCGAGTTCGCCGGGGCGCTGGCCGTGTCGGCCGCGGTGGCCAGCGCCGGGCCCGTCCTGCTCGAGCCTATCTCCCGGATCGACGTCTCCGTCCCCATCCGCTACCAGGGCGGCGTCCTGGCCGACCTCAACACCCGGCGGGGCCGGGTGATCGACAACCAGCCGACCGACAGCGAGACCCAGCTGATCAGCGCGCTGGTTCCCACCAGTGAGCTGGCCCACTACGTGGTCGAGCTGCGGTCCCTCACCGGCGGGCAGGGAAGCTTCACCTCGACGTTCGAACGCTACGTCGAGGTGCCGGCCCACGCCGCCGAGAAGGTGAGTCGGGAGGCGTTGGCCGGCCAGGGAGCGTCGGCTTCACACTGACCCGGGCGGACGTCCTAGCCGCCGGTGCTGATCGGGGTGCCGTGGAAGCATCCCACGGTGTAGGGGTAGTCGAGGGTGGCGTCATAGTGGTAGACCGTCTGCTCTTTCCCGTTCCAGAGAACCTCTGAGGCACGACCGTGGCAGGCGTCGAGGTCGGTGTTGGTCAACAGTTGGCCGGAGGAATCGCGTTCGACGTAGATGCCGTAGCCGTCGAGGGCGTAGCCGACGAGGGTCGAGCTGCCGGTCGACTTGTCGAGGATGCAGGACGGTACGAAGTGGTGATGCAGTTCGTTGTTCATCTGCGGGTGTTCGTCGCAGCTGTCGAGGATCTCGTGGGCTCCGGCGTCGCGACCTTCGCCGTCGAGCGCGTTGAAGACCAGTACCCCGTCGTTGAGCACGCCGATCGGGCCCCCGGGCGTGCACGACGGCGTGGCCGCCGCGGTCGGGTCCAAGGGCAGTGTCCAGGTGATCGACTGGGCGGTGATCGAGTTGGGGTTCCGGTCGTAGGCGGAAGCCGGGTCGCCGCTGGCCACGGGAAAGGTGCCGGTGTCGTGACCGGTGGGCAGATCGTTGGTCCTGATGATCCGGCTCGCGCCGGACACGGTGACCGAATAACTGGCCGACGGCCAGCTGACCGCGCCTTGGACCCGGATCTTGGTCAGCGAGTCCCACGTCTTGGCGGTGGTATTGATCCACGGTCCCACGGCCTGGGCCCCTCCGATCGAGGGGAACGCGGTCTGGCACGAATCGACAGAACCAACCTTGGCGCTGGTCGAGAGGTATCCGTCGCCCAAGGGGATGGCCGCCGGGTTGACTTCTCCGGGCGAGGTCACCGTGGCGGCAAACCCGGTGGCGCCGGCTTGGGTCGTGGTGGAACCGGCCCTCGGCGCCGTCGAAGAAGATGAGCGGGTGGACGAGGTCGCCGTCCGGCCGGCAGATCCACAGGCGGTGAGCCCCAATCCCAGGACGACGACGATGGGGAGTGCGGTCCGAGTCTGTCTCATCCACATCCCGGGGTCGCTCATTGGCGCTTGAGCGAGATCGCCAGGTCCGGCTTGACGATGGAGGCGACGTATCTCGGCCAGAGCATGGCGCCGTGGCAGCGGAAGTTGAGGAATTCGCCGTCGGCCGCGTCGAACGGGCACTCGCGGCTCGAATATCGGCCGGCGCGTATTCGGAGGAGGTGACGTCCGGGCTCGAGCGGCGTCTCGAACGCTCCGCCGTATTCGAGTGAACCGACGGTTCGGCCATCGATCGCGACCTCGAATCGGCCGCGTCGGAGCTCGATGCCGGTGCCCTCTCTCCTCAACCTCAGCGTTGCTGAAACGATGCCGCCTTTCTCCACGAGCGATGGCGTACGCCCGGCAACTCGACCTGACCTACCGCTGGGCGTTCTTC
This sequence comes from Acidimicrobiales bacterium, assembly GCA_035551535.1. Taxonomy (GTDB): domain Bacteria; phylum Actinomycetota; class Acidimicrobiia; order Acidimicrobiales; family RAAP-2; genus DASZIT01. The sequence goes on along the minus strand of DASZNG010000162.1, from coordinate 2,146 downwards.
ACGAAGTCGTCGGTCCCGTGCCCCACCTCCAGGCGGTCGCCCCCGTGCCAGCTTCCCCGGAGGTGCCGGCGGACGGCGTCGTCGCCGTCGGCGGTGGCCCGGGCGGCGGCGTGCCACAGATCGGAATGGTGGAACAGGATGTCCCCGCGTTCGGCGTAGACGGCGATCTCCCCGGGGACCCGCTCGAACCCCAAGGGGATCCCGTCGGTGTTCCCGAGGTGGCTTCCAGGAAGCACCCGGAGGAATCCATTGGCCGGCGAGGTGGCATCGATGTGCAGGGTGAAGGCCAGACCCGGCCAGACCGAGAGGTGGGGGCCGGACTGGTGGTCGGTGTGCCAGCCGATGCGCGAGTAGGCCGAGCCGGGTCCGGGCCGGGCATCCTGGTAGACCACGCCGAATTGCTCGTAGTCGAGCAGCCAGGCGTCGGGACCCAGCATGCCCCGCGCCACCTCGACCACCACCGGGAGGTGGACGGTGGCAGCGGCCAGCGGGGACACCTCGGTGGCGAAGGTGACGTAGTGGACGAACGGCCGGCCGTCGATGGTGGCGTCCGGATCGTCGAGGATGGCGGTGCCGTGGCGCCGGCCGAGCGTTCCGTCCACCAGCCGGCGCTGGGCGGCGGTCAATTCCGCCTCGAGGGCGACCACCGCCGTCGTGTCCAGGGCGCCCCGGAGCAGACCGAAACCGTTGGCGGCGATCGCCGCCACCAGGCGGTCGACCTCTTCGGGGCCGAAGGTGATCTCATCGACCGTGGCCACACCGCCGAGTGTACGGGACGAGGTCGGTTCGGGACGTCGTACCATGACGGCATGAGTGAAGACCCCCGCACCGACCCGGCGGACCAGCCCCTGGTCGGGCTCAAGCCCCGGAGCTTCGAGGTCACCGATGGACCGGCCCGGGCGCCGGCCCGGGCCATGCTCCGAGCGGTGGGCATGACCGACGCCGACTGGGACAAGCCGCAGATCGGGGTGGCGTCGTCGTGGAACGAGGTCACGCCGTGCAATCTGCCCCTGGCCCGCCTGGCCCAGCGGGCCAAGTCCGGGGTGCGGGATGCCGGCGGCTTCCCGTTCGAGTTCGTGACCATCGCGGTGTCCGACGGCATCTCCATGGGCCATGAGGGGATGCGGGCCTCGCTGGTCAGCCGCGAAGTCATCGCCGACTCGGTGGAAGTGATGATGCACGCCGAGCGCTTCGATGGGATGGTGACCCTGGCCGGGTGCGACAAGTCACTCCCGGGGATGCTGATGGCCGCGGCCCGACTCAACCTCCCCAGCGTGTTCCTCTACGGCGGCGCCATCCTCCCGGGCCGGGCCGGCGACCGGGCCCTGGACATCGTTTCGGTTTTCGAGGCGGTGGGCGCCCACGCCGTCGACGCCCTCTCCGACGAGGAGTTGAGCCTCATCGAGCACAACGCCTGCCCCACCGAGGGGTCGTGCGCCGGGATGTTCACCGCCAACACCATGGCGTCGGTGGCCGAGGCGCTGGGCATGTCCCTGCCGGGGAGCTCATCGGCACCCGCCGTCGACCGGCGCCGGGATGACGCCGCCTTCGCCTCCGGCCAGGCGGTGGTCGGGCTCCTCCGGGCCGGCATCCGGCCCCGTCAGGTGATGACCAGGGAGGCCTTCGAGAACGCCATCGCCGTGACCATGGCCCTGGGCGGGTCGACCAACGCGGTGCTCCACCTGCTGGCCATCGCCAACGAGGCCCGGGTGGACCTGGCCCTCGACGATTTCAACGCGGTGGCCGCCCGGGTGCCCCACCTGGCCGACACCAAGCCGCACGGGAAGTACCACATGAGCGACCTCGACCGTATCGGCGGGGTGCCGGTGGTCATGAAGGAGCTCCTCGACGCCGGGCTGCTCCACGGGGACTGCATGACGGTGACGGGGAAGTCGGTGGCCGACAACCTGGCCACCCTCGCCCCACCGCGTCCAGATGGCGACGTGGTCCACGGGATCGGCGACCCGATCCACGTCCAGGGCGGCATCGCGGTGCTGCGGGGGACGCTGGCCCCCAACGGCTCGGTGGTGAAGGTGGCCGGCATCGATTCGCTGACCTTCGACGGCAGGGCCAGGGTGTTCGACGGCGAAGCCGCGGCCATGGAGGCCATCCTGGCCGGCTCCATCGAGGCGAACACCGTGGTGGT
>DASZNG010000161.1:0-2667 GCA_035551535.1 Acidimicrobiales bacterium | reverse complement strand
ACCGTCCTCGCCCTTGTTCAGGTACCCGGCCCCGATCGAGGCGCTCACCGCCACCCGATAGCCGATGTCGGGGCCGAGTTGCTCGGGGAAGGCCGACTTCAGGTCCTCGCCGATCCCGGCGGCGAAGTCGTTCCCGACCACCGCCAGCAACGGCGACGCCTTGGTGCCGGGACTCAAGGAGCCCCGGAGCGACCCTTCGCCGATGGATGAGTAGGAGGATTTGGACAGTTGGATCTGGGCAGCGGTGAGCGGCGCCGGCCCGCCGCCACTGAAGGCGCCGAGGACCCAACTCAACAGAAGGGCGACGACCACCAGCAGCGTAATCCCCCCCGGGATCAGCCCTCGGTGACGTCTCAACATTCACAGCAACGTAGCAGCGGGTGCCAAAATCTCCACGTACCCTGGGCCTCATGGCGACCTCCCCGTACGTCATCGACTACGAGGGAACCTTCCATCTCGACCTCCCCCCCGACCAGGTGTGGACGATCATCTCCCGCACCGACCGCTTCGAGGATTGGTGGGGCTGGTTGCGGGAGTTCGAGACCGAGGGAAGCGAACTGGAAGCGGGGTCGGTGTTGCGAGGGGTGGTCGTCCCTCCGCTCCCCTACCGGATGCGCCTCGAGGTGGTGCTGACCAACAGTGCCCGGCCCCGTCGCATCGACGCGGCGGTCAGCGGCGACCTCCGCGGCACCGCCACTCTTACCTTCACCCCGGACGGCGATGGGACCGAAGCCACCGTCAGCTGGACCATCGAGATGATGCAGCGGCCGATGCGAGTGGCGGCCCGGCTGGCCCATCCGCTGCTGCGATGGGGCCACGACTTGGTGGTGCAGGCCACGGTGGACAACTTCCGTCGGCTCCTGGCCGCCGAAGCGGAGTCGTCGGGTCCGCCGGGATCCGAGGTCAGTGGCTCAGACGGGCCAGGACCAGGCTGACCGCCAACGCCACCGTCGTCCAGGACAGCGCCCGCAGCGTCTTCTCGATGGGAGCCAGGAGGGTGGAACGGTCGAGGACCTCGACCCGGCCGTCGTCGAGGAGCATCCGTCCCTCGATGGAAACCGCGTGGCGGCGAATGGTGCGGGCCGGGGTGGAGAGCTGGCGCTGGGCGGCGGACAGCAGGGTGGCGGCGGCGGCCAGGACGATGGCGGAGATCGGCAGTGACCGGTCTTGGGCGAAGGCGGCGGTGAGCACCGGGAATGCCCCCCACCCCAGCGCGAAGCCGAGCCCGGTATGGACCCGGCCCCCGAACAGCTCGAGGTTGTAGACGAGGACCAGCAATGCCCCGACGATGATGAACGCCGCCAGCCACGGTCCGAGCCGGTAGAGCCCGACGACGCCGATGGCCACCGCCCCGGCCAAGCTGAGTGTGGCGGCGGCGATGAGGAACCGTGTCGGGAGCATCGTGCGGAGTGGCCGGCCTCGCAATTCGTCGAGACAGTGGGCGGCGACCCCGACGGCCAAGAAGAAGGCCAGCACCGTTGCCCCCAGGGTGGCCCAGTTGACCCGCGGACCGATGAGGGAACCGATCACCACATAGGAAAGGTGCCAAACGGTATAGGGCGGATGGAGGATGGCTCGGACGTCGCGCCACCAGCTTTGGTCTCCCGACGCGTAATAGGCGGGGCCGCGGGACGGGACTTGGGTTCGGTTTTCGGTTCCGTTTTCACGTTCGGTTTCGGTTCGCGTTTCGGTTCCGCGGCGGGTGACGGTGGGCTCGGGATCGACCCCGGAGGCCCGCCGGCCGATACCGGTCGGCTCAGCGGTCACCGGGTTTGGTCCCCCACATCACCAGTCCCCCGCCGAGGGACATGAGCCGGGAACCGACATCTTCGATACCGGCCTGCTGCCAGGCGTCGATCGTCCAGGCCAGCGGGTAGCTCCGGTAGTGGCGGGAGATGCTCGGGCCGAGAAAGCGCCCGACCTCGAACCACTCACGACCGCCGGTCAGCCAGCCCGCCACCGGCAGCACCAGCCGGGTGTAGCACCACCACAGCCCGCGCCACCCGGGTGCCGGGGGAAGGTGGAATTCGAGGTTGGCCAACACGCCGCCGGGGCGCAGCACCCGGGCTAGTTCGACCAGGGTCGCCGCCGGGTCGGCCACGTACCGCAGGAGATAGGTGAAGGTGACGGCGTCGAAGGACCCGTCTTCGAACGGCAGCTCTTCCCCCCGCCCCTGAACCAGATGGACGCCGTGCTCGTCCAGAGAGACGAGGTTCTGCCGGGCCCGCTGCAGCATCGGACGGGTGAGGTCGATCCCGACTACCTGAGCGCCGGTGGCCGAGCGGAGGGCCAGCGCCACCCCGGCCGGGCCGGTGGCCACATCCAGCACCCGAGCCGTAGGCCCCGGACCCGCCACCACGTGGCCCACCATCTCCTTCCGCCAGCGCCGGTCCTGGCCCAGCGACAGCAGGGCGCCGAGCCGGTCATAGCGGGCAGGCAGGCCGTCGAAGAGCTCGGTGGCCTGGCGGTTTGGCGCGGTGTCGATCCTTCCCACCATTGAACTCAGCGTAGGGCTAACGCTGCCCCGTTGTTGGCAATTTCCGAGCTCACCCAGTACAACGGGTAGGTGGCCACCGGAGTGAAGTCGTATGACGTCGTGGTGGCCGGTGCCGGCCCGGGCGGGAGCGTGGCCGCCTTCGAGCTGGCCCGCAACGGGGCCCGGGTGGC
>DASZNG010000160.1:0-11709 GCA_035551535.1 Acidimicrobiales bacterium | reverse complement strand
GATGCCGCCCATCGGTTGGTTCAAGTGAGTACCGCCCATTGACCCAAAGAAACCGGCATCGCCAAAGGCAAACACGCCACCGTCGGAGGCGACCAGCCAATAGCCTTTGCCGTCAGGGGTCGCGGCGATGCCGACGATCGGCTGGTTCAAGTGCATTCCGCCCATCGAACCGTAAAACGGTGCCCCGCAGAACGAGAAGACGCCGCCATCTGCGGCCGCCAACAAGGCACCGAACTGAGCGGAAGCCACTCCGACAACGGGAGAGTTGGAGAGGGCAGCAGACACACGGTTGCAGGTGTCAGTATCTCCGAGTCCCGTGACTCCACCGCCATATTGCACTTGCCCATTGCTGGCGACAAAGCGTGCCGCGGTCCCTATCCAGTATCCCGGATCGACGTAGTCACCTGTAGACGCGATACCGATGTCAGTACACGTCCCCGACGTCTGCGGGGGACAAATTTGCGGTCCACCACCAGTTGGGTTGGTTGGGAAACTGCTCAGTGCCGGAGCGTTGTATCCGTAGGCGGTGTTGGAGACAAGCAATTCGTAACCGGGACCGGTTGGCGACGGGACGATTGGGCCGAGTTGCGAATGCGCCGGAGCCGCTACCGCATTGGAGCGTCCATTCAATACGGCCGTGAGCAGAATGACCGAGAGAGCACAAAAGACGACGATCCCACGTCTCACTATTCTCCCCCAATCGCAAGGCGTCTGGCGATCCGCGGCGCGAACGAAATCATAACCAGCTCAAACTCGAAGAGGGAGGTTGAGCACCTCCGGTTCAGGAGGGCTACTCCTCGATCCGGGGCGGCAGCCCGAACGCCGCGAACAGCTCGGGATACAGGAAGTTGTGGTGGCCGACGATCTTGCCGTCGGCGACTTCGACCACCTGGATGGCGAACGGCTCCCACAGGCCAGGCCGCACCTGGTGATAGTTCCCGAACCCGGCGGTGCCGTTCACCGCGATCGGCAACAGCCGCCCGTCCTTGCAGACAATGCCCTCGCCCAAGAACCAGCCGGCCAGGTTCTCCGGGCCCCGCATCCACAGGTCGAAGGGTGGCATCGACAGGATCACGTCGTCCCGCAGGAGCTCCACCAGCGCGGGGATGTCGTAGCGCTCGAAGGCATCGACGTAGCGGTTCAGGAGAGCCTCGTGCTCGGCGTCGATGGTCGCATCCAGGGCATGTTCCTGGGACGCGGCCATCGTGGCTCGAGCCCGCTGCAGCGAGCTGTTGACCGAGGCCACACTCATCTCCATGAGCTCGGCGACCTCGGACGCCTGCCACCGCAGCACCTGGCAGAGGATCAGGACCGAGCGCTGCCGGGCCGGCAGCCGTTGGAGGGCGGCGACAAAGGCCAGCCGGATGGTGTCCCGGGCCACCGCCACCTCGGCGGGATCGGCGCCGACGTCGATGACCTTGTCGTCGTTGATGGGTTGGACGAAGACGTCCTCCGGGTGGGGGTTCCCCAGCACGGCGTCGGAGACCGCCACCGACGGTCCCAGCTCCATCGGCCGGGCCCGGCGCTGCGGGCTCTTGACCATGTCGACGCAGACGTTCTTGGCGATGCGGTACAACCACGAGCGAAACGACGACCGCCCCTCGAACCCGTCGATATACCGCCACGCCCGCAAGAACGTTTCCTGGACGGCGTCCTCGGCTTCGGAACCCGAGCCCAACATCCGGTAGCAGAAGCCGGTCAGCTCCCGTCGGTGGGATTCGAGGGCGTGCTCGAGGTCGGCACCGGTGAACGATTGCTGGCGGCTGGAAGTCACGCGGGAGCTGGCCATCACCCGACAGCTTACGGCGCCAGAAATTGATCGGGCGCGCCGGCCGGCCGGCCGCCGGCCGAGCGTGCGATCCCTCAGGTGGAGGCGAGCTCGGCGTCCGGTTGGGCGACGTAGATGCTGGCTTTGGGTGCCGCCATGATCTGGCGCAGCAGCGGCTCGTAGTGCTCCAGAGGGAACGACTGGTAGGCGGGATCAAAGGCCGATTGGTCGTAGTCGGCACAGAACTCGGCGGTGTAGTCGAACCATTGGTGGCCGCGGAACTGCTCACGAATATCGCGGTCGAGACCCAGATGGTGGAAGAAGTAATACCCCTGGAACATGCCGTGCTTTTCCATCATCCAGTGGTTCTTCTCACTCACGAACGGTTTGGCCACCGCCGCGCCGATGTCGGCGTGATTGAAGGAACCCAGCGTGTCGCCGATGTCGTGGATGAGCGCGCAGAAGACATACTCGTCATCCCGCCCGGCCCGCTCCGCCCGGGTGGCGGTCTGGAGGCTGTGCTCCAAGCGATCGACGGCGAAGCCGCCATAGTCGCCGCCCAACAGCTGGAGGTGGGCCATCACCCGGTCGGGCAATCCGGCCGCCGCGTAGAGGGCCTCGGTGGCGATGATGTCCCAGTCGGCTTTGGTGCCCTCGGCCATGGCGTGGAACTGGGCCCGGGGCTTGGTGAGTTGCTCGCTCATTGGTTCCTCCTCAAGGACCGACGATCTGCCACCCAGGCTACCGCCTCACCACCACGCCCGGCTGATCGGCCCGTTCCGGCACGGATCCTTCCGCCCGCCAGCGCTACCCGGCCTCGGGGAGACGATCCGCCCGCAATGCCGAGCGCCGGACCTTGCCGGCGTCGTCGCGCAGGTGACCGGTGACCCGTTCGAACGATCGGGGCCGCTTGTAGGACACCAGCCGATCCCGCAGGTAGGCATCGAGCTCATCGTCGTCCACCGGCGACGACAGGGCCACGATGGCGTGGGGGACGTTGCCCAGGTCGTCGTCGGGCAGACCGATGACGCAGGCGTCGGCCACCGAAGGGTGCTCGGTCAGCACTGCTTCGATCTCGGCCGGGTACACATTGGACCCGCCGACCAGGATCATGTCGGTGTCGCGGTCGGTGAGGTAGAGGTAGCCGTCCGCGTCCATCCAACCCACGTCGCCGAGGGTCTCCCATCCGTCCCCCGCCTGGCGGGCCTCGGCCCCGATGTAGGTGTAGGTCTTCGGGGTGCCTCCATCCTGGCGAATCCATACCGTGCCGATCTCCCCACTTTTCACCCGGCGGCCGTCGGCATCGCCGATCTGAATCTCGCCGGAGAGCGGCCGGCCCACCGAACCCCGATGGCGCAACCATTCCGTCCCGTCGATGAAGGTGGCCACCTGACCCTCGGTGCCTCCGTAGAGCTCGAGGATCACCGATGGCCCCAGCCAGTCGATCCAGGCTTGCTTGAGCCACTCCGGGCACGGGGCGGCCACGTGGAAGACGGATCGGAGCGAGGACAGATCGTGGCTGAGCCGGGTCGCCTCAGGGAGGCGCCAGATCCGCTGCATCATGGTGGGGACGAGGTACATCCAGTCCACCCGGTGCCGTTCGACCAGGGCCAGCGCCTCCTCGGCGTCGAACCGGGGCATGACCACCACGTGGTTGCCGGTGAACAGCGCCGCGAACGCATAGATGAACGGGCCGTTGTGGTACATCGGACCGGTGGCCAGGTGGACGCCATCGTTCGGCATCCGGGTGTAGCCCGCATTGATGGTGACGTTTGGCACCGTGGCCCGGTGCCCGGACACGATCAGCTTGGGCCGCCCGGTACTGCCGCCCGATGTCGGCGCCTTCAGCGCCTTGGCGAACCGGGGTTCGAGGGGAGCGTCCCCGTACTTGGGGTCGGGCTCGAATCCCCCCGGAATCGATGGCCGTCCACCGGCTTCCCCGCGGTCGATGCCGACGACCAGCGACGGATCGGCCAGATCGATGATGGCCCGGCGCTCCGGGGCCGGAAGCCGATCGGAGACCGGCTGGGGGGTGGCTCCCGTCTTCCACACCGCGATGGTCGCCTCGATGAACTCGATCCCGTTGGGTTGACCGATGGTCACGAAGCTGTCCGGAGTGACTCCCAGCTCGAGGTAGGCCCGGGCCAGGCGGTTGGTTCTCGCCTCGAGCTGGCGTCGGGTGGTCGTCCGCCCGCCGCAGGTGACCGCCGGGCGGTCCGGATCCGCGGCGGCCAGCGCCGCGAGTCCCTCCGCGATCGACGCCGCCACGGGTGGTTGGTTCATCCGGGAGGACCGGCGATCAGGAGGGAGGCAGCGGCCAGGAAGGAGATGGCGACATCATAGAAACCGCCCGACGATTCCGGTGACCAGGATGGCCAGCCCACCCAGCCCCCCTCGGGGGGGATAGGCCGGCAACCGGTCAATCGGTTCGGACGTTTCGGTAGCGGCGGACCGCGATCCCCGACCAGATGAACTCGACGAACCCGAAGGGCCACGCCCCCGACAGGAAGCCGTAAGCGCTGGACAACAGGCATCCAACCGCAAAGGCGAGGATGAACCGTCTGCCACGCCGCTCGAGCGCGTACATCGCCATCATGAACGACACCGCCCCTACCCCGTAGAGGGTCACCGCCAACGTCGACATCGGATCAGTTAAGCAGCCGGCGACACGGCCACCATCACGCCGGCCACACCGGCCCGAGGCCGGGGACCGCGGTGTCCCGAGGCCGGGGACCGCGGTGTCCCGAGGCCGGGGACCGCGGCGTCCACCGGCCCGCTGGGCCTGCTGGGCCCGCTGGACCCGCTGGGCCCGCGTCGGGATCGCTCAAGTCGAGCTGCGAAGCGAGGGGGAACGGAGCGCCGATCGGCTCATTCGTCGTCGAGTACCGACCGGTCGCCGGCGCGGAGCCCGGCGATGATGCGACGGTAGGCCCCGCCGGCGTCGTCCCCCAACGAGTCGGTTTCGAGCCATCGGAATCCGCGGGCGCCCCGGTGCCGGTCCACCCCGTAGAGGCCGAACCTCGGCTGATAGGAACCCCACTCGTAGTTGTCGACCAACGACCAGTGCCAGTAGCCGGCCACCGGCACCCCCCGCTCGATGGCGGTCACCACCGCCTTGATGTTCTCCCGGAGATAGCGCGAGCGGTCCCATCCGTCCAGCCGCGGGAACGAGCGCCCGTTCCGCACCCGGTTGCAGAGACCGTTCTCCACCACCCACAGCGGGGTCCCGGGATTGTCCGAAGCCTGGACCCCGAGCCACCGGGTCAGACCGGCCGGATCGGGGACGTCGTCCCACAATTCCCGGGCCGGCAGCCACCCGCGGCCGCCGGCGGTGCGGTGCCCGGGGGCCCGGAAGTGCCGGGCCACCATCGGGTCGTAGTAGTCGAGACCGACGACGTCGAGGGTCAACGGGTGGGGACTGCCGTAGACGGCATCGATGGCCCGGTGCGGCGCCACACCCGGCCCCTCCCGACCGGGTCGTCGGCGTCGGTCCGATCCCGGGCCGAACGGCGACGCCGCCGCCCCCAGACGGCGGAAGGCGCGCTCCCCCGGCCCGGTCGCCGGGATCCGGGCATCGTGCTCGGCCCGCCGGAGATCGATCCAACGCTCGAACTCGGGACGGGCGACCCCGAGGCTGCGGGACAGCAGGACGTCGGTCAGCCGCCGGTCGAGGTCGTAGACGCTGACGCAGGCGTTGTTGGTGGTGACGACCGCATCAGGACGGGCCGAGTGGATGGCGTCGTAGGCCAGGACATGGGCGGCGAGCAGATGATCGACGGCCACCGCGGCATCGGCGAAGGCCAGGAACCGCCCGGGCGGGAAGGACCCCAGCAACCACGATTCGATGGCCAGTACGTTGATCTCGTTGATCGTCACCCACAGGCGGACCTTGTCGGCCAGGGCGACCAGTACCACGTCGACCCAGTCCCGAAAACGCTCGGGGGAATCGGGTCGGAGCCAGAAGTCTTCTCCGAGCCACGACGGGTGGGTGAAGTGGTGGAGGGTCACCAGCGGCTCCAGCCCCCGATCGATGCACCCGTCGATGATCCCGGCGTAACCGGCCAGGGCCTCGTCGTCGATCTCCCCGGGGCGCGGCTCGACCCGGGCCCACTCGAGGCCCAGCCGGACGCTGTCGCACCCGAGCCCGGCCGCCCGGTCGAGGGCTTCGAGCGGCCGGTCCCAGAACCCGACCGCGTTGCCCGAGGGCTCGACCCGTCCGGCCTGTTCCCATCGCAGCCAGTTGTTGCCCGGCTCACCTGGCCCGTTGAACCCGCCCTCGATCTGGAAGCCGGCGGTGGCCACCCCGAAATGAAAGCCCGTAGGCAGGATGCCGCCCGGTTGATCGCCACCGGCGAGGTCGGAACCTTCCGCGTCCGCGGTCATCGACCCAGCCTCGCAGCTTCGGGTGCGCCTCGGCACCTCCCCGCTCGCCGAAAGGCCCTCGGCCCGGGCACAGTGCTACTTTCCCGTCCGACCATGACACCCGCAACCTGCGCCGTTCCGAGCCGTCACGACCCGGCCTCGTGACCATCTCCGAGCAGGAGGCCGAGCGGATTCCGGTGGTCATCGCCTCCGGGGAGTCCATCGAGCGCGGCGACCCGGTCACTCCGATCGACCTCATGGCCCGGGCCTGCGAGGCGGCGTTGGCCGACGTCCCCGACCTGCGCCACCGGATCGACCGGCTCTCGGTGGTCAACATCATGACCCACAGCGGCCCGGCGCCGGCCACCGAGCTCGCCCGCGCCTTGGGGGCGAAGCCCGGCGCCTGCGAGATGACCACCATCGGGGGCAACTCCCCCCAGTGGCTGGTGAACCGGGCGGCCGCCGACATCACCACCGGCCGCCTGTCGGTGACGGTGATCGCCGGGGCCGAAGCCATCCGGTCGTCCCGCCTGCGCCACCAGCTCGGACAGCCCCGGGACAACGGGGACACCTCACTGGCACCGGATCCGGCCGTGGGGGACGATCTCCCCGGTGTCGGTCCGGCGGAATCCGCCATCGGGCTGATGGCCCCGGTGCACGTCTACCCGATGTTCGAGAGCGTGGTGGCGGCCCGGGCCGGTCGTACCGCCGACCAGCACCGCCAAGCCATCGGCCAGTTGTTCGCCCCGTTCAGCCGGGTGGCCTCGACCAATCCGTACGCGTGGTTCCCGGTCGCCTATACGCCGGAAGAGATCGCCACCCCGTCACCCGACAACCGCATCGTCTGCGAGCCCTATACCAAGCGGATGACCGCCTTCCTCGGCTCCGATCAGGGTGCGGCCCTGGTGGTGTGCTCGCTGGCCGCCGCCCGGCGGGCCGGGGTGGCCGACCGGTCGGTGTTCATCTGGTCGGGGTCCAGCGCCGTCGACGTCCGCTTCCCCGCCTCCCGGCCCGACCCCGGGCGGTCCCCGGCCATCGCCGCCGCCGGACGGGCGCTGTTCGAGGCGGCCAACCTCAACGCCGGACCGTCCGGTGGCCCCGCGGGTGGCCCCGCCGGGGTCGACATCGACGACGTCGAAGTGCTCGACATCTACTCCTGCTTCCCATCGGCGGTGGAGCTCGCCGCCGACGCCCTCGGCCTGAAGACCGACGACCCCCGGGGGCTGACCTCGACCGGCGGGCTCCCGTATTTCGGGGGACCCGGGAACAACTACACCACCCACGGGATCGCCGCGGTGACCAGCCGGCTCCGGCAGGACGGCTCCCGCTCCGGCTCCGGCTCCGGCTCCGCTCCCGGCCGCGGCTCCACGGACGACCGGCCCCGGCTGGGATTGGCCACCGGGCTCGGCTGGTTCATCACCAAGCACGCGCTCGGGCTCTACGGCTCGTCCCCGCCGCCGGGTGGATTCCATCTGGGTGACACCTCGGCCGACCAGCTCCGGATCGAGGCCAGCGCCGCCGAGATGGCCCTGCAGGTTCCGGATCCGACGCCCGCCACCGTGGTCGCCATCACCGTGATCCGCGACCACCTGGGAGCCTCGACCGGCGCGCCGGTGATCGCCCGGCTCGCCGACGGCCGCCAGCTGGCCGCCGCCCCCGCCGACGACGAGGTCGTCTCCGAAGTCGGCCAACGCGACAGCCCGGGAATGGTCGGCACCACAATTATCGTGGTGGGGGATCCGCCGCGCTACCGTCTGCCCGAACGCTGAGATCCGACGAAGGGACAACCACGTGTCTGACGAACTGCTCCGCGAGCGACAGGGTCACATCGAGATCCTCACCATCAACCGGCCCGAGGCCCGGAACGCCATCAACGGCGCGGTGTCCAAGGGTTTCGCCGCCGCCTTCGACGAGCTCGAGGCCGATGACGACTGCTGGGTGGTCATCGTCACCGGCAGCGGGGACAAGGCGTTCAGCGCCGGGATGGACCTCAAGGCCTTCACTGCCGGCGAGGCCGCCGACATCATGGGGGCCAAGGGCGGGTTCGGCGGCATCGCCCAGCGTGACTTCGCCAAGCCCCTCATCGCCGCAGTCAACGGCTCGGCCCTGGCCGGCGGGTGCGAGATCATGCTGTCCTGCGATCTGGTGGTGGCCGTCGAGGAGGCCAAGTTCGGCATCCCCGAGGTGAAGCGCGGCCTCATGGCCGCTGCCGGTGGCCTCATCCGGCTGCCCAAGCGCATCCCGCCGGCCATCGCCCTCGAGCTGGCCATGACCGGCGAGCCGATCGACGCCCCGCGGGCACTGGCCCTCGGGCTGATCAACCGGGTGGTGCCAGCCGACCAGCTGATGGAAGCGGCGCTGGCGATGGCCAACACCATTGCCGAGAACGCCCCGCTGGCGGTCCGGACGTCCAAGCGGGTCATGAAGCAGGCCGGTGAGCTTCCCGACGCCCAGGGCTGGGAGATCAACAACAAGGCCGTCCCCGAGGTGTTCGGTTCCGCCGACGCCATGGAGGGACCGATCGCCTTCGCCGAGAAGCGCAAGCCCAACTGGACCGGGAAGTAGCCGGTGAGCAACGGGTTCCCCGAGTGATCTCCGACTCCCTGGCGACGGTGGTGCCGTCGCTCAGCCCCACCGTCGACGGAATCCGGCTGACGCTGCACGTGCTGGCCGCCACCATCTGGGTCGGGGGCCAGTTCACCGTGGCCGGGCTGCTCCCGACCGTCCGCGGCCTGGGTGAGGACGCCTCCAAGAAGGTGGCCCGGGCGCTGGCCGTGCTGTTGTGGCCGGCCTACGTGGTGCTGGTGCTCACCGGGATCTGGAACGTCTCGACCTTCACCTTCAAGGATGCGCCGTCGGCCTGGAAGGCGGTGCTCATGGTCAAGATCGCCGTGGTGGTGATCGCCGGGGTCGGGGTCTTCCTTCACCAGCGGTCGACGTCCCGCCGGGGTCTGGCCATTTGGGGGTCGATCGGCGCCACCGCCTCGGTAGCCGCCCTGGTCATGGGGGTGTTCCTGGCCGGCTGACCGCCGCCACCATCCGGCCGGGCCGCGGCCACGAAGTACAGAACGCCGGCCGACAGGTCTAACCTGGGGACCAAGGCCGACGTAGGAGGCGTACCCATGCATTTTGCTCCATCCGCAGAGATCTTTGGCGTTGACGGCATCATCGTCCTGGTCGTTGTCGTGCTCGTCCTCTTCGGGAGCACCCAGATTCCCAAGCTGGCCCGTTCGCTGGGGTCGGCGCAGAAGGAATTCAAGAAGGGCCTCGACGAGGGGGGCGCGGCCGATGACAAGGGCGTCCAGTCCGCCGCCGCCATTCCACCTCCGGCCACCGCACCCGCAGCCGCACCCGCACCCGCACCCCAGTCAGTGGTGACACCGCCGGCACCGCCGTCGGGCGACGGCACGGCCGCGGCACCGTCGTAACCCTGCCCTCACCGACCGGATGAGCGCTCACCGCATCGGGCGCGGTGCGAGGGGTGCCGGCGCTGCGGTACAACCCTCACCGCGGATCACCCCGTTCTGGATCCTGCAGGTCGCCGAGATCCTCTCGGTGCTGGCTCTCGCCGATCTCTCCCTCCATGTCAGCCGCGGGGGCGTTCTGGTGGTGGCCGGCGCCGTCTTCGCCGCCCTGGCCCTGACCGCCGACGGCCCCCTCGGCATCTTCCGGATCTTCGGTCGGAAGCTCCACGTGCGGCTGGTGGTGGTGGCCGCCGTCCTGGTCGCCGTCTCTCCGGTGGTGGCCGTCATCCGCCCCGACGTCGAGGGGATCATCATCCTCGAGTTCGTGGCGGTGGGCATCATCCGGCTGGCCACGTTGGTGAACACCGACCCCCGGCCGGCCAGGCCGAGAGCTCGCCGCGGGGGCCCGGTGGTCGACGCCACCGCCACCGCCACCGTGGCCCCCTCCTCCCCGGCCCCGAGCCGACCGGACCCGTCGGCGCCGTCGGGCCGATCCCTCCTTCCCTCGGAAGAGAGTGTGGGCGCCGCCGCCCGATGGGCAGGGCGGGCCGCCGGCACCGCGGCATCGGCGGCATCCAGGACAAGCGCCAAACACGCTCCGGCGACCAAGGCGCAGGCCAAGCGGACCATCCGCACGGCCGGACGCCTGGTCGGCCGGGCCCGGGCCACCTCCCGATCCGATGGGACGATCCCCGAACCGGGCTGAACCGGCACCCTCGCCGACCCCGGCGTCGCCCGATACATTGCACCGGAGGGGAAAGGGGGACGCGTGTCCGAACCTGACGTGCTCGACATCGCCGAGCGCCTGTGGACGGGGGAGCTGTCGACGTCGGAGGCTCACCCGCTCCGGACCTGGGGAGGTTTGGCCGAAGTGGCCGACGGAGTGGCCTTCACCCCTTCTTTTGCCAACGTGTCGGCGCTGGACACCGACGACGGCCTGTTTCTGGTCGATACCGGAAGCTCGTTGATGGCCGGGGAGATCCACCGCACCCTGCGAGCGTGGTCGGCGAGCCGGCTCCACACCGCGGTGTACTCCCACGGGCACATCGACCATGTGTTCGGCGTCCCGGTGTGGGAGGCGGAGTCCGAGGCCAACGGCTGGACCGCGCCCACCGTGGTCGCCCACGACGCCCTGCCACCCCGGTTCGACCGGTACATCCTGACCGCGGGGTACAACGGGATCATCAACCGCCGGCAGTTCAACATCAAGGACCTGCAGTGGCCGACCGAGTACCGCTACCCCGACCGCACCTACCGTGATCACCTGAGCCTGGAGGTGGGAGGCCTGCGGGCCCAACTCCACCACGCCAAGGGCGAGACCGACGATCACACGTGGACCTGGTTCCCCGATCGCCAGGTCCTGTGCTGCGGGGACCTGTTCATCTGGGCGTCGCCCAATGCCGGGAACCCGCAGAAGGTGCAGCGCTATCCGCGGGAGTGGGCCGGGGCGCTCAGGGAGATGCTCGCCCTCTACGACGGACCGGATGGCGGACCCGAGGTCCTGCTTCCCGGTCACGGGTTCCCGGTGATCGGCGCCGACCGGATCCGCCAGGCCCTCGGCGACACCGCCGATCTGCTCGACTCGTTGGTGGACCAGACCCTGGCCCTGATGAACACCGGCGCCAGGCTCGACGAGATCATCCACACCGTGACCCCTCCTGCGCACTTGATGGAGCGCCCGTACCTGCAGCCTGTCTACGACGAGCCGGAGTTCATCGTGCGTACCGTCTGGCGCCTGTACGGGGGCTGGTGGGACGGCAACCCCGCGACCCTGAAACCGGCGCCGGATCGAGCCCTGGCCACCGAGTTGGCCGCCCTGGCCGGCGGGGCCTCCGCCCTGGCCGACCGGGCCCAGGCCCTGCTGGAGTCGTCCGCCGGGTCCGGTGGTGGGGCCGCCGGGTCCACCGGTTCCGCCGACGCCACCCTCCGGCTGGCTGGGCACCTGGCCGAAATGGCCTGGTTGGCGGACGCAGCCGATCCGGGCATCCGGCGAATCCGGCGGCAGGTGTACGAAGCTCGGGCCGATGCCGCCACCTCGACCATGGCCCACGGGGTCTTCTCGTGGGCGGCCCGGGAGTCCGACAACCATCACCACGGGTAGGCGTCGTTCACGCC
>DASZNG010000159.1:0-13097 GCA_035551535.1 Acidimicrobiales bacterium | reverse complement strand
CCATCGACACGGCCATCCGGTGCAGCCGTGGCTCATTCCTCGATGGCGGATTCCGACTCCACCGGCGCCACTGCGCCGACCGCATCGCCATCGTCGAGGTTCATGACCCGCACCCCGGTGGCATCCCGACCTTGCGACGCGATCTCCCGCACCGGCATCCGGATCACCACTCCGCCGGTCGACACCAGCAGGATCTCGTCGTCCAGCGCGGCCATGAAGGCGGCGACCACTCGACCCCGCTTGGCGGTGAGCCTGATCCCCCGGACTCCCTGGCCGCCCCGGGCCTGGCGATTGAAGCGCTCAAGCTTGGTGCGCTTGCCGAAACCGGCATCGGTGACGATGAGAATATCGGTGTCGTCACGGGCCACGTCGCACGAGACGACCTGGTCCCCCTCTTTCAGCCGGACCCCGCGCACCCCGGAGGCATCCCGTCCCATCGGCCGGACGTCGTGTTCGGAGAAACGGATGGTCATCCCCGAGCTGGTCACCAGAAACAGGTCGTCATCCCCACCGGTCTCCACCACCCGGACCAGCTCGTCCCCCTCACGGAGGTTGATGGCGATGAACCCCTCGCGTCGCGACTTGTCGTACTCGCTGAACGAGGTCTTCTTGATCTGTCCCAGCTTGGTCGCGAACACCAGGTAGTTGTCGGCAGAGAAGTCGCGGGTACCGATCACCGCCTGAATCTTCTCGCTCGGCGACAGCGGCAACAGGTTGACGATGGCGGTCCCCCGCGCCGTGCGCTCCTTCATCGGGATCTCGAGGGCCCGCAGCCGGAAGACCCGCCCGCGGTTGGAGAAGAGCAGCAGGTGGGCGTGGGAGGAGGTATGGACCACATCGTCGATGAGGTCCTCTTCCTTGAGCCTGGCCCCCTTCACTCCCCGACCCCCGCGCCCCTGGGTGCGGAAGGCGTCGGCGGAGACGGCCTTCACGTAGCCGGCCCGGCTCATGGTGACGACCAGATCCTCGTCGTCCACCAGATCTTCCACGTTCATATCGCCGGGGTCGTGGGTGACGACCGAACGGCGCTCATTGGCAAACTTCTCCCGGATCTGGCCGAGCTCCCCGGCGATGACCGCCCGCAGCTTCACCGGGTCGGCGAGGATCGCCTCCAACTCGGCGATCTCTTCCCGCAGCTTGGCCATCTCGTCTTCGAGATTGGACCGGCCCAGCCGGGTCAGCCGGGCCAGGGTCATGTCGAGGATGTGGTTCGCCTGCTCCTCGGAGAACTCGAACGGCGCCGCCTGCAGGGCCTCGAGGGCGGCCGGCCGATCGTCCGATTCCCGGATGGTGGCGATGACCGCGTCGAGCATGTCGATGGCCTTCAACAGGCCTTCGACCACGTGGGCGCGGGCACGGGCCTTGTCCAACAGGAACTGCGACCGCCGGGTGATGACCTCGACCTGATGCGCCACGTAGTAGGTCAGCATCTGGGCGAGGTTCAGGGTGCGGGGCACCCCGTCCACCAGGGCGACCGCGTTGACGCTGAAGGTGGTCTGCAGCGGTGTCTGCTTGAACAGGTTGTTGAGGACCACGTTGGCATTGGCGTCCCGCTTCAGCCGGATGACCAGGCTGGTGTTCCCGCCGGCCGAGTCGTCCTGGATCTCGGCGATGCCGTCGAGATCGCCCGCCCGGACCAGATCCTCGATCTTCTTCGAGACGGTGGCCACCGAGGTCTGGTACGGCATCTCCGACACCGTGATCCGGGTGGCGCCGTCGCGACCCTCTTCGATCTCGGTCACCGCCCGCATCTTGATCGAGCCGCGCCCGGTCCGGAAGGCGTCGAGAATGCCCTGGCGACCGAGGATCAGGGCGCCGGTCGGGAAGTCGGGACCCTTGACGAACTCCATCAGGTCGTCAGGGGAGGCGTCGGGGTGCTCGAGGATGTGGCGGGTGGCGTCGATGATCTCACCCAGGTTGTGGGGCGGAATGTTGGTGGCCATGCCCACCGCGATGCCCTGGCATCCGTTGACCAGGATGTTGGGGAACCGGGACGGGAGGACCACCGGCTCTTCGGTGGTGCCGTCGTAGTTGGCGGTGAAATCGACGGTGTTCTGGTCGATCCCGGCCATCAGCTCGAGGGCCAGCGCGTCCAGCCGGCACTCGGTGTAGCGCATGGCCGCGGGTCCCTCGTCGGGACCGGTGCCGCCGAAGTTCCCGTGGCCGTCGATCAGCGGGTGGCGCATGGAGAACGACTGGACCATGCGGGCGAGTGCCTCGTAGATCGAGGAGTCGCCGTGGGGATGGTAGGAGCCCATGACGTCCCCGACCACCTTGGCGCACTTGGTGTGGGGTCGGTCGGGTCGGTGCCCCTGGTCGAACATCGAATAGAGGATCCGGCGGTGGACCGGCTTCAGCCCGTCCCGCACGTCGGGCAGGGCCCGGGAGACGATGACCGACATCGAGTACTCGAGGAACGAGCGCTCCATCTCCTCTTGGATCTCGATGGGCTCGATGAAGCCCGACACCGCTTCGTCGGTGCCGACCCCGCTCCCCCCGCTTCCGTTTTCGTCGCTTGCAGCCATTCCTCGTCCTTGTTCTTTACCGTCGTACTCTCAAGCCACCGGCGCTCGTGCTACCGGTCCGTCGGCAACCTCAGAAGTCGAGGAACCGGACGTCCTTGGCGTTGGTCTGGATGAACTGGCGTCGCAGGTCGACGTCCTCGCCCATCAGGACCGAGCAGACCTCGTCGGCCAGTGCCGCCTGCTCCACCCCGATCTGCAGCAGCGAGCGGCGGCCGGGGTCCATGGTGGTGTCCCGAAGCTCGCTGAAGTCCATCTCGCCGAGCCCCTTGAGCCGTTGGAAGTCGTCCTTGTGATTCGGGTTCTCGGCCATGAACGCGTTCTTGGCCGCGTCATCCTTGAGATAGATCTTCTCCTTGCCCACCCGGGTCGAGTAGAGCGGCGGCTGGGCCACGTAGACGAAGCCTCCCTCCACCAGCGGCTTCATCTGACGGAAGAAGAACGTCAGCAGCAGGGTGCGGATGTGGGAGCCGTCGACATCGGCGTCGGCCAGGATGATGATTTTGTGGTAGCGGATCTTGGTGACGTCGAAGTCGTCGGCCAGACCCCCGCCGATGGCGGCGATGAGGGCCTGGATCTCGGCGTTCTTCAGCATCTTGTCGATGCGGGCCCGCTCGACGTTGAGGATCTTGCCCCGAATGGGCAGGATGGCCTGGACCCGGGGATTGCGGGCATCCTTGGCCGAGCCGCCGGCCGAGTTGCCCTCCACGATGAACAGCTCGCTCTCCCGGGGGTCCCGGGACGAGCAGTCGACCAGCTTGCCGGGGAGTCCGGCCCCGTCCAGCGCCGATTTCCGCCGGGTCAGATCCCGGGCCGATTGGGCGGCAACCCGGGCCCTGGAGGCCAGGCCGGCCTTCTGGATGATCTGGTTGGCCTCCCGGGGGTTCTCCTCGAACCACTCGGACAGTTTCTCGTTGGTGGCTCGCTCGACCAGCGACCGGACCGGGACGTTGCCCAGCTTGGCCTTGGTCTGGCCTTCGAACTGCGGGTCTTGGAGGCGCACCGAGATGATGGCGGTCAGCCCCTCCCGGATGTCCTCGCCGAAGAAGTTGGGGTCCTTCTCCTTCAAGGCGCCCTTGGCCCGGGCGTACTTGTTGGCCACGTTGGTGAGGGACTTCTTGAAGCCCTCCTCGTGCATCCCGCCGTCGATGGTGGAGATGCCGTTGGCGAACGAGTGGATGCTCTCGTAGAAGCCGGTGTTCCACTGCAGGGCGACCTCGACCTCCATGGTCTCCTCGGCCCGGGTGTAGGACCCGACCTTGCGGAACAACGCCTCCTTGGAGGTGTTCAGGTGGCGGACGTAGTCGATGATCCCGTCCTTGTACTGAAAGGTCTGCGACGCCTTGCCGTCCGGTCGCTCGTCGACGAACCGGATCTCGAGGCCCTTGTTGAGGAAGGCCATCACCTGCAGCCGCTCGGTCACTGTCTGGGCGCGGAACTCGATCTCGTCGAAGATGGTGGGATCCGGCCAGAAGCTGATGGTGGTCCCGGTGCGCCCCCGCGGCGCCGGACCGGTCACCTTCAGCTTCCCGGTCGGCCGGCCACCGTCGACGAACTCCATCTCGTGGCGCTCGCCGTCCAGATCGATCTCCAGGAGGAGACGCTTGGAGAGGGCGTTGACCACCGACACCCCGACCCCGTGGAGTCCACCGGACACCTTGTAGGCGCCGCCCTCCCCGAACTTGCCTCCGGCGTGGAGCACGGTCAGCACCACTTCGGCCGCCGAGCGGCCCTTGTATTTCGGCATCGGGCCGGTCGGGATGCCCCGGCCGTCGTCTTTTACCCGGACTCCCCCGTCGGCCAGCAGGGTCACGTCGATGCGCTTGGCGAAGCCGGCCATGGCCTCGTCCACCGAATTGTCCACCACCTCCCACACCAGGTGATGAAGCCCGGTCGGGCCGGTGGATCCGATGTACATCCCGGGCCGTTTGCGGACCGGGTCCAGACCCTCCAGCACGGTGATGTCTTCCGCGCCGTAACTGTCCTTGGACACGATTCGCTTGTCTTCTGATTTCAGCGCCACAGGCGCGTCCTCTCAAACCTCGTCTGGATTACGGGGAAACTGGGTGTCCGGGCCGTGGCGCAAAAGGCGCCGTTCTCAGTGGGTCCGAATCCCCGGTTTCCGATGCTCCATTGTAGCCGGAGAAGGCCCTGGTTCAGGCCGATGGTAGGCCCCCTGCCTGGGGCCTCAGCGGCGGACTCGGACTTCGAGCTGCTCGGCTCTGGGGGTGCCGGTGGCCTCGGCCACTTTGTCGAGAAGGTCGTCCCCGAAATGACGTACTTCGGTGGCCCACGCCGGGTGGTCGACGTTGACGACCAGAGCCTGGGCGTCGAGGCGGACGGGTTGCACGTGCCGGGCCATGGCCGGCCCGACGATCTGTTCCCACCGGGCGAACAGGCGTCCGAGACCGAGGGATCCACCCAATCCGAGGTGGGTGGAGAGGGCGTCGAGGGAGGTGTCGATCGACCGGGGCCCTTTGTCGTCCCTCCCCCGGCCCGTCATCGGTCCCCGTCGCCGCTCACAACGGCCCCTACCGTCCCGCCGGGCTTCACCTCGTAGGTGGCGGCGGCGGCGACCTCCGGGGGCGGAGGGAGAGCGGTGGTGAGGATCGATTGGCCAGGGGGCAACCCCTCCAACAGCGCCCGGGTCCGGAACGGGTCGAGCTCGGAGAACACGTCGTCGAGGAGGAGCACCGGGGCCGACCCCAGGCGCTCGCTGGCCAGCTGGTGGGTCGCCAGCCGGATGGCCAGGGCCAGCGACCGCTGTTCCCCCTGCGAGGTGTGGGTCCGACCCACCAGCCCGGATACCGTCAGCTCCAGCTCGTCGCGATGCGGTCCCACCAGGGTGATCCCCCGGACCAAATCGTCGGCCCGGGAGACGGCCAGCGCGTCGGCGAGCGACCCGGTCCACGACCGGCAGTAGTGGAGGCCGACCTTCACGTCGGCCCCGGCCAGCCGCGAGTAGTGCTGCTCGGCCAGCGGAGTGAGTTGCTGGGTGAGGGTCTCCCTGGCCTCGACCAGTGCCGTCCCCGCGGCATCGAGCCGGGCGTCCCACACATCCAGGGTGGCTTCCACCTCCGGGCTCAGGCGGCCGCCGGCCCGGCGCAGGAGGGCGGCCCGCTGGCGGAGAACCTTTTCGGTTTCCTCCGCGTGCTGGCTGGCTTTCGGAGCCACCACCGCCAGGGTCTCGTCGAGGAAGCGCCGGCGTTCGGCGGGCCCTCCCCGCACCACCCCGATGTCCTCCGGGGAGAACACCGTGACCCGCAGGGCGTCACCGAGGTCGGTGCGACGGCGAACGGTTTGCCGGTTCACCATGGTGCGAGATCGTCCGACCGCCGCCAGTTCGGCTTCGATGTCCATCGACCGGTCGCCCACCTGGGTGACGGCCCGGAGGATGGCGCGGTCGGTCCCCATCCGGACCATCCCCTCTTTGGGAGCACCGCGGAACGACTGCAGGGTGGCCAGGTAGCCGATGGCCTCCAGCAGGCTCGTCTTGCCGGCGCCGTTCCGGCCGGTGATCACCGTGGTTCCGGTGGGATCCGGCTCGATGGCCGCCTCGGCGATGTTCCGGAAGTCGGCGAGGCTCAGGGAGGCGAGGTACATGGGTCGACCGTCATGGCCGGTCCGATCACGGCTTACGACACCCGGACGGGCATCAACAAATACCGGAACTCGGACTGTTCCGCCCCCCGCACGGTGGCCGGCTTGGTGGCGTCGATGGTCTCGAGCAGGACCTCGTCGCCCATGACCGCGTCCACCCCGTCGATCAGGTAGGTGGGGTTGAAGGCGATGGTGAGGTCGGCTCCCTCGAAGTCGGCATCCACCGTCTCACTGGCGTCGCCCACCTCTTGGGAGACAACCGTGAGATCCACGCCACCCTGTCGCATCGACAGACGCACCGGGGTCGTGTTGTCGCGGACCAGCAGCCGGACCCGGCGGAGGGCGTCGAGCAGGGAGTCCTTGCCTACGTGGAGCCGGTTCGGGTACTCGGCCGGGATCAGCTGGCGGTAATCGGGGTAGCTCCCGTCGAGCAGGCGGGTGCTCACCTGAACATCCCCGGCGGTGAAGGTCACATCGTGCTCGCCGATGGACAACCCGACGGTCGGGCCTACCCCATTGGCGCTCCCGCCGTCGGCCGCGGCCTTGCCGTCGGCGGTGAGGGCGGAGAGACGTTGGAGTTCGGCCAGCGCCCGGGCCGGCACCAGGATCTGGGTGGTTTCGAGGGCCTCGTTCTTGCCGTCGATGTCCCGGAGAGCCAGTCGGTAGGAGTCGGTGGCCACCAGCCGGATGCCGGACCCCTCCGCCGCCATCAGCACGCCGGTCAGGAGCGGTCGGGCGTCGTCGTTGGAGGCGGCCCGCACCACCTGGCGAAGGGCGTTGACCAGGCTGTTGGCCGGCAGCAGGGTGGTCGGCGCCGGGGGTTCAGGGAGGGTCGGGAAGTCATCGGCCGGGAACGTGCGCAGACTGAAGCGCGACCGGGCGGCGGCGATCTCGATCTTGTCCGGCTCGGATTCGACGGTCACCGCGCCGGGCTCCAGGGAGCGCACGATATCGGTGAGGAGCTTGGAGGGCGCCACGCACACGCCGTCGGACAACCCGATCGCCTCGGTCGAAACGTGCACGGTGAGATCGAGATCGGTGCCCACCACCATCAGCCGGTTTCCTTCCGACTCGATCCGGACCCCGCTCAGGGCGATCGAGGTCGTCGTACGTGAGCTCACGGCTCGCCCGGCGGTGGTCAGCACCTCCACCAGGGAATCGCGTTCGCAACGGAACTTCACCTAGGAGTCCTTTCCGATGTTGTTTGGTCGACTGTCTTTTAAGTAGTTGAAATTAAGAGTGGTGGTAATAAGGGCTGTGGATTGTGGATCGACCCCGGTCGTTGCAGCGTAGGACACCTTTCTGTTTCCACCGTCCATCCCCCGTTTCCTGTCCGGGTGGCTGGAGGGTGGGGGCGACGGGCACCGGCTATGGACAACTGCGGCAAACCCCACAGATTTGCCACAGGTCGACGGCCGGGTATCCACAGGATTCGCCGGCTCCGAAGAAGAGGTGGGGGGACGCTGGTCGGAGGAAACGGCCGGGTCCGCCATGGAGATCAGGTACCGCTCTTGATGCGGAGGATCAGCTCGGTGACTTGGTTGTAGATCTGCTGGCGCTCCTTCATCAGGTTGGTGATCTTCTGTACCGCGTGCATCACCGTCGAGTGGTCGCGGCCGCCGAATTCCCGGGCGATGGCCGGGAAGCTGAAGTCGGTGAGCTCACGAAACACATACATGCTGACCTGTCGGGCGGTGACCAGCGGCCGGCGCCGATTGGGCCCGCGGAGCTCGTCGACGCTGAAGCCGAACGTCTCCGAGGTGGTTTCGAGGATCATCTGCGGGGTGATCCGCCGGGGTTGATCGGCAGAGACGATGTCGGCCAGGACGGTTTCGGCCAGCTCGAGGGTCAGGGGTTGGTGGTTGAGGCTGGCAAAGGCGGTCGCCCGGATGAGCGCCCCTTCGAGCACCCGGATGTTGTCCTTGACGTGGGTGGCGATGAACTCGAGAACCTCGTCGGGGACGAACACCTGCTCGCGCTCGGCCTTGGTCTGCAGGATGGCCAACCGGGTCTCGAGTTCCGGCGGCTGGACCTCGGTGATGAGCCCCATGAGGAAGCGGCTGCGGAGCCGGTCCTCCAGGGTGGCCATGGCTTTGGGGGGTCGATCCGAGGTGAGGACGATCTGCTTCGACGCCCCGTAGAGCGAGTTGAAGGTGTGGAAGAACTCCTCCTGCAGGGACTCCTTACCCTCCATGAACTGGACATCGTCGATCAGCAGGACGTCACACTCGCGGTAGCCGCGCTTGAAGGCGGTGGTGGTGTTGGTCCGGATGGCGTCGACGAATTCGTTCATGAAGGTTTCGGTGGAGACGTAGCGAACGTGGCGGCTCTTGTAGTTCTCCAGGACGTAGTTGCCGATGGCGTGGAGAAGGTGCGTCTTCCCCAGGCCGGCGTCGCCGTAGATGAAGAGCGGGTTGTAGGACTGGGCCGGGGTCTCGGCCACCGACTGGGCGGCGGCGTGGGCGAAGCGGTTGGAGGAGGCGATGACGAAGGTGTCGAAGGTAAAGCGACTGTCGGGAGCCACCGATGGCGACCGGTCGATGTGCCCGCGTTGGCCGGATCCCCGGCGATTGGAGGTTGGGGCCGCGCCGGCCTCCGGCAGGGTCCGCATGGCCTCTTCGATCTCGGCGGCAGCCAGGGTGTCTTCGGCGGGCTCGTTCAAGGGCGCCACCACCTCGAGGCGGATGCCCAAGGGGGCCCCGACGGTGCTGACCACGGTGTCCTGGATGAGGCCGAGGAAACGGGCCTCGACCCGGTCGCGGATGAGGGTGTTGGGTACCCCCAATACGATTTCGTTGTCGGCCATGGAGATTGGTGTGATTCCAGCCAAGAAAGCTCGCCAGCTGGCTTCCGAGACCTGCTCTCGAAGAGCCTCGGAACACAGGGTCCACAAGCCTTCGGTGTCGTTCACGTGGGCCTCCGCCCTTGAGCAGCCAAAGCGGTCCACAAGGAAATCCACAGATGTGGATTACTCTTCCTGGAATCTCGATTCATCCTGATTTGTGGGTGGCCGGGAACCGCTGAACCGCTGTACTTGATTGCCGCATTGTCGTTCAATTTGGCAGGAAACGTCGGAGCGGGCACCTGCCCGAAGGCCGGCGTTCCCGCTGTGATCGGAACGGTACACCGTGCGCAGGGGTTTTGCCGACGGGATTTGCCGACTAGAGCGTCGCTCCTGTTCGCGCCTACTATGTACGGAATTGGCCGAGTCGATGAGACGGGCCCCCCTGCCGCACCGGGCGTTCGAGTCCACGGTTTCGGGCGAGGAAGGAAGTGGAATTGTGAAACGGACCTATCAGCCCAACGTGCGAAAGCGCGCCAAGACTCACGGTTTTCGGAAGCGGATGTCGACCAAGGCGGGCCGGGCCGTGATTCAGTCGCGTCGCCTGAAGGGCCGGCAACGGCTCTCGGCCTGAGACCGGCCATGTCGGTTGTCCCATCAGCCGGCGTCGGAGTGGAGCGAATTCGGTCGCAGCGTACCTTCGACCTGTTCCGCACCTCGGGCATCACCGGCGCCTCCGGCCCCCTCCGCGTGAAATTTGTTCGGCAAAACTCCTGGTCAAGGGCCGAGATCGCCTATGCGCTGGGCAAGAAGCTGGGGGGCGCAGTGGTGAGAAATCGCCTCCGGCGGCGCCTCCGGGCCATCTTGTCGACCGGGGAGCTCGGGTTATCCCCAGGCGCCTACCTGGTCAGCGCCGGCCCGGCGGCTGTCGACCTTTCCTTTGATGACCTGCGGTCGGCCATGAGACAAGCTGTCCGGGGAGCGACCGTCAACCGGGTACTGGACCCCACGAACGGGAAGATGAGGGGACCTGATGGCAATCACACTGGAGGCTGAGTCGCAGATGGAAACACCGGCGGTGACCCCACCGCCGGGGCCGGTGACGAAGGTCCTGCTGGCGGCCATCCACGCCTACCAACAGCTCCGGGCCGGGCGCCCCACCGGGTGCCGATATCTGCCCACCTGCTCCACCTACGCCGAGGAGGCCATTCGCCGGCACGGCCCGATCCGCGGGTCGGCCCTGGCCGCCCGGCGGTTGACCCGCTGCCACCCCTGGGGCGGACACGGAATCGACCCGGTGCCTGACGGGAGGACCCCATGAGTTCCCTGAGCCACGACATCGGGTCGATCTTCCAGCCGCTGCTCAAGGCGGTGGCCGACCTGCTGGCCATCCTCTACTCCGCCATCCCGGTCTACCCGGTGGACATCGCCCTCTTGACCATTGCCGTGATGGCGGTGCTGACCCCGCTGACCGTCAAGAGCACCAAGAACATGGCGGCGATGCAGGCCCTGGGGCCGGAGATGAAGAAGCTCCAGCAGAAGTACAAGGGCCCGGAGAACCGGGCGGCGCTCAATGAAGAGATGATGAAGCTCTACAAAGAGCATAAAGTGAACCCAGCGTCGGGCTGTCTCCCGATGTTGCTGCAGCTGCCCTTCTTCTTGATTCTATACGACGTAATCCGGGGAATTACCAACACGGTTACCATTCCGGCCAAGTCGTCGGTCGTCGGCGGGCTGAAGACATTGGTGCCGGCCCATGTGGTGGCCGAGCCGCGGTACATCGGCCACGGCACCAAGATGTACACGGCGATCACCCACGCCAAGCCGGCGGGCTCCCTGAATGCCTTTGGCATGGACTTCGCCCAGAAGCTGTTCTCCCACCACAGCTCGATCCTGGCCGGCGCCCCGTTCCTGTTGTTAGTGGTGGCCTCGGTCGGACTCCAATACTTGCAAATGAGCCGGCTCAATGCCCGAAACCCAGGGGCCAATCAAGCCAATCCACAAGCGGCAATGCTGCAGAAATACATGCCGCTAATATTCGGACTCATTTACCTAAATATCGCCGCTATCATCAACGTCTACTTTATCTTTTCCAGCGCGATCCGGATCGGGACCCAGGAGGTCCTCTTCCGCCGCGGCATCGTGGCCGGACCCCCTCCGGCCCCGGCGGCCGGCGCCAAAGGGATCCCTCCGAAAGGGCCGTCGGGTTCCAAAGCCGATCGGAGTGAGCGGGAGATCGCCCGGGCCAGGCCCCCGACCTCCTCGAAGCCCAGCGCCGGCACCACCCGGCGAAGCGGATCGGGGGGGACGGGCCGTCCCACCCCGAGGTCCACCCCGGCCAGCGCCAGGGCCAACGGGGCCAACGGCCGGGCCAAGTCGACTTCGGGCGGAAACGGGTCAGCGGCGGGGGCCGGCAAGCCGGTTGGGTCCCGGGGGACGAGGTCGAACGGATCGGGAGCCAACCGAAACCCGAAGCCGGGCTCGGCCCCCCGTGGGAACAGAAACAGCCCCAGTCGTACCGGGAGTGCATCGCCAGAGGAAGCCACGGCACCGAAAGAACACCCCCGGTCGAAGGCGAAGCGCGAACGAAAGGCTCGATGAGCAGTGGAGTGGGTGGAAGCCAGTGGAAAGTCGCTCGGTGAGGCCAGGGAGTCTGCCCTCGACCTCCTGGGAGTTGCGGAAGATGACGCCGAGTTCGTCGTGCTCAGTGAGCCGAAAGCCGGTTTGTTCGGCCGGTTGCGAGGCGAGGCGAGAGTCCAGGCCCGGGTCCGGCCGGTCACTCCCCCACCCAAACGGGGGCGGCGTCAGCGTCCGGAGCGCCGGCGGCCGGGAGGCGAAGGCACCGGCCCATCGTCCGGGGACCGATCGGGACGGAAGGACGGATCCGGTGGGGACGGGCGCCAGGCGGCCCGGGCCGGCGGTTCGCCGGACCGGAGTCGCAACGGCTCGCGGCGGGGAAAGTCGGAAGCAACCAACGGGTCGGAGCCGAACCGGCGGAACCGGGACGGGGCAGCCGCCGCCAATGGATCGTCACCCGTGGGAGCGGACCAAGCCGTGAAGGAACCATCCGGACGAGGACCGGAGGAGAAGGAGGGCACCGTGGAGGAGTCACTGACCATTGGCCAGCAGGGGGAGGCGGCGAAGGATTTCATGGCCGGGCTGATCCGCGAGTTTGGACTGGACGCGGAGATCGACGTTCGGGAGCTGGATGAGGAAACCGTGGAGGTCGCCGCCGCCGGCGACAACCTGGGTCTGTTGGTCGGTCCCCGGGGCGCCACCCTGGCCGCCGTCCAGGACCTGACCCGAACCTTCGTGCAGCGCCAGTCCGAGAGCCGAACCGATCGCATCCTGGTGGATGTCGGGGGGTACCGGGAGAAGCGGTCGGCCGCCCTCCGGCGGTTCACCGAAGGGATTGTCGCCGAGGTCAAGGAGTCGGGCTCGGAACGGGCGCTGGAGCCGATGAGTGCGGCCGACCGCAAGGTCGTCCACGACGCGGTGAACGAGGTGGAGGGGGTCCAGACTCGTTCCGAGGGAGACGACCCGGCGCGGTACGTCGTCATCGAGCCGACATCCTGACCCCAGGTCCCTCGGAGTAGAGGTAACGATGGCATCGGGCTCGGCCCGGTGCCATCGTTCGTTTCGAGCCGAAGCCCGGCCGTCCCCGTTGGATCCCGAAGCCCACCATGCCCCCACCTCCTGAAGATCGCCTTCGAGCCAACCCCGATCTCGCCCGGGTCGTCGGACCCATCCTCGAGCGTTCCGCCGATCAGGGGTTCCTCGGCAGCATGGCCGTGGACGAGCAGATCGATCACGCGCTCGGGTTCGCTCGGGTGGCCGAGGATCAGCTGGGGAAGCCGCCGGATCGGGCGCTGGATCTCGGAACCGGGGGAGGGATCCCGGGGTTGGTGTTGGGAGCGGGGTGGCCGGGGACTCAGCTGACCCTCTTCGATGCCAACCAGCGTCGGACGGAATTCCTGACCGAGGAGATCCGGGTCTGGGGCATCTCCGATCGGGTAACGGTCGTGAGGGGACGAGCCGAGGAGTCCGGTCGGCTCCCGTCGTTGCGGGGGAGATTCGACTTGGTGACGGCGCGGTCGTTCGGGTCGCCGGCGGTAACCGCCGAGTGCGCCGCCCCGTTCCTCGAGGTCGGCGGAATCCTGGTGGTCTCCGAACCCCCCGGCGCCGGGTCCTCG
>DASZNG010000158.1:0-1629 GCA_035551535.1 Acidimicrobiales bacterium | reverse complement strand
ACCTGGGAGGTCCCCTCCACGATGGTCAGCTGTCGGGCGTCGCGGTACCAGAGCTCGGTCGGGTGGTCCTCCATGTAGCCGGCCGCCCCCAGCAGCTGCACGGCCAGGCCGGACGCCCGCACGGCCAGCTCGCTGGCGTAGTACTTGGCCATCGACAGGAACGGCACATACTCCTTGGTGAACTTGCCCTGGTCGGCGAGCCAGGCCGACCGGTAGGTCAGCAACCGGGCGGCCTCGATGTCCACCGCCACCTTGGCGATCTCCCACTGGATCCCCTGGAAGTCGGCGATCACCCCGCCAAATGCCTCCCGCTGCTGCACGTATTCGGTGGCGTACATCAGCGCGCCCTCGGCCAGCCCGATCCCCCGGGCGGCCACGATCGGTCGCATGGCGTTGAGGCCGAGCATGGCCAGGCGGAAGCCGCCCACCTCGCCGATGACGTTCTCGGCCGGGACCCTCACGCTGTCCAGAACCAGCTCTCCGGTGTCGACCCCGTGGACGCCCATCTTGTGGTCGGTCCGGCCCACCGAGACGCCGTCCCACTTCCGCTCCACGATGAAGGCGGTGATCGAGTCGTGCTGGCGGGACGACGGGTCGCCGGTCTTGGCGAACACCGTGTACCAGTCGGCCTCCCGGACCCCGGACATCCAGCACTTGGTGCCGGACAGGATCCAACCGCCGGACCCCTCGGGGTCGGGGACGGCCTTGGTCCGCATCCCGGCCACGTCGCTCCCGGCCTGGGCCTCGGACAGCCCGAAGGCGGCCCGCACCTCGCCGGTGGCGATGCCGGGGAGATACCGCTTCTTCTGATCGTCGTTGCCGGCGATGAGCACCGGGCCCACCGGCAGCCGGGTGAGCAGCAGCATGAGGGCGGCCGAGTTCGAGTACTTGGCCACCTCCTCGATGGCGATGGTGAGGCCCAGGATCCCGGCCCCCGAACCGCCCAGCTCGGTGGGAAGGCACAAGCCCAGGAGGTCGGCGTCACGGAAGGCGTCGAAGATGTCCTGCGGGTACTCGCTGGTGGTGTCGATCTCCCGGGCACGGGGCTTGACCTTGTCCTGGGCCAGGCGGCGCACGCTTTCCTGGAGGGCGGTCAGTTCGGGGGAGAGGTCGAAGTCCACGGTCGCCGAGGCTACTTGAGGCGCAACCCGACGCCGGTTGGGCATCCCTCGGCGCTGGGCAGCCCCACACGGATCAGCTGCCGGTGGGTGAAGGTGCGATCTCCCCGCGGCCGGCCGCTTGGATGTCGGCCGGCAGGCGAACCCCGGCGGCGTCGGCGACCATCTGGAGCTGGGTTCGCCACTCGATGATGGCCAGACGCTGCGCATTCTGGGTGTCCGGCAGGTCGTCGAAGCTGCGGTTGGGAAGGTCGACGGCCAACACGCTCAGATAGTTGTCCTCGAGGTAGTAGGTGTTGGCATAGGGAGCGTTCAGCTTCCGAAGGGTGGCATTCTCGGGGTCGATGGCATGGGCGGCCACGACATGGGAGGCGAAGCGCTCCTCGAGGGCGGACATCTGGTCGCCGGCCTCCTGGGGGGTGATGGCGTGGGTCCGGAAACCCTCGAGGATCGGGTCGGCCCCGAGGAGCAGCCGGTTCACCGGGAGCCGGACCCGTTCCACCTGGGCCAC
>DASZNG010000157.1:0-7995 GCA_035551535.1 Acidimicrobiales bacterium | reverse complement strand
CAGAGCCTCAACAAACCGATGGTCGGCATGGCTTCCACCCCGAACGGCCAGGGGTACTGGCTGGTCGCCTCCGATGGCGGCATCTTCAACTACGGAGACGCCGGCTTCTTCGGCTCCACCGGGGCTCAGACGCTGAACAAGCCGGTGGTCGGGATGGCGGGCGACTAGATCGGCTGGAGCCGCGATCACCGGACAAACCGGTGTCATCCTCGGGAATCGCGAGACAGCCGACCGACTCGGCGAAGCCACCGGGCACGGGGCAAGATGACCTCGTGGACCTCGATGCCGTCGCCGATGAGTTGTACGGGTTGTCGCTGGACGACTTCATCTCCACCCGCACCGCCCGCCAGAAGGAGGCCAAAGCCGCCGGCCACCTGGAACTGGCGGAAGAGATCCATCGCCTGTCCAAACCGAACGCCGTCGCCTGGCTGGTCAACCAGCTTGTCCGCCAACACCCCGGCGACATCCAGAGCCTGCTGGAGCTGGGATCGGGGATGCGCCAGGCGACCGCGAACTTGTCCAGCGATCTCCGCCAGCTCTCCCGCCGACAGCACCAGGTCGTTCGGGGTCTGGGGCAACAAGCCGAGCAGCTGGCGAAGGAGGCCGGCCGACCGGTGAGCGCCGACACCGTCCGCCGTCTGGAAGAGACCTTCTATGCCGCCCTGGCCGACCCGGGTGCCGCCGACTCCGTTGCCGCCGGCCGGCTCACCACCGGGCTGAGTACCACCGGCTTTGCCGGCCTCGAGAGGACGGGTGGCCAGTCGACCCCAACGGCAACCAAGCCACGATCCGGCGCCGGCGAACGGCCGGGGGCGAAAGGCCGCGGCGGCGAGAAGCGGGCGGAACCGGCCGAGGCCAAGCTCGCCCGGGCGACTTCGTCGGCCGCCGAGGCCGCCCGGATTCGCGACGACGCGAAGGCCAGGGTGCAACAAGCGGATCAGGCGGTAGCCGACGCCCGGGCGCGGGTCGCGCAGCTGGGTCGCGAACTTCTCCAGGCCGAGGGAGCCCAGTCCCGGGCGGAGTCGGATCGAGGGCGCGCCCAGGCGGCCTTCGACCGAGCCGATCGTCGGGCCGGGGACGCGCAGCAGCGCCTCACCGACGCGGCTGCAGAACGGGAATACCTGGCCTAGCCGCGGTCGCGACCTGACACCGAAGGTCCGCGGTCCACGACATCCGCATCTGCCCGATTCCGCGGCTCACCGTGGTCATCGCGACCCTCCCCTGGGTAAGCGCGATGACCCCTTGGAAATGACGGGCTCGTTTGTCGCGCCGTCGCCCACCTCCGGCTGACTCGTTCAGTCGGGTTCGGACACACCTTGCGTCATAACTGACGGATTGGCGTGCTTGCCCACTCACACGGTTATCCGAGCAAGGGGATCGATACGTGACGCTGCCATCGGACAGAGTCGGAAGTGAGTGGACGGGAACGGTCGACCGGCGGTCGACCGCCGAGCGACGCGGCCCGTTGGTCGTGGCCGCCGCCGTCGCCCTGGTGGCGGTGGCCGTGTCGGTGGCGTTGGCGTCCGGCGCCGCCCGGGCGGGGACGACCAATCCCTCGCAGAACGTCGCCGCCGACAGCAACAATCTCTTCAAGGCAACCGACGATGCTCGTCAGGGCGAGGGAGTGCCGGCGTTGATGCTCAACCAGCCGGCATTCCAGGGTTTGCCGATCATCGAGCAGGTCTTCACGCTGGTGAACCTGGAACGCACCGCCCGCGGCTTGCCGCCGATGGCGGCGATGACCAGCCAGCTGAATGCCAGTGCCCAGCCGGGTGCCAATGCCGGACAGGATCCGCTGGCCCCCCTCCTCCTCACCGGGGGCGGATTCGTCGAACAGTGGGGCTCGATCTGGGCGGGCACCGGGTCGTCGCTGTTGGCCAACTACCTCTGGATGTACGACGACGGGTGGGGTGGCTCCTCGGCGTTGACGTCCAACATCGCCTGCTCACAACTCCTCAGCCTCGGTTGCTGGGGACACCGGGACATCATCTTGAACCAGTACCCGACGTGTTCGGTGCTGGGCCTCAGCCCCCAGGCGCCCACCCTGGTCATGGGGGTGGCCTACAGCCCCACCGGCGACCCCGCCGGGTCTCTGGCCGCCGTCCTCGAGAGCACCTGCGGCGGCATGCCTCCGGACGTGACGGTGACCTGGCCGCAGGTCGAGCAGCTGCTGGACATCCCGTCGCCGGTCGTCGGGATGGCCCCGACGCCCGACGGGCGGGGCTACTGGCTGGCGGGCGGCAACGGCGCGGTTCAGGCCGTCGGAGATGCGCAGTACTACGGCTCCATCAGTGCCGCTGCCCTGAACCAACCGGTGGTCGGACTGGCCTCCACCCCCGACGGCAGGGGGTACTGGTTGGTCGCCGCCGACGGGGGCGTGTTCTCCTTCGGAGACGCCCGCTTCTACGGTTCGACCGGCGCGATTCATCTTAATCGGCCCATCGTCGGCATGGCCGGAGACGCCAGCG
This sequence comes from Acidimicrobiales bacterium, assembly GCA_035551535.1. GTDB lineage: Bacteria > Actinomycetota > Acidimicrobiia > Acidimicrobiales > RAAP-2 > DASZIT01. The sequence continues at coordinate 5,527 of DASZNG010000157.1, read as the reverse complement.
GGAGGGGCTACTGGCTGGTGGCCTCGGATGGAGGCATCTTCGCCTTCGGCGACGCCCCGTTCCTGGGTTCGATGGGCGCCTACCCCCTCAACCAGCCCATCGTCGGTATGGCCGTCGATACCGCCACCCGTGGCTACTGGCTGGTGGCGGCGGACGGCGGCATCTTCGCCGTCCATGCCGCCTTCATGGGGTCCACGGGCGGTATGCGCCTCAACCGGCCGATCGTCGGGATGGAGGCCGCACCCAACGGCAGCGGGTATCGGCTGGTGGCATCCGACGGCGGCGTGTTTTCGTTCAAAATGCCCTTCGCCGGTTCCGAGGCAGGATCGCAACTCGCCCAGCCGATTGTCGGTACCGCGGTTCAGAGCGAAACTGGCTATTGGATGGTTGGCGGCGACGGGAGCGTGTTCTCTTTCGGCTCGGCGCCGTACCTTGGCCGAGGAGCATGAAGTGAGCATGTACGCATCTTGGTCCGCGTCGTAGGTTTGCGTGGTGCACATGGACATCGAACATGGGTCAACGGGAGGTTCGGATCAGTTGTCGAAAGAACTGCCGTCGCGTCGGCTAAACGACACCCTCTTCGACCCACCGATGGGTCGAACCCCCCGGAAGCCGTCTGGCCATGGGTCGCATTCGTCGTCGATCCCGTCGGTCCGGACCGGACGGCCGCGGGGGCCCAGCCCCGAGCCGGAGGTGCGGCGGCAGGAGCTCTTGGACGCCACGATCCGCGCCGTGCACCGTCTGGGCCCGAGCGCGTCGATGGGGGATATCGCCGCCGAGGCGAATCTGACCAAACCGGTGGTGTACGCCTGCTTCGAGAGCAAGGCCGGGCTGGGCCGGGCCCTCATGGAGCACTACCTGGTGCAGATCCGGCGGGAGGCGATGATCGCCATGGGCAGCGAGCGTGACCAGCGGGCCATGGTCCGGGCCATCGTGAGCCCACTGGTGGCCTTCGTCGAGCGGGAGCCCGATATCTACCGTTTCCTGATCATCGCCCTGGGAACCTGTGCCAGCAGCGTCTCCGCTTCGCTGTTCGGGCCGCTCGACATGTTGGCCGACCAGCTGTCCCTGGGGTTCGATGCCGTGTTCAAGCGCCGCGGCACCGACCCGCGGCCGGCAGAGATGTTGGCGTATTCGGTGCTGGCCGCGGCGTTCGCCTCGGTGGAGTGGTGGGATCGCCGCACCCCCCGTCAGACGTCAGCCGAGGAGATCAGCCAGTGGATCTCCGATTTCATCTGCGGTGGGCTCTCCGAAATCGGTCTGGTCTAGTGACACTCCGGGTTCCAGTGACATCCGGAGACCATCGGTCATCCGGTGAGGGGCACCGCTCCCGGGAGCCGGTAGACATCTTCGGCCCGGGGTTGCAGATCTCGAAGTCGGCACCGGGCCCGGTAGGCCAAAGCGGCCACCGCGTTGGCGGTCATGCCGACCTTCTCCGCCACATCCGCGGGTGTGCGCCGCTCGACGATGGTGAGCCACAGCACCCGACGCCAGCGCTCGGGAAGCTGGTCCCAGCCGATGACCCCGGGGTCGGTTTCGCTCGGGGCAAACGGTCCGTCCTCGACGGAATCGACGGTTCGGGGTTGATGATTGCGCTCCCATTGTTCGAGGACCGATCGACGGACCGCCTCCCGCACCGCCAGGCGGGTCGCCACCGAGCACACGTAGGCCCGAAACGAACCCGTGACCGGCCCGTTGCCCGACCGGATGGCTCGGACCGTGGCCAGAAAGGCCTCGCTGGCGGCATCATTCGGGTCGGAGCACCCGGTGATCCGGCGGGCGGCACCGCAGGCGCTGGGAAAATGTCGGCGCCAAAGTTGGGCCATGGCCACCGGGTCACCGTCCCGGACCTTGACGACCAATTCGATATCCGGCTCGGTCGATTCGGCTGCTTCCCGAGCCGGGCATGGCTCAACGTACGCCATCATTGCCACCCCCGAACGCTTTGATTCAAACGAGTTGCGAGTAGAGAAAACTGTCGGACTCCTACTTTACTCCGAATTTACTGAAATGGAATACCGGAATCGAAAAAGACCACGGTAAGCGTTCATATTCTCTGACCCCAGCCACAGGCAGGATCCCGGAGCCATACCTGAGCCCCGTCACGGGGTGATCACAGGGTGATTCCGGCTAATTCCTGGTGATGCCCGGAATCGACGTCCGGAGAGTCTGTAAAGTTACCCTCGGTAGCAGCCGATGATGAGCCAACCTATGCCTTGTCATCTCTAGGTCGGCCGCGCCATTTCGAGCCGCGACGACCTGGATGCTGGTGCCGATGGGAGACCAAATTGGTGCGACGAACGTACAGAGTTGGGGGTGGAGTCCGTCATGGAGGGACCACGCGACCCCGATAACGGCGGTTCCTCCGGTACGGAGTCGCTGCGTCGCCGGTGGCAGGCCCAGAGTTACGAACGCACCAACTTGGGCTGGGCGGAGTGGAACGATTCGGCGGTCGACCCGGTCATCGAAGATCTCTCCGCCGGCCGGGACCCGTGGCTGTCCTTGCGGGCGCTGGTGCGGGCCCGGTCGAGGGCGGGTCTGAGCATCCAGGTGGTCGTGCGCGACCTCGGCGCCCTTCGCGACGTCGACAGCACCGGAGGGACGAGGGCCCTCTCGAGCTTCGACGCCGCGGTGCTGCTCGAGGACTGGTACGAAGAGGATCTGGCCCGTCGGCAGCGGGAGTCGGTCCAGGACCCGATAACCGGTCTGGCCACTTCCGAGTTCCTCAAGCAGTACCTGCGGCAGCTCTACCGATCGGTGGCCTCACTGGCCCTGCCCGAGTTCGGACACCATCTGGTCATCGTCGACCTGCCCCGGAGCCTGGCCGGCGGCCCGCTGATGTCGGCTCAGCTGGCCTGCGCCTCGCTTCTCACCCAGCAGTTCGACCAGGGATGGACGATCACCGTCTTCAATCCGCATCGACAGGGAGTGCTGGCCAGCGGCGCCTATGTGGCGCACCCCGAGCTCGAAGCCCAGCTTCACCAGCTCGAAGACTTTCCCGCCGGAGCCAAGCCCTCGGTCTCGAGCGTCGATCTGCCCGCCACCGCCGCCGCCGCCTGCGACCTGATCGACACCCTCAGCCAAGCCTGAGGCCGCCGCTCGCCTTCTGATCCGCCCCGCCGACCGGTGGGGGGGCACCGACGGGAACTCTTGGCCGATCCACAGCCCGGACCCACGTCGCCCTCAAGTCCGGCGGGCAGTCTGGGGCCATGGACGCCCACCAAACCAACCCAGGGACCGACACCGGCCGCGGGACCCGGAGCCAGGAGTTCCGGGCCATCGGCACCACCATCCAGGTGGTGGTGGAAGACGCCGACGTGCTCGAGTACGCGGTCGAGCTGGTCCGAGCGCAGATCGACGCCCTCGACGCCGCCGCCAGCCGCTTCCGGGACGACAGCGAGCTGACCCAGCTCAACGCCGCCTCCGGCCGGCCGGTCCGGGTGTCGTGGTTGTTCTTGGTCTGTGTCGAGGAGGCCCTGCAGGCGGCCGAGATGACCGACGGGATCGTGGCCCCGACCCTGGGCCACTCGATCGAGCTTGCCGGGCACGACCGCGACTTCGTCGAAGGCCCGTCCGACGGCCCCAGGCCCGGTGTCCGCTTTCAGCGGGTGCCGGGCTGGCGCCGCATCCGGATCGACCGGGCCAGCCGGACGGTCTCCCTCCCGCCCGGCGTGCAGATCGATCTCGGGGCCACCGCCATGGCCGGGTGCGCCGACCGGACGGCCCGAACGGTGGCGGCCACCACCCTGACCGGGGTGCTGGTCAACATCGGTGGCGACTTGGCCGTGGCCGGCCCGCCCCCGCCGGAAGGCTGGGTGGTCCGGGTCGCCGACCGCCACGACGCCCCCGCCGGCACCCCCGGGGTCAACGTGGCCATCGCCCACGGCGGGATGGCCACCTCGGGGGCGGCGTCGCGCCGGTGGTCCCGGGGTGGTCTGACCACACACCACCTGATCGACCCGGTCACCGGGGCTCCGGCCAGTTGCTGGAGGACCGTCTCGGTGGCGGCCGAGTCGTGCCTCGAAGCCAGCATCGCCTCGACCGCATCGGTGATTCTCGGCGCCCGGGCCCCGCAGTGGCTCGCCGATCGCGGGCTGGCCGCCCGTCTGGTGTCGGAAGGGGGATTTCCGGTGAGCGTCGGAGGCTGGCCCTCGGACCTCGGACGCCGCCCGCTGGCCTCGGTCGCCTCCTGACCGTGGCCACCGGCCACGATTCACATCTCGCCCACAGCCAACTCTCAGCCGGTCCCCGCCGGCGTCGGCCACAGTGACGGCCATGACCCACCACGGCCATCCATCCGCGAGCACCCGACCATGACGACCGTGCTGGAGCGCCCGGCGCCCGACCAAGACACCGACACCGGGCTCCGCCCGACCGCCCACCGGAACCTCCTCCGGCGCCTGATCAGCGGGAAGCCCGGGGATCCCCGTTGGGTCCGGCCCACCTTGCTCCTGTTGCTCTCCCTGACCGGGTTGGGCTACCTCTGGGCCCTGGGTGACTCGGGATGGGCCAACTCCTTCTACTCGGCGGCGGTGCAGGCCGGGACCAAGAGCTGGAAGGCGTTCTTCTTCGGGTCCTCCGACGCCTCGAACTTCATCACCGTCGACAAGCCCCCCGCCTCCCTCTGGGTGATGGAGCTTTCCGCCCGCCTCTTCGGGGTCAACTCCTGGAGCATCCTCGTCCCCCAGGCCCTCGAGGGGGTGGCGGCGGTCGGGGTGCTCTACGCCACCGTCCGGCGGTGGTTCAGTCCCGCTGCCGCCCTCCTCGCCGGGGCGGTGCTGGCCATGACCCCGGTGGCGGTGTTGATGTTCCGGTTCAACAATCCCGATGCGCTGCTGGTCCTGCTGCTCACGGTGGCCGCCTACGCCACCGTCCGGGCCCTGGAGCGGGCCCAGACCGTCTGGCTGATGGTGGCCATGGCCTGCATCGGTACCGGGTTCATCACCAAGATGCTCCAGGCCTTCGTCCTGGTTCCGGTCATCGGCCTGGTCTATCTGCTGTTCGCGCCGACCCCGGTGGGCCGGAGGATCCGCCAACTGCTGCTGGCCGCCGTCGCCCTGGTGGTGTCGGCGGGATGGTGGGTGGCGGCGGTCGTCCTCACCCCGGCGGCCAGCCGTCCCTACATCGGTGGCTCCCAGGACAACAGCATCCTCAATCTGATCTTCGACTACAACGGGTTCGGGCGGCTGACCGGCAACGAAGCCGGCAGCGTGGGCGGGGCGGGTGCCGCCGGCTCCCGGTGGGGGGCGACCGGCTGGAGCCGGCTGTTCGGGTCGGACATGGGCGGGCAGATCTCCTGGCTGCTGCCGGCCGCGCTGATCCTGCTGGGCGCCGGCCTGTGGATCACCTGGCGGGCGGTCCGCACCGACCGGACCCGGGCCGCACTGGTGTTCTGGGGAGGATGGCTCCTGCTCACCGGGGCCACCTTCAGCTTCGCCGCCGGCATCATCCACCCCTATTACACGGTGGCCCTGGCTCCGGCCATCGCCGCCCTGGTCGGGATCGGGTCGGTGATGCTGTGGACGCG
>DASZNG010000156.1:0-26579 GCA_035551535.1 Acidimicrobiales bacterium | reverse complement strand
TCCGCTGGGCGGGGCCGGAGGTCACTCCCACGCCTCCGGTCCCGCTCTGGCGGGGACCACCCATCCCGTCGAGTACACGGTGCAGCCCGGCGACACCCTCTGGTCGATCGCGGTGGCGACGGATCCTTCCGCCGACCCCCGGCCGCTGGTCGCCACCCTGGCCGCGCAGACCGGGTCCGACACCGTCGAGCCGGGCGAGCGGATCGCCGTTCCCTGACCGCATCGACCGGCGGTTTGACCCGGTGAGCTCGCCCGACACGGTTGCCGGCAGCACTATCCTCGGTGCGTGCTGTGTCCCTGGTGTCTGGCTGACGACGATCGCGTCATCGACTCCCGTTTGGCCGAGGACGGCACCGCCACCCGCCGCCGTCGGGAATGCAATGGGTGTGGCCACCGGTATACGACCTTCGAGCGGATCGACGAAGTGCCGATGATGGTGGTCAAGCGCTCCGGACTCCGGGCGCCGTTCGATCGGATGAAGGTCGTCGACGGACTCCGGGCCGCCACCAAGAACCGCCCGGTGTCCGAGAAGCAGCTCGAGGAGATGGCCCAGTCGGTGGAGGACGCGGTGCGGGAGGACGGCAACGTGCCCACCACCGAGCAGATCGGGGTTGCCGTGCTCGAACGATTGCGGGTGGTCGACGAGGTGGCGTATCTGCGGTTCGCCAGCGTGTACAAGGGGTTCGAGGGTGTCGACGATTTTCGGCGTGAGGTCGGGCTGCTGACCAAGACCACCGCCCCCAAGCAGCCCGGGGCCTAGGCATGCCTGAGCTCATGGAGGAGATCCCGGCCCGGGCGCTCGCCGTCTACGCCCATCCCGACGACCCCGATGTCGGCTGCGGGGGCACCCTGGCGGCGTGGTCGGCCAAGGGCTGCGAGGTGCACGTCCTCCTGTGCACCGACGGGGACAAAGGGGCAACCGATCCGTCCGCCGAGCCCGCGGAGCTGGCCAGCCGGCGGGCGGTCGAGGCCGCGGGGTCGGCATCATTGATCGGGCTGGCCGGACAGGAGTCGCTGCACTATCCGGACGGGGAGCTCCGCGACACCCTCGGGCTCCAGCGGGCGCTGGTGGCGGTGGTTCGCCGGCTCCGGCCCGACGTCGTGCTGTGTCCCGATCCCACCGCCGTCTTCTTCGGACAGGACTACTTCAACCACCGGGATCACCGGGTCACCGGATGGGCGGTGCTCGACGCCGTTGCCCCGGCCGCCGCCCTGCCCCTCTACTTCCCGGACGCCGGCCCGGCCCATCAGGTATCGACCGTCCTGCTGTCGGGCACCCTCGAGCCCGACGTGTGGGTGGACATCTCCCCGACGGTCGAGGTGAAGGTCCGGGCGGTGGCCTGCCACCGAAGCCAGTTCCCCGACGGTGCCGAGTGGGCGACCGCCGCGGTGCACGGGGCCGCCGAAGACGCCGGCCGGAGCGCCGGGGTTCCCTACGCCGAAGGGTTCCGGAGGCTGCGCCTCGGTGGATGAGCACCACCGGGTGATCCTCCACGTCGACATGGATGCGTTCTTCGCGTCGGTCGAGGTGTTGGACGATCCCTCCCTGGCCGGACGCCCGGTCATCGTGGGGGGGTCGGGAGGACGCGGCGTGGTGGCCGCCTGCACCTACGAGGCCCGGATGTTCGGCGTCCATTCGGCCATGCCGTCGTCGGTCGCCCGCCGACTGTGTCCCGAGGCGGTCTTCGTCGACGGCCGGCACCATCGCTACAGCGAGGAGAGCGCCAAGCTGCACGCCATCCTCGAGTCGGTGACCCCGTTGGTCGAAGGGATCTCCATCGATGAGGCGTTCCTCGACGTGACCGGTTCGGTCCGCCTCCTCGGGCCCGGACCGGTGATCGCCCGGGACATCCGGGGCCGGGTCGCCGACGAGCTGCACCTCACCTGCTCGGTCGGGGTGGCACCCAGCAAGCTGATGGCCAAACTGGCCTCGAAGGCGGCCAAGCCGAGGGCCGACCGGTCGGGCATCCGCCCCGGGGCCGGGATCGTGGTCGTCGAGCCGGGTCGGGAGCTCGAGTTCCTCCATCCGCTGCCCATCGAGGCGCTGTGGGGGGTGGGACCGGTGTCGGCCCGCCGGCTCCGGGGGCTGGGGATCATGACCGTCGGCGACCTCGCCTCCCTCCCTCCCGGCAGCCTCGAGCGCCAGCTCGGGAAGGCCCAGGGTTCCCACCTGGCCGAGTTGTGCCGGGGGGTGGACGACCGGCCGGTGGTCCCCGACCAGAAAGCCAAGTCCATCGGCCACGAGGAGACCTTCCCGTCGGATCTCTGGGACCCGGTCGTCATCCAGGGCCACCTGACCCGCATCGTCGATGCCGCCGCCTCCCATCTCCGGGGATCCGATCTCGGGGCCCGCACCATCACGGTGAAGATCAAATTCGGGGACTTCACCATGATCACCCGGTCCCATTCGATGGTCACCCCGGTCGACTCCGCCCCCGCCGTCGGCGCCATCGCCTCGGCCCTGCTCGAATCGGTCGACCTGGCCAAGGGCATCCGCCTGCTCGGGGTCAGCCTCTCGGGCTTCGGCGCCACCGGGGCCAATGAGCAGCTCTCCTGGGACCTCGGGGTCGGCGGCCCGTCGGATACCCGGATGATGCGGGCCGGCGAGGAGGCGGAGCGCCTCCAACTGTCGTGGGGTGGCATTTCGGCGGCGGTGGACAGCATCCGGGCCCGCTACGGCCAGGCCTCGGTGGGTTCGGCCTCGATGGTGGAACCCGACGGGCTTCGGGTGCGCCGGCGGGGGGACGCCCCGTGGGGACCCACCGCGGAGCCGAAAATGGAGGACACCCAGCCCTGAAGGCCCCCAAAACTGCGGATTTCGGGCCGATCCGCAGGGCCAGCCGGGGAAATAAGGTGTGCGTTGTCAACGTTTACCCCGATGCGCGATGCTTTAGGCACGGAGGTGCGCGATCATGGAGTCGAGGATGACATCTAGATCGGTCAAGAGATGGAGGGGAGGGGTTCTTGCCGCTCTCTGATCACGAACAGCGAATTCTCCACGAGTTGGAGGAGTCCCTCTACAAGGAGGACCCTGAGTTCGCGGAGCGGGTGCGTTCCGAGACCGTCTACCGCCATGCCGGGCGGTACTGCATCTGGTCCGCCCTGGTGTTCGTGGTCGGCTTCGTCTTCATGTTGCTGACCTTCTCCCGGTCGCTGGTGCTGGGATTCATCGGCGTGGTCGTCATGTTTCTCTCCGCAGTGGTATTCGCCAACAATGCCCGGCGCATGGGCAAGGCCGGGATCGACGACATTTCCCGGTCGATCCACAGCCGGAACATGGGCACCGTGGTGCACGATCCGCGGGACTGGATCCGCGGTCGCCTCCATCGCGACGACTGAATCCCTTGCCTGACCGGCCGGTGGTGCTCGCCGTCGACGTCGGCGGCACCAAGTTGGCGGCGGGCCTGGTGGACGGGAACGGCACGATTCTGGTCGAGGCCCACGCCGAGACCCCGCAAGACCCGGATCCCGAAGTCGTGTTCGCGGCGCTGGCGTCGATCGTCGACCAGGTCCTGGTGGCCGGCCCGGCATCGCCGGTGGTCTGCGGGGTCGGCTCCGGCGGCCCGATGACCGAGGGCGGCCGAACGGTGTCCCCGCTCAACATCCCCGGCTGGAGGGGGTTCCCGCTCCAATCCCGGCTCGAGTCCCGGGTCCGGCTGCCGACCATCGTCGACAACGACGCCAAGGCGCTGGCCCTGGGTGAGGGGTGGCGGGGGGCGGCCGCCGGGATCGACGACTACCTGGCCATGGTGGTGTCCACCGGGGTGGGGGGCGGGATCGTGCTCGACGGCCGGTTGCTGGACGGGGCCCACGGGAACGCCGGGCACATCGGCCATGTGATCGTCGAGCCCGATGGTCGCCTCTGCGTGTGCGGTGCCCGCGGCTGCCTGGAAGCCGAGGCGTCCGGACCTTCGATCACGGCCGCCACCGGTCGGCCGGCGGCCGAGGCCGGCGACGACGTGCGGCGACGCACCGGCATGCTGGTCGGTCGGGCGGTGGCGTCGGTGGCCAACCTGTTGGACCTCGAGTTGGCGGTGGTGGCCGGATCGGTCGCCCTCGGGTTCGGCGCCACCTTCTTCACCGCCGCCCAACGGGAGATCGACGCCCGGTCGAAGTTGAGCTACTCCCGGACCACCCGCATCGTCCCCGCCGGGCTCGGCGCCGACGGTCCGCTGGTGGGAGCGGCGGCGGTGGGCCGGCGGGCGGTGTTGGGGCTGGCCGGATCGCCGGTGCCGGGATGAACGGCGATCGCTCGGTTTCCGCGCCGCGGTCGTCGACCACGGTGAGGACGGTGGCGTCGGCGGTGTTGGCCCGCCCGAGCCTCTGGCTGACGGCCCTGGGGGCCGTCCACCGGTTGGCCGCCCCCGGGTGGTGGAGACGGCGTCCGTTCCTTCCCCTCCCCGACGCTCGGCTGTGGGGATTCCGGATGGTCACCGCCTACGGCCGTCCCGACGCCGCCCCCGATGCCGACGACGTGGTCTCCTACCTCGAATGGTGCCGATCGGCGGGCGGGACGCACCCGGGGCATCGGGGGGATCGCCCATCCCTGGCCCGACACGGCTAATTTCCGATCTAGTGAATCGACGGTCGAGGCTCGAGGCGAAGTTGCTGGCGGGGGAGGGGACGCCGTCCGCGCCCGAACCGGTCCGGTCACCGATGTCGCCGTCCCGGCGGGCCCTGGTCCTCAACGCCACCTTCGAGCCCCTGGGCATCGTCTCCTCCCGCCGGGCCGTACTGCTGGTGCTCGGGACCAAGGCCGAACTGGTCCACACCACCGACCGGGTGTTCCGGGCGGAGAAGGTCACCGTCCCCGAACCCTCGGTGGTCCGGCTGGTTCGCTACGTGCACATCCCCCGCCAGTATCGGGTGGCCGTCAACCGTCGCACCGTCTTCGCCCGCGACGGCTCGCGGTGCCAGTACTGCGGGGCGGCGGCCGAGAATCTCGACCACGTGATCCCCCGGAGCAAGGGCGGCCCCCATACCTGGGAGAACGTGGTGGCGGCCTGCCGGCGGTGCAACACCCGCAAAGAGGACCGACTGCCCCACGAGGCGGGGATGGTGCTCCGGGCCACCCCGGTGGCCCCGCATCACCGGGTGCAGCTGCTCGCCTCCTGCGGGGGAGCCAGCGACGACTGGCACACCTACCTGAGCCCGGGGGTGGACCGGTCCGAGCCCCTGATCGCCTGACCGCACCGTGAGGGAGGGGGCCGGCTGGTCGATCGAGGAGCGGACCGGGGCGGCCGCGGTCCTCCACCGATCGTGGCCGGCGGTGGCCGCCGACCCGGCGGGGCGGGCGGTGGCGGTGTGCCGGGTCACCGGGCCCGCGGTCGTCCTCGGCTCCACCCAGTCCCCTTCGGTGGTCGACGGCGTCCGGGCCGAGGCGAAAGGGATCGAGGTGGCCCGGCGCCGGTCGGGGGGCGGAGCCGTCCTGGTCATGCCCGGCGACCCGGTGTGGGTCGACGTCTGGGTTCCCCGGGAAGACCCGTTGTGGAACGACGACGTGGGCCGGGCCTTCGACTGGCTCGGCGATGCCTGGACCGCGGCGCTCACCTCGCTCGGCGCCCGGGGGGTGCGCGCCCACCGGGACGGGTTCGCCGCCTGCACCCGCTGGTCGTCGCTGGTCTGCTTCGGCGGGGTCGGGACCGGCGAGGTGGTCACCGCCGACGGACGCAAGGTGGTGGGCATCTCCCAGCGCCGGACCCGGGCGGGGGCCTGGTTTCACAGCGCCTGCCTCCTCCGGTGGGATGCCGGCGGGCTGCTCGAGGTATTGGCGCTGTCCGCCGAGGACCGGGAGTCGGCCCGGCTCGAACTGGCCGACGCGGTCATCGGGGTGGTCGAGCTGGTGGATGCCGCCGGTGGCCCCGCCGTCGGACCCGGCTCGGTGGTCGACGCGCTGCGGGCGTCGCTGCCCCGCTAGGTCCGCCGACCTTGTCGGTTTCGGGGGTTCGGCGCGACAATGCGGGGGGAGCGGTCCCTCGTCGAGAAGCACCCCGGGAGGCGTCATGGCGGACAATGGACCACGACTTGCGGTGCTGGGTCTCGGCACCATGGGCCGGGCGATGGCCGGTTCGGCACTTCGGAACGGCATCGCCACCGTGGTGTGGAATCTCGACCCGGGTGCCGCCGCCCCGCTGGCCGATCAGGGAGCTGAGGTGGCGACGTCGGTGGCCGACGCGGTCAAATCCGCCACCGTGGTCATCACCATGGTCACCGACGCCGAGGCGGTGCTCTCGATTGCCGGCGAGCAGGGCCTGCTGGACGCGCTCCCGACCGGCACGGTGTGGGCGCAGATGAGCACGATCGGTGTCGACGGCACCGCCGCCGTCAGCTCGATGGTCGACAAGCAACGTCCGGATGTCCTTTTCCTCGACGCGCCGGTGTCGGGGAGCAAGGTCCCCGCCGAGCAAGGGAAGCTCGTCATCTTCGCCTCCGGTTCCGAACAGGCGCGTCCCACCGCGGACCCGGTCTTCGCCGCCATCGGCCAGCGAACGGTCTGGCTCGGACCGGTGGGCATGGGCTCGCGCATGAAGCTCGTCAACAACACCCTGCTCGCCTTCGCCGCCGAAGGGGTGGCCAACTCGCTCGCCCTGGCCCGGACGCTGGGCCTCGAAGTTCGCCACGTTCGGGACGCCTTCGAGGGTGGTCCGCTCGTGTCGCCCTGGATGGCCGGAAAGCTCGCCCGCTTGGAGAACGACGACTACTCGCCGGAGTTCCCGCTGGCGCTGGCGTTGAAGGACGTCCATCTCGCCCTCGAAGAAGCCGATCCCGAACGCTTCCGCGTCCTCGCGTCGCTGGCCGGGGAGTGGGAGGGGATCGTGAACCAGGGCCTCGGCAACCAGGACGTGACCGTCGTCACCCGCTCGCTGGAGAGCTCCGAAACCTGAGGAGACCGGCCGCCGACCCGGCGGCACCCGGCGGACGGATTCGGTAGCCCGGCCCGCTCCCTCGCGGGAACGCCGGGCCGATGGCAACGAGCCGCCGGCCCGCGGCCCGGCGTGCGCCCCCCTCGTCGGCCTCCGGCGATGTTCCCGCGGTGCCCGCGTCGCCTCTCGACGGCTCTGCGGTGTCCGATCGGGGCGATCGGGGAGGACCGGTGGTTGACGAGTGGGGGTCTGGGGCGTAAAGTGGTGGAAAGTGGTGTGAAAGGGAGGGGACCGAACCATCGGGCTCCGAGCACTACGAGGAGCATCGTGGGAGCAACCGCCAGTGGCACGGTTTTTCGGAAGGTACGAGCACTCGCTCGACGACAAGGGGAGGGTGATCCTTCCGTCGAAGTTCCGCGTACCCTTCGAACACGGCGGCTTCCTGACCCAGTACCAGGACGGATGTCTGTCCTTGTGGCCGCCGGACGAGTTCGAGAAGCAGATGGAGACCATGCAGGGCAAGGCATCGGACAGCCGGGTCGACCGCAACCTGGCTCGGTTGTGGGCGTCGACTTCACACGAGGTGGAAGTGGACAAACAGGGTCGGATGGCCATTCCCGCTCATCTCCGGTCCTTCGCCGGCTTGGAGGGGGAGGTCTTGGTCCATGGAGCGATCGACCGGGTGGAGCTCTGGAACCCCGCCGCCTGGGAGGAGAAGGTGCAGCCGGCCGAGCAACTCCTCACCGAGGGCGACGACGCCTGACCGATGCCGTCCGTCTCCCGGTGGTCCGGCGGATCGACCCCGGCCATCGCCATCCGGCCGGGAGCGCCATCCAACCATCATCGATCGCCCGGTTTCGCCTCCCGTCCCATGAAAGGATCCACGCCCTCCGCCACATCGTCTCCCGGCACCGATCGGCGACCCCGGCGGCCGTCGATGGTGGCGACCGCCGGCCGACGCCCTATGAGGCGGCCATGGCGGCAGTCGCCCGACCCGATGTCCATATTCAACGCGTCTGGCTCATGCGCAGCCCTTCGACCGAACCGATGGAAGAATCCTCCTCCGCTTACTTCCACGCGGGTCGTTCGGGTACTCCACCCTCGGACGCCGCTCCGGTCGTGGGGCTGCAGATGAGCCAGGCGTTTCCCCACCAACCGGTCATGGCCAGCGAGGTGGTCGCCTTCCTGGCACCGGTCCCCCCCGGCCTGGTGGTGGACGCCACCCTCGGGGGGGCGGGCCACGCCGCCGCCATCCTGGATGCCCACCCGCAGCTCCGCGTGCTCGGCATCGACCGCGACCCGGCGGCGGTGGCCGCCGCCCTCCCGGAGCTGGCCCGCTTCGGCGCCCGGGCCGTCGTCCGCCAAGCCCGGTTCGACGAGGTCGGGGGACTGGTCCAGCGACTGCAGACCGAGGCCGGCGTTCCCGCCGGTCAGCAGGGACTGTCCGGGGCGCTGTTCGACCTCGGGGTCAGCTCACCCCAGCTGGACGTGGCCGGGCGCGGCTTCTCCTATCGTCAGGACGCACCGCTCGATATGCGGATGGACCCGACCTCGGGCCGCACCGCCGCCGACGTGGTGAACGAGTTCGACGAGGACACCCTCACCGCCCTGTTCGTCGAGAACGGCGAGCGCCGGTTCGCCCGCCGGATCGCCCGGGCCATCATCGCCTCCCGTCCCCATACTGCCACCGGGGAACTGGCCGACGTGGTTCGGGCCGCCATCCCCGCCGCCACCCGCCGGACCGGCGGGCACCCGGCCCGCCGGGTGTTCCAAGCCATCCGCATCGCCGTCAACGAGGAGCTCGATCAGCTCAACCGGGCCCTCGACGACACCCTCGACCTGCTGCGCACCGGCGGCCGGTGCGTGGTGATCTCCTACCATTCCGGGGAAGACCGCCTGGTCAAGGCCAAGTTCGTCAATGCCTCCACCGGCGGCTGCGTCTGCCCTCCCGGCCTCCCCTGTGTCTGCGGGGCCACCCCCGGCTACCGGTTGGTGGTCCGGGGTTCGCGCCGTCCCTCCCCCGACGAGGTCGTCCGCAACCGCCGTTCGGAAGCCGCCCGGCTCCGGGTCATCGAACGGATCGCCGCGCCCCTCGGCCGGAGCGCCAACGGTGAGGTGGCCTGATGCCGCCCCCGGCGTCCTCGGCCGCCCGCCGTCCCGCCGTCCGGCCCCAGCCGGCCCCCCGCCGGCCGCCGCTGCGGCTGTTCGAGCCCGCACCCCGGTCCCGGCCCCGGTCGCGCCGGCGCCCGACGGTGCTGGTGGCCTCGGTGCTGATCATCGGGAGCCTGCTGTCGGTGGTGGTCGCCGACGACCTGGTCGCCCAGGGACAGATCCGCCTGGCCCACACCCAGAGCCAGACGTCAGCCGCATTGGCCCAGCAGAAGCAGCTCCAGGTCGCGGTGGCCCAACTCTCCGCCCCCCAGATCGTGGTCACTGAAGCCCGGCAACTGGGCATGGTGGCCCCCACCCAGATCGTCGATCTCCCCTCGGTTCCGCTCAACGTGGCGCTGCCCGTGCCCGATACCGGACCCGCAGCCGGCACCACGTCCCCGACGTCGCCGACCTCGTGAGCCCCATCGTCCTGCTGGGACGGCGGACCCGCGCCCTGCGGGTCCTGCTGCTGGTGATCTTCGTGGCCATGGTCTTCCGCCTGGTGGTCGTCCAGCAGTTCTCCCACCAGCGCTACGCCTCGCTGTCCAGCGCCGAGCTGACCCAGACTGTGACCGTCCCCGCCTTGCGGGGCGGGATCTACGACCGGAACGGCGAGGTGCTGGCCGAGTCGGTGACCAAGCAGACGGTGGTGGCCGACCCGTTCCTCATCAAGGACCCGGCCACCGTGGCCGGGAAGTTGGCCCCGGTCCTCGGGATCCCCGCCTCCCAACTCCGCTCCGAAGTGACCCAGCATTCCGGCTTCGTCTATCTGGCCCACCGGGTGCCGGACCCAGTGGCGGCCCAGGTGACGGCGCTGAACCTCACCGGCATCAATCTGGTGTCCGAGCCCCAGCGGGTCCAGCCCGCCGGCCAGCTGGCCCAACCGGTGGTCGGGACGGTGGGGGGTGACGGCTCGGGTCAGTCCGGGCTCGAGTACCAGTACCAGTCGTTGTTGGCCGGCAAGGCCGGGACCAAGAACCTGATGGAGTCGCCCAACGGGGTGGCGCTGCCCGGTTCGACCGGCACATCGAGCACCTCGTCCCAAGCCGGGACCGGGATCGAGCTGACGATCGACGAGTCGGTCCAGTACGTCGCCGAACAGGCCCTCGGGGCCGAGGTGCTGGCCTCGCACGCGGTCGGCGGGACCGCCATCGTGATGGACGTGAAGACCGGCGATGTCCTGGCCATGGCCAACCTGTCGGCGACCACCCCGGGTTCGGGGTCCTCGTCGTCGGTGCAGACGGTGGCGGCCACCTCGAGCCCGGTCCCGTCGTCGTCGGGGGCCACCCTCACCTCCGCGGCCAACACGCTTCCCGCCGGGGTCACCGAGGCGCCGTCCAACACCGCCCTCACCCAGGTCTACGAGCCCGGGTCGGTGTTCAAGCTGGTCACCTTCTCCTCCGCCCTGCAGAACAACGTCATCAGTCCGACCCAGACCTTCTCGGTCCCGAATTCGCTGTCCATCGGCACCTATACCTTCCACGACGCCGAGGCCCACGGGACCCAGACGATGACGGCGTCGGACATCTTGGACCAGTCGTCCAACATCGGCACCATCGAGATCGCCGGCGATCTCGGCGAGAACCGGTTGCTGGCCCAGATCAGCAACCTGGGATTCGGCAAGCCCACCGGCCTCAACTTCCCCGGCGAGTCCCAGGGCCTGATCCCCGGAGCCAGCGACTGGACCGGGAGCTCGATCGGCTCGACCCCCATCGGTCAGAATGACGCGGTCACCGCCCAGCAGCTTCTCGACGCCTACAACTCGGTGGCCAATGGGGGAGTCCTGATCCAGCCCCGGCTGGTGCGGGGCACCGTCTCCTCCAGCGGCTCGGTGTCCCCGACGCCGGCCGCCACCTCCCGGCGGGCCATCGACCCGACCACCACCGCCGAGCTGACGACCATGCTCGAAGGAGTGGTGACCGGTGGCACCGGCACCGCCGCCGCCATCGACGGCTACACGGTGGCCGGCAAGACGGGGACCGCCCAGATCCCCGATCCGAGCCATCTGGGGTACATCTCCGGCGCCTTCTACGGCTCGTTCGTCGGCTTCGCGCCGGCCCAGAACCCGGTGCTGTCGGCGGTAGTGGTGCTCGACCGCCCGACCCCGATCTACGGAGGGGCGGTGGCGGCCCCGGTATTCTCTACCATCATGGAATATGCCCTGCACCACTACGGCATTCCCACCAACGCCGCGGCCACCACGTCCACGTCCAGTGGAGCCGTCGGGGGAACCGGAACGGTGACGGTCCCGGCCGGAGCTGTGACTGAAGGCGCCTAGATGCCGGCGGGCGCTCGAAGAGCGCGCCTGGCTTCAATGCGAGTGCCCGTCGAATGCGAGTGAAGGAGCTGCTCGGGGACGTCGAGCTGGTCGGGACCCGGGGGAGCCTCGAGCCCGTCGAGGTGACCTCGATCGCCTTCGACAGCCGCCGGGTCGGGGCCGGGGCCCTGTTCTGTTGCGTGCCCGGCACCACCACCGACGGGCACCGCTTCGCCGCCGACGCGGTGGCGGCCGGGGCCGTCGTCCTGCTGGTCGAAAGGTTTCTTGACCTGGATGTTCCGCAGGTCCGGGTGCCGGAAGGCGGGGTCCGGCCGGCGATGGCCCGGGTTGCCGCCGCCTTCTTCGGGAATCCGTCCCGCCACCTGGACATGGTCGGGGTCACCGGCACCAACGGCAAGACCACCGTGACCCACCTGGTACTGTCGATCCTCGCTGCGGCCGGAACGCCGGCCGGAGCCATCGGCACGCTCACCGGTGAGCGGACCACCCCGGAGTCACCCGACCTCCAGGCCACCCTGGCCGGTTTCCGGCACCAGGGCCGGCGGGCGGTGGCCATGGAGGTTTCGTCTCACGCGTTAACCCAGCACCGGGTGGACGGCATCGTCTTCGACGTTGCCGCCTTCACCAATCTCAGCCATGAACATCTCGACCATCACCACTCCATGGAGGCGTACTTCGCCGCCAAGGCCAGCCTGTTCGTCCCCGAGAGAACCCGGTTGGCGGTGATCAACATCGACGACCCCTGGGGTGGGCGCTTGGCCCGCCAGCTGGCCGGGGTGGCGGTGGCCGAGGTCCGGCGATCGGACGCTTCCGAGGTGGCGCTGGCGGTGGGCTCCTCGTCGTTCAGCTGGCACGGGCATCCGGTGACCCTGCCGCTGTCGGGAACCTTCAACATCGACAACGCGCTGGTGGCCGCGGCCATCGCCACCGGCCTCGGGATCGAGGAGCCGGCCATCGTCGCCGGCCTCACCTCGGTGTCCCCGCCACCGGGCCGCATGGAGGTGGTGACGGCCGGGCCGCCGTTCGCGGTGCTGGTCGACTTCGCCCACACCCCGGCCGGGCTCGAGGCGGCGCTGACCTCGGCGCGCCGGATGGCCGGCGCCGGAAGAGTGGTGTCCGTGTTCGGGGCCGGGGGCGACCGCGACCCCGAGAAGCGCCCGATGATGGGGGAGGTGGCCGGACGGCTGGCCGACGTGGTCGTGCTCACCTCCGACAACCCGCGTTCGGAGGACCCGCTCGAGATCATCGCCCAGGTCCGGGCGGGCATCGGCCCCGGCGCCGAGCTGGTGATCGAGCCGGACCGGTCGGCGGCGGTCGCCCGGGCGGTGGGCCTGGCCCGGACCGGCGACGTGATCGTGCTGGCCGGGAAGGGGCACGAGACCACCCAGGAGCGGGACGGCTCGGTGGTCCCCTTCGACGATCGGGCCGAGGCCCGGCGGGCCCTGGCCGCCCTCGATGCCGGGAACCCGCGATGATCTCGCTGATGACGTCGGGCGGGGTGGCCCTGGTGGTCGCCGCCCTCCTCACCCCGGTCCTCATCGGCTGGCTGATCAAGAACAACATCGGCCAGCAGATCCGGGAGGACGGCCCGCAGGTCCACATCGCCAAGGCCGGCACTCCGACCATGGGCGGCATCGGGATCGTCATCGCCCTCACCATCGGGTACCTGGCCGCCCGGTCCATCCCCGGTACCCACGTCTCCCCTTCGGGGATCCTGGTGTTGCTGGCGGTGCTGGGGGCGTCGTTGATCGGGTTCGCCGACGATTGGATCAAAGTCCGTCATCGCCGCAGCCTGGGCTTGAACAAACGGGCCAAGTTCGGTGCCCAGATCGCCCTCGGCCTCGGGTTCGCCCTGCTGTCGGTGTACTGGGCCCACATCTCGACCAACCTGTCCTTCACCCGCTACGACTCCCTCAACGTCCACCTGGGTACCGGTCTGTGGGTGGTGTGGGCGACGGTGATCATCGCCGCCACCGCCAACGCGGTGAACCTGACCGACGGCCTCGACGGGCTGGCCGCCGGGTCGGCGACCTTCGGCTTCGCCACCCTGGCCGTCATCGGCTACTGGCAGTACCGCCACTTCGGCATCTACCACGTCCCCGACGCCCTGGACCTGGCCCTCACCTCGGTGGGCCTGGCCGGCGCCTGCCTGGGCTTCCTGTGGTGGAACGCCGCCCCGGCCCGGATCTTCATGGGGGACACCGGGTCGTTGTCCATCGGCGCCGGGCTGGCCGCGCTCTGCCTGTTGATGAACCTCGACCTGCTGCTGCCCATCATCGGCGGCCTGTTCGTGATCGTGACCCTGTCGGTGGTGATCCAGGTGATCAGCTTCCGGGTCTTCCACCGACGGGTGTTCCTGATGGCCCCGCTCCATCACCACTTCGAGCTGTTGGGGTGGCCGGAGACGACCGTCATCATCCGATTCTGGATTCTGGCCGGTCTGTGCGCGGCCGGCGGCCTCGGTCTCTTCTACGCCGACTTTCTCTCCGTCTCCAAGCTGGCCGGATGATGAAGACGGCGGCGATGAGCACACCGGTGCCGACGAGGTTCCACCACCTGGGTGCCGGCCTAAGCGAAGCTGGTGGTGTCTATGGTTGACACCGCCCACGCCCGAACCCCGTCCCGCACGGCCACCCATCGCGCCGCGACGCGGCAACGGCATCCCTCCAGCCCGGCCCGGACCGCCACCCGCGCCACCCCGCCCCGCTCCCGGCTGGCCCGGGTCCCGACCGCCACCGCGCTGATGGTGCTGACCGGGGTGTTGTGCGTGTTCGGGCTGGTCATGGTCGGCTCGGCCTCGCCGGTCATCTCGATGAGCCTCTACGGGTCGACGTGGGGGATCTTCCTCCGCCAGGTCATGTGGATGGGCCTGGGTCTGGTGGCGCTGGCCGCCTTCTCGAGGATCGACTACCGCAAGTGGCGGAAGATCCGGGTGCCCCTGCTGATCGGGACGATGGGGATGTTGGTGGTGGTCCTGATGCCCGGCATCGGCGTCACCGCCGGTGGCTCGTCGCGCTGGATCGGATTCGGTCAGTTCCGCCTCCAGCCTTCCGAGTTGATGAAGCTCGCCCTCATCGTCTTCGTCGCCGACCTGCTCACCCGGCGGGTGGACCGGACCGCCGACGCCAAGTCGGTGATCCTCCCGGTGCTGATCATTCTCGGGGTCTCCTCCTTGCTGATCCTCAAGCAGCCGGACATGGGGACCGCCCTGGTGCTCTGTTGTGTGGCCTTCGGCATGCTGTTCATGGGCGGGGTTCCGGTGGGTCCGATTCTCAAGATCCTGATGGCCTTCGCGGCGTTGGCGGTGGTGGTCGGGCTGGCCGACCCCTACCGCCGGGACCGGATCCTGTCCTTCCTCAACCCGGGGGCCAACCATTCCGGCTCCGGCTATCAGGTCTGGCAGTCCCTCATCGGCCTGGGTTCCGGCCACCTCTTCGGTCTCGGGCTGGGCGGCGGACGCCAGAAGTGGGGGCTGCTCCCCAACGCCCACACCGACTTCATCTTCTCGGTGGTCGGCGAAGAGCTCGGCCTGGTCGGGGCGGTCGCGCTCCTCGGGCTGTTCTTCCTGTTCGCCTGGTACGGGCTGCGGGCCGCGACCCGGGCACCGGACCGGTTCGGGAGCCTGATGGCCATCGGCATCACCATCTGGATCACCAGTCAGTGCCTGATCAACATCGGCGCGGTCATCGGGGTGCTGCCGGTGACCGGCATCCCCCTCCCGTTCGTGTCATTCGGTGGATCATCGCTGGTGATCTCCCTGGCCGCGGTGGGCGTCCTGTTGAACATCGCCGGTCACGAGCGAGTGCCGCGGCCTGCGGTCCGCCCGGCCCGGCGGGCGCCCTCCCGGTAATGGTGGAACGGTATGCACTGATGGCCGGAGGGGGAACCGCCGGTCATCTGCAACCGGCGCTGGCCATCGCCGAGTCCCTCGTCTCCCAGGGCCACGACCGGGCCACCATCGAGTTCGTCGGGTCCCGCCGGGGACAGGACCGGATCGCCCTCGAGAGCCGGGGGTTCCCGTTCACCCTGTTACCCGGCCGGGGGATCAACCGGAGCCTTCGTCCCCGGGTCATCGCCCAGAACCTCGGGGCGCTGGCCGGGCTCGGGGTGGCGGTCGTCGCCGCCCTGGGCCTGGTGGCCCGGCGCCGGCCCCGGGTGGTGGTGTCGGTTGGGGGGTATGCCAGCCTGCCCGCCTCGCTGGGGGCGTTGGTGTGGGGCGTACCGCTGGTGCTGGTCAACGTGGACGCCGCCCCCGGCGTGGCCAACCGGCTGCTCGGTCGGTTCGCCCGGGCCAGCGCGGTGGGGTGGACGGGCACCCGGCTCCCCCGGGCGGTGGTCACCGGAACCCCGGTGCGGCCGGAGATCGCCGCCGTCGGGCGCACCCCGGACGATCGCCGGGCCGCCCGCCGGATCCTCGGCCTGCCGGCCGACCGGGCCACCGTGGTCGTCTTCGGTGGATCCCTCGGGGCTCGTCGCATCAACGACGCGGTGCTGGGGCTGGCCGGGCAGTGGCGGTCCCGGGAGGACCGGACGATCTACCACATCGTCGGGCGTCGGGACTGGGAAGCGGTGGAGGCCGCCTCCCCGCCGGCCGGGCCGCCCGGGCCGGTGTGGCGGGTCCCCTATGAGGAGCGGATGGCCGCGGCCTACTCGGCCGCCGACATCGTCGTCTGCCGGGCGGGAGCCATGACCATCGCCGAGCTCGCCGCCGCCGGCGTGCCGTCGGTGCTGGTGCCGTTGCCCGGCGCCCCCGGGGACCACCAGACCGCCAACGCCCGGGTCCTGGAGCAGGCCGGCGGGGCGGTGGTGCTCCCCGACATCGACTGCGACCCCGCCCGACTGGCCGGGCTCCTCGACTGGTTGCTGGCCGACCCCGACGCCCTCGAGGCCATGGGCCGGTCGGCCCGGTCGCTCGGACGACCGAATGCCGCCGATGCCGGGGCGAGGGTGGTCGAGGACCACGCCCGGCCAGCTCCGACGCGAAAGGGGGCCTCATGAACGTTGCACCCAGACTCGAGCTCTCCCGGCCGATGTCCGTTCACGTGGTGGGGATCGGTGGTGCGGGGATGAGTGCCATCGCCATGGTGCTGGCCACCATGGGCCATTCGGTGACCGGGACCGATCTGAAGGACTCGTCGGTCACCGAGCGACTCCGGGCGGCCGGGATCGAGGTGGCGGTGGGCCATGCGGCCGCCAACGTCGGCAACGCCGATGTCGTCACCCGGTCGTCGGCGGTCAACGACCGCAACCCCGAGGTCGCCGAGGCGGTCCGGCGCGGGATCCCGGTGTTCCGCCGGGCCGAGACGCTGGCCGCCATCGCCGCTCTCCGGCGCGGCATCGCGGTGGCCGGTACCCACGGGAAGACCACCACCGCGTCGATGCTGGCCCTGATGTTGGTGGAGGCGGGCATGCGGCCGTCGTTCATCATCGGCGGCGAAGTCAACGAGATCGGCACCAACGCGGTCTGGGACGACGGCGACTGGTTGGTGGTGGAGGCCGACGAGAGCGACGGGACCTTCCTCGCCCTCCAACCCGACATTGCCGTCGTCACCAATGTGGAGGCCGACCATCTCGACCACTACGGCTCCTTCGAGGGGGTGCAGACCGCCTTCGAGGAGTTCGTCGCCCACTCGTCGATGCCGCCGGTGGTGGGAGGGGACGACCCGGTGGCCGCCGGGATCGGTCGCCGCCACCGGGGGGAGACCGTCGGTGTCGGTGCCGACTGCAGCCGGAGGATGGTCAACATCCATCCGTCCCGGAGCTCGATCACCTTCGACCTGCTGGACAACTCCGGTGCCTCCCTCGGTCATCTGTCCATACCCATCCCCGGGCTCCACAACGCCCGCAATGCCGCGGTGGCCACGGTGGCGGCGCTGGCCGCCGGGGTGCCCTTCGACGCCGCCGCCCGGGCCCTGGCCCGGTTCGCCGGAGTCGCCCGCCGGTACGAGTTCCGGGGCGATGCCAACGGGGTCACCTTCGTCGACGACTACGCCCATCTCCCCAGCGAGGTCCGGGCCATGTTGGGTGCGGCCCAGGACGGCGGCTGGGAGCGGGTCATCGCGGTGTTCCAGCCCCACCGGTACAGCCGGACCCGGTCGCTGGGGCAGGCCTTCGGCGACGCCTTCGCCGACGCCGACGTGGTGATGGTGACCGACATCTACGGCGCCGGTGAGGCGCCGATCCCCGGAGTCTCCGGTGAGCTGGTGGCCGAGGCCATCCGCCGGTCGGACCCGGCCAAGGACGTGCGCTACGTCCCCGGGCGGAGCGAGCTCCGTCAGGTCATCGAGGAACTCGTCCGCCCCGGCGACCTGGTCTTCACCCTCGGGGCCGGTGACCTCACCTCGCTTCCCGACGAGCTGCTGGACGATCCGGGATGGTAGGGGGGCGATGACCGCCGCCTCCGACGAGCTGGGCGCCGTTGGAGAGGCGCTGGGGAGCCGAGCCCGACGCGACGCCCCGCTGGGGGCCCGGACCACCTACCGGGTCGGGGGGACGGCGGCGTTACTGGTCGAGCCCGTCGACGAGGAGGAGCTGGAGGCGGTGGCCCGGGCCCTCGACGGATCGTCGGTGCCGGTGCTGGTCCTCGGCCGGGGCTCGAACCTGCTGGTCGCCGACCGGGGCTTTGCCGGCCTGGTGGTCGCCCTGGGCGACGGTTTCGAGGCCATCGACATCCAGGGCCGGCAGGTGCGGGCCGGGGCGGCGGTCAGCCTCCCGGTGCTGGCCCGCCGCACCGCCGCCGCCGGGCTCTCCGGGCTCGAATGGGCGGTGGGGGTCCCGGGCTCGGTCGGGGGCGCCGTCTGCATGAACGCCGGGGGCCACGGCTCGGATACCGCCGGCAGCCTGGTGGGTTACCGCCGGGTGGACCTCCGGACCGCGACGGTGGCCGACGCCCCCGCCGACCGGCTGCAGATGGCCTACCGCCACACCTCGCTGGCCGCCTCCGAGGTGGTGGTGGCGGCCCGCTTCCGGCTGGTCGACGGCGATCCCGAGCGCGGGGCCGCCGCCATCGCCGCCATCGTGCGCTGGCGGCGGGCCAACCAGCCGGGGGGGAGCAACGCCGGGTCGGTGTTCACCAACCCGGCGGAGGACTCGGCCGGTCGGCTCGTCGAGGCGGCGGGGTTGAAGGGCTTCCGCCTCGGGAGCGCGCAGGTGTCGGAGAAGCACGCCAACTTCATCCAGGCCGACGAGGATGGCTCGGCCGACGACGTGGCCGCCCTGATCGCCCACGTGCAGGCGACGGTGGCCGCCAAGACCGGAGTCGATCTCCGTACCGAGGTGCGCATGGTCGGTTTCGATTCCGATCCACCGGGGCAGTGGTGACGTCGCCGCCCCGCCGACCGCCGACCGCCACCCGGCCGTCGATCGACCCGCGGATCCGTCAACGCCGGCAGTCGGTGCAGCGACGGGTGGGTCGGCGCCGCCTCCGGGTGCTCGTCGGGTTGCTGGCGGTGGTGGTGATCATCGGCGGGGGACTGGCGCTGCTCCACACTTCGTTGTTCTCGGCGCGGGTGGTGACGGTGACCGGCGCCCACGCCCACACCGGTACTGCCGAGATCGTCGCCGCCGCCGGCCTGGCCCACCGGCCGTTGCTGATCAACGTGGACGCCGGAGCCGCCGCCGCCCGGGTCAACGCCCTGCCGTTCATCCGGACCGCCACCGTCGCCCGGCACTGGCCCGACGGGGTCCAGGTGACGGTGAGCGAACGGGTGCCGGTGGCGGTGATGGCCGCCGGGTCCGGCTCCTGGGCCCAGGTCGACGCCACCGGTCGGGTGCTGGCCGTGGCTCCGGCCCGGCCGCCGGGGCTGGTGCAGCTGGTGGTGAACACCTCGGCCGGGACGGTGGCGCCGGGCCGGCCGGGCCGGGTGCTGCCCTCGGCGGCGGCGTCGGGTCTGCAGGTGAGCGGGACGCTGCCCCTGGCGTTTTCCTCCCAGGTGGTCTCGGTGACGGTGGCGCCGGACCGAACTGTCGACCTCGCCCTCAACTCCGGCCTCACCGTGGTGATGGGCACCGACTCCGATCTCACCGTCAAGTACCAGGATGTGGCCAGCATCATCGCCCATGCGTCACTCAAGGGGATGAAAACCATCGACGTCACCGTTCCCGGAGCCCCGACAGTGAGTTGACGAGTACCATCCCTCACCTGGGAATCGAGACGAATTAAGCTCTTGACAACGTCGAGGTTGCTTGACCAGGTACTCCATGAACCGTATCGTTGTGACGAACTCGCTGGTTGGAACGGTTTCAACCTTTGGTCGAGGGTAAGGGAATACATGACCGTTCCTGCTCAGAACAATTACTTCGCCGTCATCAAGGTGGTGGGCGTGGGAGGCGGCGGCGTCAACGCCGTCAACCGCATGATCGAGGCCGGTCTTCGCGGGGTCGAGTTCATTGCCACCAACACCGACGCCCAGGCGCTCCTGATGAGCGACGCCGACCTCAAGTTGGACATCGGCCGACAGTTGACCCGGGGACTGGGGGCCGGAAGTGACCCCGAAGTCGGGCGTCTGGCCGCCGAGGAGCACCGGTCGGAGATCGAGGAGGCGCTGAAGGGCGCCGACATGGTGTTCATCACCGCCGGCAAGGGTGGCGGCACCGGGACCGGCGCCGCCCCGGTGGTCGCCGAGATCGCCAAGAGCCTGGGTGCGCTCACCATCGGGGTCGTGACCCGTCCGTTCACCTTCGAGGGTCGCCGCCGTTCGGTGCAGGCCGAAGCCGGCATTCAAAACCTCAAAGAGAAGGTCGACACCCTCATCATCATCCCCAACGACCGGTTGCTCACCGTGTCGAGCGAGAAGACCTCCATGGTCAACGCGTTCAAGATGGCCGACGAGGTGTTGATGCAGGGAGTCCAGGGCATCACCAGCCTGATCACGATCCCGGGTTTGATCAACACCGACTTCGCCGACGTGAAGATGATCATGGCCAATGCCGGGACCGCCATCATGGGGATCGGCTCGTCGACCGGTGAGGGGCGATCGGTGAACGCCGCCCGGGCGGCCATCACCAGTCCGCTGTTGGAAGCGTCGATCGAAGGGGCCCGCGGCATCCTTCTCAACATTGCCGGTGGCCCCGATCTCGGGCTGTTCGAAGTCAACGAGGCGGCCGAGATCATCCACGGGGTGGCCCATCCCGATGCCAACATCATCTTCGGCAGCGTGATCGACGAGGAGATGGGCGACGAAGTCCGGGTCACCGTCATCGCCGCCGGATTCGAGCGCTGGGAGTCCGGAGGCCGGGGTTCGGCCGAGCCGCACACCAACGCCGGTCGGGACGAAGGCCACAGCAAGGTGCTCGGGTTGGACACGGCCCACGAGGACATCTTCGCCTCGCCGACCGACGACGACCTCGATCTGGGGGACGACGACTTCGACGTCCCGTCCTTCCTTCGCTGACCCGGAGCCGCTCACCGGCCATCGTCGTCGCCGTCGCCGGAGCCATCCGGGCCGGTTGGTCGGATCGTTCCCACGGGGACCAGCGTCGGCAACCCGGAGGGGTGGATCCGCTCGACGGGTTCGCCGCCCAGCTGTCGGGATCGGGTGGCCCCCTGCGTCTCCACCGGCTCCGCCAGGTCCACGGGGCCACCATCCACATCGTCACCGACGCCGGGCTGGTCAGCGACGGGGTCGTCGACCCCCCGACCGACCGGTTCCCGGAAGCCGACGGGTTGGTGTCGGCCTCACCGTCGGTGGGTCTGGCCGTCCTCACCGCCGACTGCGCGTCGATCGCGCTCGGGAGTGACGAAGGCGTCTTCGCCGCCGTGCACGCCGGATGGCGGGGCCTGCTGGAGGGGGTGGTCGAAGCCGCGGCCGCGGCCATGCGCGGTCTCGGGGCCACCACGGTCCACGGCGCGATGGGTCCCACCATCCGTCCCGAGTGCTACCCGTTCTCCGGGGTCGACCTCGACCCGGTGGCGGCGCGGTACGGCGACGGCGTCCGGGCGACGACGGCCACCGGCCAACCGGCGCTGGACCTGCCCGCCACCGTCGCCGCCGCCTTCCGGGCCGCCGCGGTGCGCCCGGTTCCCGGCGTCGAGGCGTGCACCGCCTGCGATGACCGGTACTTCTCGCATCGGGGGCGGGCGGAGGTGGAGCGGCAGGCGCTGGTGGTGTGGTCGACGGCCGGGCCCCCCCGGTGACGACGCCCACCGGGGTCCGGGCCGACGACATCGCCGTCCGGCTGGCCGCCGTCCGCCAGCGCATCGCCGTGGCGGGCGCGGATCCGTCGACGGTGGCGGTGGTGGCGGTGACCAAGGGGTTCGGCGGCGACGCGGTGCGGGCCGCCCTCGGCGCCGGCATCGTCGACATCGGGGAGAACTACGCCGACGAGTTGGTGGCCAAGGCGGGGGCGACCGGCGCCGGGGATCCGGTGCCCCGCTGGCACTTTCTGGGCTCGATCCAACGGAACAAGATCGCCCGGCTGGCCCCGCTGGTGGCGTGCTGGCAGGGGGTCAGCCGGCCGGAGGAGGGTCGCGCCATCGCCCGACGGCGACCGGGGGCCCGGGTGCTCGTCCAGGTCGACATCGCCGGGCTCCCGGGGCGGGGCGGTTGCCCCCCCGACGGCGTCCCCGGGCTGGTCTCGGCCCTGCGCCAGGAGGATCTGGACGTGGCCGGCCTGATGGCGGTCGGGCCGCCCGGGCCCCCCGAGGGCTCCCGGGCCGGGTTCCGGGCGGTGACCGCCCTGGCCGATGGTCTTGACCTGCCGGTTCGATCGATGGGGATGTCCGAGGATCTCGAGGTGGCGGTGGCCGAAGGGTCGACGATGGTGCGCATCGGAAGAGGACTTTTCGGGGATCGACCGCCGAAGGACTGACTCGCCCGGTATCCACCCACCAGGCGAGTCAGGCACTACGCTGTTCGACGGAGGGAAAGATGGCAGCCTCATTCATGAAGAAGACGATGGCCTATCTCGGCCTCGTCGACGACGACTACGACGACTACGATTACGACGAGCCTCGGGGCCCGGCGGCGGTCAGTCACGCCCCCCAACGTCCGAGGCGGATGGATGAGCGGGACGATCCGATGCCGGCCGTCGCCCCCAGCCGGATCCGGACCCTTCCCTTGGAGGAGCCGCCCGGCCCGGTCCCCGTTGCCCAGCAGCCGACCATCGCCGCCCGCCCTTCTTCCATCCGGCCCATCTCCGCGGAGGCGGCCGGGGCCAAGGTGCACGTGGTGGCGCCCACCCGTTTCGCCGATGCCCAGGAGATCGCCAACCGGCTGATGGCCAACCAACCGGTCATCGTCAACCTCCAGAACGGCGATCGTGACCTCCAGCGGAGGATGATCGATTTCTGCAGCGGGGTCACCTACGCGCTGGCCGGGGGCATGGAACGGGTGGCCGACGAAGTCTTCCTCCTCACCCCCTCCAATGTGAAGGTGTCGGAAGAGGAGCGGCAGCGTCTGACCGAGCGTGGCCTGGTCAACCCCTGAACCGTCGGGCCTACCTCGCCGGGATAGTCTGAACAGCCATGCGTTTGGTCGGCTATCTCCTCGAGCTCTACGTCTTCGTGCTGATCGCCTACTCGCTGCTCAGTTGGGTGCAGCCCGCCTATGACTCCCCGATCCGCAAGGTCCAGCGGGCACTGGCGCTGGTCTGCGACCCGGTCCTCAATCTGGTGCGTCGGGTGCTTCCCACCGCCCGGATCGGGGGGGTGGGGCTGGACCTGTCGGTCCTGGTGGTGATCCTGGTCATCCAGGTCATCATCGTCCCGCTGGTGCTGGGATGAAATTGCATAAAACCCATCCAGACGCCGACGACGACGCCCCCCTGGCCCCCGACCCGCCATCCACGGGCCATCAGCCCAGCCCAGCTAGCATGACGGACATGGCTTCGTCGCAACCAGCCCTTGATTCCTTACGAACCGTCGAGTTCCGAGAGACCCTCAAGGGGTACCACCGGGATGACGTGGATGAGTACCTGGAGAAGGCGGCGGTCGAGGCAGAAGGGCTCCAGGAGCAGCTCCGCCAGGCCAGCGAACGACTCCGGCAGGCCAGCGAGCGCATCTCCCAGCTGGAGTCGGCCGAGCCCCGCCCGGCGCCGGCCGCCGAGCAGGATGCCGGACTGGCCGACGAGACCCTGCAGCGCACCCTGTTGTTGGCGCAGAAATTCGTCGACGAGACCAAGGCGGATGCCGAGGCGCGGGCGGCCAAGCTGGTGGCCGAAGCCGAGGCCCACGCCCGGAGCGTGCGCGCCACCGCCGAGTCGAGCGTCGCCCAGATCACCGCCGATTCCGAGCGCCGGCTGCGCGAGGAAGTCACCCGGCTCGAGGGGATCCGGGTGCAGCTCACCGGCGACGTGGAGGCCATGGCCCGCCACCTGGAGGCCGAGCGCCAGCGGTTGCGGGCCGCCCTCACCGAAGTGATCAAGTGGGTCGACGACAATGTGCAGCCGGCCGCCGCCTTGGCCGGTCGTCCCGCCGGCGCCTCCGAGCGCCCGGCGCCGGGATCGGCGGGCCCGCCCCGACCCCCGGCCCCCGACCCCAAACAACCGGCGGGCCCGGGGCGACCCCCGGCCCCCGAGGCCAACCCCCCGGCCGGCACCCGGAGCATGCCCAAGTCGGGAGAAGCGGCTCAGGCCCGTCCGAACTGACCGGCTCGGCGGTTTCGCTGAGCCGCCGCCGGCGCACGGCTCCACCTTCCCCTCCCCTGGGCCCCGCTGAACAGGGGAAACCAACCCCGCACTCGGCGGTGCCGACTGACGCTCGGTGTTCACCCGCTATGGTGCCCGGCACGGTCGGTGGGTTTTCGGATTGCCGGGCCCCGTTGGGCACGGTATCGTCACCCGCTCACCACAATGGACGGACACACATTTTTTGAGGCCCAATCGGGTCACGGCGGGTGCGGTTGGTCCCTGAGGAGGTCCAAGGAATGACGACGAAGAAGCGGGCACCCGTGGTGAAAGCGGCGCCGGCGCGCAAGGGGACCAAAGCGGTGACCCCGGGCCGGAAGGTGCCGACCAAGAAGGCGACCCCGGCCAAGAAGACGGTTCCCGCCAAGAGGGCGCCGGCGACCACCAAGAAGACGGTGCCGACCACCAAGGCGTCCCCGGCCCGGAAGCCGGTGACCCCGGCCAAGAAGACGGTTCCCGCCAAGAAGGCGCCGGCGACCACCAAAGCCGCTCCGGCCAAGAAGACGGTGACCGCCGCCAAGTCGGCTCCGGCCACCAAAGCCGCCCCGGCCAGGAAGACGGCCCCGGCCAAGAAGGCGGCGCCGGTCGCCCCGCCCGCCCCGAAGCGGCCGACGGTGGGCCCGTACGCCAAGGAGCCGAAGTTCCTCGAGGAGCAGCGGCTCTTGCTGTTGGAGGAGCGGGCGGTGGCCCAGGGCCAGGCCGAGGACCTGCGGGCCGAGGCGGACTCGCTGGCCCAGGAGCGGGAGCCCGGCGACGTGCAGTTCGATGCCGAAGGCGGCGAGGGGGGCACGGTGGCGGTCGACCGCGAGCGCGATCTTGCCCTCTCGGCCCAGGCCCAGGCGGCGGTGGAGGAGATCGACGACGCCCTGGAGCGCATCGCCCGGAAGACCTACGGCGCCTGCGAGCGTTGCTACCAGTCCATCCCCAAGGCCCGGCTCCGGGCCCTGCCCTATGCCCGGCTGTGTGTGGCCTGTAAGAGCGGGGGGCTGTCGCGACGCTGACCAGCAACGCCGAATCGAGCACGGTTCGACGGGGTGCTCCGGCCGGCGCGTCCCTCCGGCTGGCCGGCGCCGTCGCCGTCGCCGCGGTGGTGGTGACGGTGGACCAACTGACCAAGTGGTGGGCCGTCGGCCGTCTCGACACCGGCCCGATCCATGTGATCTGGACGCTCGACCTGGCCCTGAGCCGGAACACCGGCTCGGCGTTCAGCTTGTTCCAGGGGGACGCCGCGGTGCTGGTGGTGATCGCCGTCATCCTGGTCACCGTGCTGCTGGTGTTGGTCTACCGTTCGCCGTCCTTTTCACGGGCCGTCATCCTCGGGCTGATCATCGGGGGCGCGGTGGGCAACCTCGCCGACCGGATGTTCCGCGCCGACCACGGGGCGGTGGTCGACTTCATCGACTTCCACTTCTGGCCGACCTTCAACGTGGCCGACGCCTGCATCGTGGTCGGTTGCGTGCTGTTGGCCCTCTCGCTGTTCCGCCGGCAGCCGGCCACGTGAGCCAGCTCTCGGTCTCGGTGCCCTCGTCCCTCGACGGGGTCCGGGTGGACCGGGCGGTCGCCCTGCTGGCCGACATCTCCCGCTCCGCCGTCGACCATCTGGTGGCGTCGGGCCGGGTCCGGGTGGGAGGGGAGACGGTGCACGCTCGCAGCCGTCCCCTCCGGGAGGGCGAGCTGCTGGCCGTGGAGCTCGGCGAGGAGGAGCCGGAACCGGCGCCGGCCGCCGACCCCACGGTGGCGTTCGAGGTGGTCCATGACGATGCCGACATCGTGGTGGTGGACAAGCCCGCCGGGCTGGTGGTCCACCCCGGGGCCGGGCATCAGACCGGCACCCTGGTGAACGGGCTGCTGTCCCGCTACCCCGACCTGGCCTCGCTGGCCGACGCGGTGGGGGCCGACCCCGACCGGCCCGGCATCGTCCACCGGCTCGACCGGGGCACCTCGGGGCTTCTGGTGGTGGCCCGGTCGCCCGACGCCTACCGCTCGCTGGTGGCCCAGCTCGGGGATCGGAGCGTGTCCCGCCACTACCGGGCCCTGGTGCTGGGCGAGATCGACGGTGAATCCGGGGTGGTGGATGCTCCGATCGGTCGCTCGGTCACCTCGCCGACCCGGATGTCGGTGTCGCGCAAAGGGAAAGAGGCCCGTACCCGCTACCGGGTGGAGCAGCGGTTCACCGAGCCGGTACCGGCCACCCTGGTCGAGGCCACCCTGGAGACCGGTCGAACCCACCAGATTCGGGTCCACCTGTCGGCCATCGGCCACCCGGTAGTGGGCGACCCGGTCTACGCCCGGGGGAGGTCACTCCCCGGTGCCACCGTCACCCGCCCGTTCCTGCACGCCTTCCAGCTGGCCTTCGACCACCCGCGTTCGGGCACCCGGTCGACCTGGACCTCCGCCCTCCCCGCCGACCTCCAAGCCGAACTCGACCGCCTGTCGGGCTGATCCCGTCCGGTCAGGCGGCTTCGTGGGCGGCTTCGAGGGCCTGGCTGTCGCCGAGGATCTCCAGGGCCTCGGCTTCGGCCTGGCGCACCTTGCGGACGCCCACCCCGAGCCGTTCGGCCGTGGTCTGGAGCGAGGCGGGATCCGACCCGTCGAACCCGAACCGGTTGCGGATCACCGCCCGCTGCAGATCGGTCAGCCGATCCACCGCGTTGCGCACCAGC